>NZ_CP045997.1:8829486-9150875 GCF_010233585.1 Spirosoma endbachense
ATGCTTCCAGAGCCACTTTGGCTTTAAAGGCAGGCGAGTGCTGCTTGCGTTTTGCTTTCATTTTGAACCACTATTTACAGCTTGTTTTTCAACTTAGCTAGTGGTCCTAATTTGGGGGAGTACTATATAACTACTTTCACCCCACCGCCCGGTTCAGGAACTGCACGAACGGCTGGAGACCTGCAAATACGTCGATCGTCCGTTTGGAAAGACTGGATTTAGTCAACGCATCATCGACCAGATTATGGCTCGATGTAAAGCTTTTTAACTTAAGGTATTCGATGGCTGGGTTATCGGCTGCGTAGCCTTTGGGTGGCCGTTGCAGGGCTTCTCCGCGATTCAAACCAGTGAAGTGTTTTGTAAAGGCTGGTTGCATAAGCAGGCTTTCAAATTCAGCCAGATTGTAGTCAATTTCCTGTCGGATCGTAGCCAGGATGGTTGCATCCGGCATATAAAGTCCACCTGCAATAAAACTTCTGCCCGGCTCCAGATTGAAGTAATAGCCTGCTGATTCCAGTTTCTTGCCGCCCTTGTTGAACCACGCGCCGAAGTTGGTTTTATAAGGCGATTTGTTGGCCGAAAAACGCACATCGCGGTTGATGCGGAAGATGCAGCTTTTAGCCTGAAGGGGTGTTTCAGAAATAGCCGGATCAATCGTGTTTAAGCCATCTATCAAGGTAGTGACAAATTGAATGAAGTCGCCTTTGGCTGCTTCGTAAGCAGGGCGATTGGCATCGAACCAGGGTTTGTTATTGTTCGCTTTCAGATCGGTCAGAAACGAAAGGGTAGTGGCTTTAAGCATGAGTTTGTCATTGAGTCAATCGGGCAAAACTACGTAATTTAGCCAGATACCAGGCGAAGATTTATGCAGAATCCATTCCTCGGCAAGAAGCTTGAAGAGGTTCCCTTTTCCCGCTAAAATTTCGTATCTTTGTCGTTCAATCTGAACAGAAATCAACGCATGGTATCGGTACAAAACGTCTCCCTACGCTATGGGAAGCGAGTGTTATTCGACGACGTCACTATAAAATTTACGTCCGGTAACTGTTATGGTGTAATCGGAGCAAATGGAGCCGGTAAATCAACCTTCCTGAAAATTCTGTCTGGCGAAATCGAACCTCAAACCGGAACCGTGACGATGACGCCCGGCGAACGGATGTCGGTGCTGAACCAGAATCAATCCGCTTACGACCAATTCCCGGTCCTGCAAACCGTTATCATGGGCAATAAGCGCCTGTATGACATTATGCAGGAGAAAGATATATTGTACGCCAAAGAGGATTTTACGGATGCCGATGGCGAAAGAGCCGCTGAACTCGAATCTGAATTTGCCGAAATGAATGGCTGGGATGCGGAGTCAGATGCGGCTAGTTTGCTGTCGGGTCTGGGTATAAAAGAAGACCTGCACTACGCCCTGATGTCGGATATTAATGGTTCCGAAAAAGTGCGCGTACTGCTGGCTCAGGCCTTATTTGGTAGCCCTGATGTGCTGCTGCTCGATGAGCCGACGAACAACCTCGATGTGGAATCGGTGAGCTGGCTCGAAAACTTCCTGGCTAACTTTAGCAATACCGTCATTGTTGTATCGCACGATCGCCACTTCCTGGATCAGGTCTGTACGCAGATCGTGGACGTGGATTTCAGCAAGGTTAAACTCTTTGCCGGAAACTACTCGTTCTGGTATGAATCGAGTCAACTGGCTCTGAAACAACGGCAGGATCAGAACAAAAAGACCGAAGATAAGCGGAAAGAACTCGAAGAGTTTATCCGTCGATTCTCCGCCAATGCATCGAAGTCGAAGCAGGCAACCAGCCGTGCCAAACTGCTCGAAAAATTGACGATTGAAGATATTCAGCCGTCGTCGCGGAAATATCCATACGTCAATTTCAAGCCTGAGCGCGAACCTGGCGACCAGATTCTAACGGTCGAAAACCTGACGTATACGGCCGAAGACGGTACGAAATTGTTCGAAAATCTGTCGTTTACGGTCAATAAACAGGATAAAATATTCCTGTATAGCCGCGACGGACTCGCCGTTTCGGCCCTGCTCGATATTCTGGCGGGCGAACGCAAAGCCGATTCGGGTACGTTCCGCTGGGGCATCACCATTACCATGTCGTATTTCCCGACGGATGCCGAAAAAGAGAAATTCTTCCAGACGGATCTGAACCTGGTCGACTGGCTGCGGCAATATTCAGTCGAAAAAGACGAAAGCTTTATTCGGGGTTTCTTAGGCCGGATGTTATTCTCGGGCGAAGAGTCGTTGAAAAAAGCGACGGTGTTGAGTGGAGGAGAGAAAGTGCGGTGTATGCTGTCGAAAATGATGCTGTCGGGTGCGAACGTTCTGATGCTCGATGAGCCAACCAACCACCTCGATCTCGAATCTATCGAATCGCTCAACAATGGGTTGATCGACTTCAAAGGTCCGATTTTATTTACCTCACATGACCACCAGTTTGTGCAGACGATTGCCAGCCGCATCATTGAGATTACGCCGGCGGGTATCCTCGACAAATTGATGACCTACGACGAATACCTCACCGATGATCGCGTGAAGGCTCAACGGGAGGAACTCTACGAAGCAGTAGCATAAGTACTTAATACAGGTAATTCTGAAAACGGGTAATTGGGGATAGAGCCCTGATTACCCGTTTTTGTTTTTGCACATCGTTCGTTAGAAACCGTGCTACGGCTATTGGCGAATGACTGATTTAGACAATTCGACCGGATTGCAGTTATACATTAGCAAACTATCATGCACCATTCCTATGCAGTCATTCGATCTTATTGTTATTGGCACTGGGTCTGCCGGAAAGACCGTCGCTGAAACGGTCCGTGAAGCCGGTAAATCTGTCGCTATTATTGATAAATTACCTTTTGGCGGTACCTGCTCACAGCGCGGATGTGATCCGAAGAAAGTACTGGTGGGTGCGGCCGAAATCGTGGCTCGATCTGCCCAGTTGACCGGAAGAGGAATCACAAATACGGCTACCATAAACTGGGCTGACCTGATTCAATTTAAAAAAACATTTACCGATTCGATCCCCGAAAAGACCGAGAAGAAATTTACAGACCAGGGCATTCAGCTTTTTCATGGTGCAGCTACATTCCTGTCGGCAACGACAATTCGGGTCGGTGATGAGGAGTTATCGGCTAACCATATTGTTATTGCTACCGGTCAACGACCGCAAACTCTGAACATTCCGGGCGAAGAGCTCCTCATTGACAGTACCAGGTTTATGGAACTCGCGGAGTTGCCTAACGAGATCGTGACGGTGGGCGGGGGGTACATTGCCTTCGAGTTTGCGCATATTGCCGCGCGTGCCGGGGCCAAGGTGACCATTCTTCATCAGGGCAAACAACCACTGGAAGGATTCGATGCTGATTTGGTTGACTTATTGGTCAAAGCCATGCGTGCTATCGGCATTTTTATCGTGCTGGAAGCAAAGGTAACCGAAGTAGAAAAAACGCCAGCTAGGTTAATGGTTCACTATGAGCACGGTGGTGAAAGCTACTCGGCAGAGGCTGATTTGGTCGTTCATGCTGCTGGCAGGGTAGCCGACGTGGCCGAAATGGCCTTGGATGCTGCTGGCGTTGCGATC
Source organism: Spirosoma endbachense (assembly GCF_010233585.1). Lineage (NCBI taxonomy): Bacteria > Pseudomonadati > Bacteroidota > Cytophagia > Cytophagales > Cytophagaceae > Spirosoma > Spirosoma endbachense. The sequence goes on from NZ_CP045997.1 coordinate 8,833,089, forward strand.
GGTAAGAAGGGCGTGATGGTGAACGAATACCTTCAAAGCGCATCGAATCCGGCAGTATATGCCTGTGGTGACGTGGCCGACAAAGGATTGCCACTTACGCCATTGGCGTCGTATGAAGGTAGTATTGTAGCACACAATATCCTGAATGGCAATCAGCGTACCTACACAAACGATCCGGTGCCAACAACCGTATTTACCGGGCCACCACTAGCCTCTATCGGTCTGACCGAAGAACAGGCCAGACAGCAAGGGCTTCCGGTAAAGGTCATGTTTCAGGAAACCGCCGATTGGTACGTAAGCCGCCGAATCAATGAGCCGATTACGGGCTTTAAAACGTTGGTTGATGCCGAAACGGATCAGATCGTAGGAGCACATTTGCTGGGTTCTGGCAGTGAAGACGTAATTAACCTGTTTGCGATGGCCATGAAGCACAAGATTCCGGCTAAGGCACTAGGTGCTATGCTATTCGCTTACCCGACTCATGCGTCAGATATAAATTCCATGCTGCCCTGATTAAGAGCCAATTATGACTGGAGTAATCGATACAGCATTTCAATGCCAATGCCCGCTGTAAATAAGCGCTCTTTCCGATTCTGAAGCAATTGCTGAGTCCAGTCAACGAAACCGCCATCGCCGATGTCAATTGATTGTCCATTGTGTTCAATCACAATTTTACATTGCAGCCCCTTGTAGTAATTATTGTCGCCAACAACATTCTCTGGAATCTCGATACGAACGTCGGCCTGTTGTTCCCTTACATAGTCGACCAGTTTAGTCACGAAGGCAACCGGGTCGGCGTAACCTTTGCGTGGATAGCACCGAAACGTCAGCTTGTCGATGTGTAACGTATCGCGAAAAAGCGCCGTCATCATGGCTACATGCTCGGCTAATGCTTCTTTTTCGAATCGATGGCTACCTGAATCGCGGCCAGCCAAAACGAAACAGGCAATTTTAAAATGCGATCGCATTCCAGGTATATCGGGCAATGTAGGGGTCCGAAGGTGACGATGAATTGTACTGAATCGCAGCTTTTCCGGAGCCAAATGAGCTGACTTTCGCTTTGTCAGCCGGGCATCTGCAACGTGCAGTGCGAGTGCGTTGGTCGCGTCGGCAACGACCTCCGTTTGCCGGGTAGCCGACAGCACTTTTTTCTGACCAGTAGTAGAAATGACGGAGCAGCTTCCTAACGGAGCTACCGGGGATAACTCCACTGGTGAGAAGTCAAATTGATTAAAAACGGTAAATATCTGGCTTTCCAGGGCGTGTAGGCCAACGACATCGATATCGGCAGGTTTAACAAACCGATTGCTCTGGTAGGCCCGCAACAGCTCAGCGGGTGATAGCTGTTGAGCTTTGCGGTCAAATACATCCAACAGCAAGGAGGTCAGTTCTGAACTGGTGAGCTCGTTTGCCAGGACGTCGATCAGGTCAGGCCGACCAATTCGTTCTGCTATTTTTTGAGCAATCATACGTCCGCTGGATTTACAGAATCGGGGAGTGGCTTATTGGACAGCCGGGTTTATCCCACGAATCCAACTTTTAGATGCGTACCATCGCAATACGGTTTGTTACTACTGGCACCGCACCGACAAAAGGCTGTAACCTTGTTCTTTTGCGTTTCGTGACCGTCTGCGTCTTTCACTCGAAGATTACCGTATACCAGCAACGGGCCATTGGGCAACGGTTCCACCAGGCTTTCGGCCAGTATAGCTTCTGGCTCGATTGCCTCTTCATTGCGGAAATAACTCAATGCTTTTGATGGACAGCGGTCAACCTGCTCAATAATGCGCTGGGTACCAGCTCCCTCTATGTTGACCCAGGGTCGTGCACGAGGATTGAATACCTCGGCTAGTTGTGTCCAGCAGAGTTTTGAATGAATGCAGACCGCAGGTTTCCAGACAACGGTAATCTCGCCGTTGCTATTGGTTTTTGTAATTTCCGGGCTCTCGCTCATAGTCGTTATGAATTAGGCTCTTCAGTCAGTAACTCAACGCTGGTAGATGGGGGATGGTTTGGGCTTAAATCGTCGACGAGCGTTGTCTCAAAGTCAATAGGATCTCCCAGTGCCCGATGAATAGGGCATCGATCCGCTAATTCAAGTAACCGGACGCGCTGTTCCTGACTCAGGTCACCGTTTAAATTCAGCTTCATCGAAAATAAAGACCGCTTTCCTACCGGGTCATACGTGTAACTGACGTGAGCAACAATCGAATCGACGGGCCAGCCTTTACGGTCAGCGTACATGCGCAGGGTTATGACCGTGCAGGATGCCAGCGATCCTGCCAGTAATTCTCCCGGCCTCATACCCCGATCCTGACCACCCGCTTCGTGGGGTTCGTCGACAACAATAACTTGCGAACTGGTCGAGAGATGAGTCTCATAAGGTGACCGTTCGATTCGGGCAGTGATGGTGGCCATGTTACGGGTTGTGGTTTACGGTTACTGGTTTACAGGATTCGGTTTACAGTTATTGGGCTTGGCGCTTTCTGTGTGTAAACCGAATCCTTTCCCTTATTCTTTTCCCCATTCGGCTGGGTTTTCGCGCCAGGTGGTAAGTGAAGCCAGTGCTTCGGCCGGAATGTAGTCGAGTGCCTGTGCTTCGGATAACAAACTAGTATAATCGCTCAGACAGACTAACGGGACATTTTTATTGGCAAAATTCTGGGCGGCCAACGGGAAACCATAGGTGAAAATGGCAGCCATCCCCAACACATCAGCCCCGGCTGCACGGAGTGCATCGACCACTTTAAGCGAACTGCCGCCTGTTGAAATCAGATCTTCGATCACCACCACACGCTGTCCGGCTTCTAATCGCCCTTCAATCTGTTTGCCCATACCATGTGCTTTAGGCTCGGGCCGGACGTAACAATAGGGAAGGTTTAAGGCGTCGGCAACGAGAACGCCTTGTGGAATGCCCGCCGTAGCAACGCCTGCAATCACGTCTACCGTTGGAAACTCCTGCCGGATGCGATCGGCCAGGGCATTTTTAATGAATGTACGGACTTCCGGATAAGCCAATGTAACGCGGTTGTCGCAATAGATGGGTGATTTCCAGCCCGAACTCCAGGTAAAAGGTGAGTTAGGTTGTAAACGGACAGCCTGCACAGCGAGTAAGTGGCGGGCAACGGTTTGTTGGATTGATAATGAGTTCACGAGTAACAAAAAAAGTAGCAGGTTCAAAAGTAGGAAAATGAACGCATACCTCTTCCTTTGTTTTCCTGAGCCAGTCGAAAATTTTCCTGAAATAGACCTTATCCAGAGCGGGCGGTAACTGAACTTTATAACCGTATACTCTTATCCCGAAAGGTTCGCCATCATTCGCAAACTGCCGGAGGAAAACGAATGAAACCCTGAACGGACAACAATTCTGGGGCCATCAGCAAGAAGCCCGTTTTATAGAAGTTTACGCACCCTATTTGGTGTCTTTTTTCTGATCGTAGACTTCCCAGGAGCAGGTTTCCAGAAACATTCGGCCGTCAAGTAACTTCGTCGTTGATCCGTCGGAAATTAAAAGTGTAGCTGGCCCTTCAACCGTTCCCCAGACTTGATTGGGGTCAGAAGAGGGGAAACAAATTAATGTTTTAGACGAAGATCCCGAAAGCTTGAGCTGAAACGCCAGTTTTTCATGGCGAAAATTAATTTCTCCACCAGTCAGGAGTTTAGCGTGATCGGGGCTACTAAACGTTCGGTTCTGCAACGTATACTGCTGACTGACCAGATGAAAGCCAGACCGTAAAATCTCGTCGCCCCGTTGAAGGTAAATGTAACTACCTGGGGTGCCGAAAATATTCCATCCACTGCCCGAGAAATGATACCAGGTCCAACTGGCTGGCTGCCGTTCCGGCGTATCGTTCAGGCGACCTTGTTCATGATAGGCCTGACCCTCGATTTTAGCCTGATAGTCATCCCACGAAATGGATCCTGACACGTTGCTGCTCGGAATTTGAGAAACATAACTAAAGCTTGGCGCTCCAATATGTACCCCGCTAAGAACGGTTTGCAGAACACCCGGCATGACACCCGTTGGATAAGCGGCAAACGGAGGTTGTGTTGGCCTGATGTCAAAAACGCCCGATACTTCGGGGAAATTGACTCGAATCTGGTAGTGGTTATCAGTACTGGAGCCCGTGTGTTGAATGAGTAAGCAGCCCGGAATTTCCAGATGATCGGCGGCCGTTTTAAGCGCCGACTGAGGCATGATGCTTGTGAATCGTTTAACAATGCCTTGTCGGGTTTTGAGCGATATGGTAAAAACGGCTTTCTTTTCTTTCGTGTCTGCTGGTTGCCACCAATGTTGAGGAATAAAGGTCAACACCATCGAACTGCCGTCTTGAAGAAAAAAGTCAAAATACCACCATTGTAGCTGAACTTTGGGTCGAAGAAAGTTATCAACCTGTAGCTGATGGAATCGATCGGTGTTCTGCCAGTGCTGATAGGTAAGGAATTTGCTGATAAGCCCTCTTGGAAATAGTTGCGGCATTAAGCGCTTCGTTAAGGGCTCATTGGGTAAACTGAAATTGCCGTCTTTTCGGGCTTGGAAGCGCTCGACTTTCTTAACGAATCTACGGGAAAGTTCGCCGTAATAACGGGGCAAAGACGCTTCGTTTCCAGCCAGTTCATCCCACTTCAACAGCGGATCAGCCGAGGATAAATTAATTTTAAGTAAGAGCAAGTCCTTCTGTCCCTGAAACAACGCCTGGGCGGTAGGCATTACCTGTTCAGGCGTTAGGAGTGAAATAAAGCCATCTCTGGAAAGGGATGGGGGAGCGAAACAGGCTTTGTTGGCATACGTAAGCCAATCGGACTGCTTTACAATATAAAAAAGTGTTTCTGAGGCCAGGGCTTTACTAACCGACAAAGCTGTTGCCAGACCTAACAGGAAGAGCCAGGTAACTCTATTTTTCTTACGCATTCGCTCCACCACAGACAATAACTCGTTGCTGGTTTTACGTCTAATGTAGGTTTGTTTATTCGTAAAATCTATAGCAGGCAGGCAAATTGGCGATTTTGAGAGGGGTTTCGAAGGCTTTTCGAGACGCGTTTATCCACCTTATCTTCGGTGCTTATAACGCTTCACTATGCTGAAAACCAGCTAAGCCAATATCCGGGAACAGTACCTGAAAGTCGGCTGCTGGTTTACTTGGTGAGTTCCTATACCAGGCCCAAACTTCATGGCTTATTATTAAATAGATAAATAGTTTAATTATAACAATAGTAAAAATTAAAAATATGTTTTTTGAAAATAATCAATATTATATTCTATAAATTAGGATTAAAATGGAATTTGATGGAATTGATCTTGTCTGCTTCAAATCTGAAGCTGAACACTCTTTTGCTTAACTTATAGGAGAAACACACAGTGAATCGTCGCGACTTTAATCAACTCATGGCCGTAGGGGCTGCCGGGATTTTACTGCCCACCTTGCCCGCCTATTCCCGCACTGTTACCGCTGAAGAATTAATGGAGCCAGGTCTGGATGTTTCCATTAAAAAACGTTTGGCCGATGCTGCTTTGAATGCCGCTACGGTCAAAGGAGCCACGTATGCTGATGTCCGGATTGGGCGGTACCTGAACCAATACGTCATGACGCGGGAAGACAAAGTGCAGAATATCATCAATACGGAGTCTTTTGGGGTGGGCGTACGTGTTATTGCGAACGGTTGCTGGGGTTTTGCGGCCATCGGCGATACCCAAAGCGAAGAAGCAGTAGCCAGAACGGCCGAGAAAGCTGTCGCTTTTGCTAAAGCCCATGCCAAGCTACTTAAAAAACCAGTGCAGCTCGCACCTCAGAAAGGCTTTGGCGAAGTATCCTGGAAGACACCTGTTCAGAAAAACTCATTTGAGATCCCGGTTAAAGAAAAAACAGATCTATTGTTATCGGTCAATGGCGCGGCACTAACCAACGGTGCTGATTTTGTTAATTCCGTGTTGTTTATGATCAATGAACAGAAATATTTCGCGTCGACCGACGGCTCGTATATTGATCAGGATGTTCACCGGATCTGGCCAAATTTCACGGTTACCGCCGTCGATAAAGCGAGTGGGCTGATGGCCACCCGAGATTCGCTGAGTGCGCCAATGGGCCGAAGCTACGACTACCTTCAATCCGCTCCTGCCGACCGACTGACCGGGGTCACCACGCGTTACAACAAAGGCTACGACATGCTCGAAGACGCGACGGCTGCCGCCAAACAGGCCCGACTGAAATTGAAGGCCAAGACCGTAGAAGCTGGTAAATACGATCTGGTGCTGGATCCATCGCATACCTATCTAACTATTCATGAGTCGGTTGGGCACGCTACAGAACTGGATCGTGTATTGGGGTATGAAGCCAACCTGGCTGGTACGTCGTTTGCTACGATCGACAAGTGGCAATCGAAGAATTTTAACTATGGTAGCAAAGAGGTAAACTTCTTCGCCGACAAAACCCAACCCGGCTCGCTGGGCGAAGTAGGTTGGGACGACGAAGGCGTGAAGACCAAGCAGTGGGATATTATTAAAGATGGCATTCTTGTCAATTATCAGGCCATTCGCGATCAGGTGCACATGTTAGGCGAAACAGAGTCGCAGGGCTGTTGCTATGCCGATAGCTGGAGTACCGTTCAGTTCCAGCGAATGGCGAATATTTCGTTAGCGCCCGGAAAGGAGCGGCTCACAGTCGATGAGATGATCAAGGATGTTAAAAAAGGAATTTATATCATTGGAGATGGGTCGTATTCGATTGATCAGCAACGGTATAATTTTCAATTTGGCGGCCAGTTGTTCTATGAGATCAAGGATGGGCAAATTGCCGGGATGCTTCGTGATGTGGCGTATCAATCCAATACACAGGAATTCTGGAACTCATGCGTAAAAGTTTGTGATGAACGGGACTTCCGTCTGGGTGGAACATTCTTCGATGGCAAAGGGCAGCCCGCTCAAATCAATTCGGTTTCGCACGGCAGTTCGACAGCCCGTTTCAATGGAGTAAACGTGCTCAATACCTCACGGAAAATCTAAACCTCAACGCCATGGCTATTATATCCCAAGAAGAAGCAAAGAAAATCCTCGATAAGGTTTTATCCTTTTCCAAAGCCGATGAAATGAGTGTTAGTCTGAACGGAGGCCGGACCAGTAACATCCGGTATGCGCTCAATAGCGTTTCCTCCGGGGGCGAAGCTGATAATATGTCACTCTTGATCAGTGCTGGTATCGGCAAACGATTAGGTTCGGCTACGGTTAATGAGTTTAGTGATCAGGCAATTGAACGAACCGTTCGGCGAGCCGAAGAAATCGCCCGGCTGGCTCCTGAAAATCCGGAATACATGCCCATGATCGGGCCACAGAAGTATCTGGAGACGCCCATGTATTCTGAAAATACAGCCAAAATGGATTCGGAGTATCGGGCTCAGGTTGCGTTCGATAGTGTGGAAGCGTGTGTCGAAAAGAACTTAAGTGCTGCTGGCTTTTTACAGGATTCAACTGGCTTTTCGGCCATTGCCAACAGCAAAGGTCTGTTTGGTTATAATAAGGCAACCTCGGTTGATTTCTCGGTTACCGTTCGAACGGCCGATGCCAGAGGGTCGGGCTACGTAACCCGCGACTTTAATGATATAGCGAAACTGAATGCCGCACAGACCACCCAGATTGCGATGCAAAAAGCCCTGGCTTCTACCAGTGCCCGAGCCATAGAGCCCGGTAAATATACCGTCATTCTGGAGCCAACGGCCATGAGCACGTTATTGCAGAGCATGATGTCGGGCATGGACACCCGTCTGGCCGATGAAGGAAGAAGTTTTCTGAGCAAAAAAGGAGGTGGAACCCGACTCGGAGAAAAGCTTATTGACGAACGAATTACGATCTATTCCGATCCGACGAATCCCGAAGCGCCAAATGAACCGTTTTCTGGCGATGGACGAAGAGGGTTTGCAGCGATCAATTTTCTGGGTGGAGGGGGTGTTGGTGATGGACGGCCTCAGGAAAAAATAACCTGGTTTGAGAAAGGGGTTGTTAAAAACATGAGCTATTCCCGCTTTTGGGCCGATAAAAAAGGCGTGAAAGCCACTCCGCCCGCGTCGGGATTTATCATGCAGGGCGGCAATCAGTCGCTGGCCGATATGATCAAAAGTACCGAGCGGGGTATTCTGGTAACCCGCCTTTGGTATGTTCGGATGGTTGATCCGAAAACGTTATTACAAACAGGATTAACTCGTGACGGAACATTCTATATTGAAAATGGTCAGATCAAGTTTCCGGTCAAAAACTTCCGTTTCAACGAAAGCGCAGTTATTGTACTGAACAACATTGAGGCTCTGGGTACGCCGGTGCGGATGAATGGCAACATGATACCACCCGTAAAAGCCAGGGATTTTACGTTTACCAGCCTGTCGGATGCTATCTAGGTTTGGTCGGAACGATGCTGAATGAGATTCAACGTTGACCTTGTCACTTCTTTTTCGCTGAGCGAGAACCGGCAGCCTTGTCGGAGGTTAAGTTATTGGTGAAAAAAGGGAGCATCTTTTGCTCAATTCGATCGGCAATGTGGTTGATGTGGTCGCCTTCATACTCCTCATACGTATGGGCAATGCCATAGCTGGTTAATACGCCGTCTAACAGTTTGTTATTGGCGGCTATACTGGCGTCCTTATTGCCTGCGTCGAAAGCGATCGCCTTTAACTGCCTGATGTTGGAGATGTACTGATCGATCGTTACCAACGGTGCATTGGCAGCCCATTTAGCCATAACCAGAGGCTGGGGCTGCCCATCTTTCAGGGGTAGATCCAGATGGAATTCTTCCTGGCTGGTACTTGGCGACCAGGCCGCAGCTGATGCAAAAGCGGCTTTCGTACCAAAATCAGCCTTTTCCAGATCCTGCTGCGTTTTAATACCTTCCATTTTGGCCGCCTGTTGAGGATTTGGTGTAGCCGTCAGATTCGGAAGCATACAACACGGACTAAGCAGATACAGACTCGAAAAGATCTCGGGATGTTTCTCACCGATTCGGATCGTACCATAACCGCCCATCGAATGCCCGGCTAATCCACGGCTGGTTGCCTCTGGAATGGTTCGGTAATGGTTGTCGACGTAGGCTACAAGTTCTTTAGCCACGTAATCTTCCCAATTGCCGATCGTAACCGAGTTAGAATACATACTCCCGAAATAGCGATTGTAGGCATTGGGCGTTACAACAATAAACTCAGCTGATTTTCCTTCAGTTACCGCTTTATCGATAGTAGCGGGCAGGTTGATCCAATGCTTGGTAAAGCCATACCATTTGTCGTCGCTGTCAGTGAACCCGTGAAGAAAATAAATAACGGGGTAATGCCGATTCCTATCGGTTTGGTAGCTGGGCGGTAAGTAAATCGAGACGTCCCGATCGGGTGAATCGCCGGCCAGATTCCCTTCCAGCCCTTTGCCATGCACTTTAATGCGCTCGACCTTACCCACCTTCGTGGAGTTAGCCTGACCAACTACCGAAAGTGGCCCGACCAGAGAGCAAAGAGCTAGTAACGCAAGTGCCCGGGATAAACGGGCGAGGGGAGGAGTACATCGATTCATGGCATTAGAAGCAGAAAAACTGGCTGCTTTACTGTTTCCAGTAGGCCGTTTTTCGGATCAGACAATGACTCCAGTTGATCACTAATCGAAAGTCCGAAGCTAAAAAGCCGGGGGATTTGCACGTTAAATTGTTCTACGCTTACTAAATATAACTACCGAGTAATTGATTTCGGCCAGCCAGACTAGGGATTTATGGCCTGTTTTCAGTCTATACAATATCCTGTTTTTGTTCAATCAGGACTTTCAAGTAGAATGCAGGTCCCCGTTTGGCTACTGGCTGAATGGGGCTTTTTATGAAGAGGGCTAAGGTTATAATGCGTTTCATCAGCGTGGCCAGGCGTTCAGTAGCCGACGGATAATAATAATTTCACCCACATGATAGGCCGTATGGTCCGCGATCAGTAAAGCCTCGCGAAGAAGATTCTGCCCGTCGCCATGAGCAAACGGCTGAAACAAATCCCACTCAGGGTCGGCCAGCAAAGCAATAAAAGCATCCCGATCCTGCTGAATCTGGTCCAGAGCTTGTTGCCAGGCCGAGTTATCCGGGGGCTGCACCTGTTTGGTCCAGTAGCCTTCGGGCCACGGGGGCGACTGGTAGTCGGCATTACGGGAAAATTCAAGGATGTCCCACTGTACCAGCCGGATATGGTCAATTAGTTGCCAGATGCTATAAGGTAAATTCTCCGGTTTTACCCCTCGTAATTCAGCGGGTAAATTCTTGATGGCAGCGTCAAGCGATTGATGTGCTTCACTTTTCTGTAGCAACGTGATTAATTGATTGCGTAAGATCGTGTTTGTATCGGTATCAGGTTTATGTGGTTGAGCCATGAGCATGATTCGTTCTAGTTCATAGAACTACCAATTAGCCGATGAAGTGTTTAGAATAATCGGGGAGCTTAACCGATTTTTCAGTACAATACTCGGATGCCAATGCACAGGAAAGCACCGCTGCTCATACGGTGCTTTCCTGTAGTTCGACTACTAAAAACTTACTCACTTCGCAGGCTCCTGACCGGATTCATCAGCGCTGCCTTGATGCTTTGAAACGATACGGTTGCTAACGTAATGCCAATGGCCGCCAGACCTGATACTGCAAAAATCCACCACGATATGTCAGAGCGGTATGTATATTGCTTTAGCCAGCCACTCATGAAGTAATAGGCTACGGGTGAAGCAAGCAGGAACGAAATCAGGACCAGAACGATAAAGTCTTTCGACAGGAGCTGCCACAGATTAAAGACAGATGCACCCAGCACTTTACGAACCCCAATTTCTTTCGTACGCTGTTCGGCAACAAACGATGCTAACCCAAACAAACCAAGACAACTAATGAAAATAGCCAGGATGGCGAACAAGGTTGCGAGTTTACCAATGCGCTCTTCAGCACGGAATTTCTGATCTTGTTCGGCGCTAACGAATTTGTAATCGAAAGGACTGGCGGGATTGTATTTTCGGAAAATCGGCTCAATCTTATTCAGGGCCTCGCGGGCACTCATCTTCGGGTTCAGCCGGATCGTAATGAAATTAGTCCATTCGTAATTCAACCTGAAAGCCGTTTGTTTTACCGGCTCGAAGGGTGAATCGGTCACCAGATCCTTAATGACACCAATAACGGTATAGGTTTCGTTCGCCCATTTTATCCGCTCGCCAATCGGGTGTTTAAGGCCCATATACTTGATCGCGCTTTCGTTCAGGATCAAACCGGTGGAATCGGTTGAGAAATTGCGCGAAAAGTCGCGTCCTTCCTTGATCTGCCAGCCCACGGTTTTGCCAAAATCATGGGTGCAGGTCACCACGTTAAAATCGACCGGCCGATTCGGGTCCTTGCCTTTCCAGTCCAGTCGGTTATCGCTCGAATAAACGCCGGTCGTAGGATTATTTGACTCGGCCACACTCACAACCGCTCCGGTTTGCAGCAATTCAGTATGGATAATACCGTATCGCTCCATCAGTTCCGGCGTATTCATCCGGACACTTACCAAACCATTCCGGTCATAGCCGAGCGGTCGGTTTTTGGCGTACTGGATCTGCCGGAATACAATGATGGTTCCGATAATAAGCGCTAGTGATACGGTAAATTGCGTCACAACCAGCACCTTACGTGGCATCGACGCAAAACGACCGACCCGAAATGTGCCTTTAAGTACTTTCACAGGCTGAAAACCGGATAGGTAAAATGCCGGATAACTGCCCGCAACCAGCCCTGTGATCAAACTAAAGCCGATGCCAAGCGCCCAAAACAGCGAATTATTCCACAGGATGCTGGTATTCTTATCGGCGATTTCGTTAAACCAGGGCAGAGCAAGCTGTACCAGTAGCAGCGACAGCGCAAAAGCGAAGAAAACAACCAGAAATGACTCGCTGAAAAACTGACCGATTAACTGACTGCGAACGGACCCGACAGCCTTTCGTATACCAACTTCTTTGGCACGTTTTTCGGAACGGGCCGTCGAAAGATTCATGAAATTAATGCAGGCCAGTAAAAGTACAAACAGGCCAATAATACCAAACAGCCAGACAAATTGAATACGACCCCGGACCGGAACGCCGTTTTCCCATTCCGAATAAAGGTGCCATCGGCTCATCGGATGCAGAAAAGCTTTGGGATTAAATTTGGCTTCATCCTTGGCGTGCGTGGCCTTAACGGATTCTATTTTGGCCGAAACTTTATCAAGATCAGCGTTGGGAGCGAGCTGGACCAGGAGCTGAAATGCGTTTACGCCCCAGTTATCCTCAACCCGTTTTACCCATTCCTGATCGGCCACAAATTGCGTCCATGGCAGCACATAAGCCACATCACGGAATTCCGAATTGTTCGGAAAATCAGGATAAACACCAGCCACTTTAACCGCTACCTTATTATTGACTTTTACGAGCTGATTAATCGGATCGGTATTTCCAAACAGGGCGCTGGCCAAAGACTCCGAAAGCAGAATAGAGCCTGGGTCGTTAAGCCCGGATCTTGCTCCCTGTCGTAATTTCAGGGGTAATATTTCCAGGAATTCCGGTTCTGCGTAATACCCTTTTTGCGTGAGTTTTGCCGTACCGTTAGCCAGAATCTGTTCCCCGGTCTGGTGAGTCAGAACGATGTGGCTGAAATCACTGCCGTAGTCGTTTTTCAGGGCAGTGCTCAAAGGAATTGGCACCCATTCGCTGGTAGACGTGTTGCCCTCAACCGTTTGTTGCAGCATAACTTTGGCAATACGGTTGTAGTTGAGGTGATCGGTATCGAACGACAACTCGTCATAGATCCACAACCCAATCAGCATCGCTACAGTCATTCCCACAGTTAGCCCGCCAATGTTGATAAAGGAATAGATCTTGTTTTTGCCTAGATTACGAAAGGCGATTTTGAGGTAATTTCGAATCATGTCAGGATGAAAGGATGAGTGTTGAGGGTACTTGCTGAAGTGTTGGACAGTTGGTTTGTGTTTAAGGGCAAACGGGCGAAGCAAACTCAGTACGTCCCGGATATAGCGAAGCCGCGCTTTTCGGAGGCCAATTGTGCCGACTCGTTGCTGGAACAATTCATCCAGATCACCTGCCATTTCGTCAACCAGATGAGGAGCACAAAATGCATGCAGGAGCCGGGTAGCCCAGCGCGGTCCGACGGGTCGGGGTGGTTGCGGTTCTGTTGGCTTAGTCATGCCCAGGTGGTTGTTGGAATCGCTTCCCACATCTGATTGCGGAGTTGGCGAGCCTCCTCCAGGGCTCGTCGACCAGCAGCGGTCACTGAGTAGAGCCGTTTTCGGCGTCCGCCCCGTTCCTGACTGGCTCCGCCCATATGGGAGCTGACCAGCCCTTTTTCGTAGAGTCGGTTCAAGGCCGAATGCACCGCTCCCAAATTGACAGCCCGGTTCATTTGCTGCTCGATCTCATTGACAACTGTGGCTCCATAGGCATCGCCTGAACGGATAGCCACAGCCAGCAGGACGACTTCTTCGAACTCGCCTAAGTAAGTTCCTTTCATAACACCAGATTTATTATACATATACAGAACAAATGTCCTGCCAAAGTAGAAATAATCCCTTCCAGCTCTATTTAGCCCTGTTTGGGGCGTTTTGAATTTCCTGTTTTGTCCAGAAATGGACAATTTCTGTACGCTTGTGGACGTGTTGCAAGAGATCGGGAAAGGAGGTAAACGAACGTTAAAGCAGTAATAAAATGGGTAATGGGTTTAGAGTTACAAACCCTGAATGCAGATTGTGTGCTACCTGTCGTTAAACAACAAAGCCCGACTTCTGCCGGGCTTGTGTGTTCTGAACAGTAGAGCGTATTGCTACTGTCAGATATGAATTTGTTACTGACAATCGGCCAGCGTGAAGGTCATTATCCGCTGTTTCCCGTTATCATCGAAGGTCTGTGAAGTGGCCACATTAGCACTGTTTTTTACCAGATTTGTCGTTTTTACCGTGTAGGCTAAAGCGAATTTGCCTGCCTTGTCGAGTTCATAGCCGTCTATTTGCTGACTGGTATTGGCCCGCCAGGGATTGACATTGAATATATCGTAGGGTAGGCCATGCGCTGCCTGTAACGATTCTGCACTTTTAGTGGCAGGGTCAATCGTAATTGCTTCATATTGAATCAAATCGCCACCTTCATAATAGTTCGATTTAAAGTTGCCCTGCGCATCATACATAAATTCTTTTTCGAATGGGTCGCCCCATTCAGGAACCGGCTCTGCCTTAAGCCGAACAATCCGCCCCTGATTATCATAACTAACTGTGGTAGTCAGAATGGTCTTAGAACCTAACTGATCCAATACCTGAGTCAGTTTTCCATTGTTCCACTTAAAACTGACTGCATCGCCTACACCCCAGTCAGTTATCTGCGTTGGTTTTTGGCCGTCGATGGTGATACTGGCCCCCGTAATCTGATTATCGCTGTTGTAGGTAAACGAATAGACATAAACTTCCTTTTTCCCGGTGCCGCTTGCGCCCTGAAAATGAATGGTCATCTGGGAGATATACCCGGCGGCATTATACTCGTAAATATGTTTGTTGCCGTTACCGCGGTCTAATTGAGTGAGTTTGCAGCCGGTAACCGTCTGAGCGGGTGCATCGACATCTGTTTTTTTACAATTAAATAAGCCCAGTGTCAGTATGCTAAATAGGGCAGTAAGCAGAAGCTGTTTCATGATCTGGATCTGTAGTTTTTGGTACAAACCTAGATGGAGCCAGAGCAGAGGACCAGTATACCCGTGTTGAATTGAGTAAAGTCCTGCTTGAATCAGCGAATATCAATTATGGAAAGACTGTGTATGCTTACAGCACTTTTTATTCTTTCAGTTTCACTTCCTTACTCGGTAGGTAGCCAATTCGCTGAGCAACCACCCGGAGCGAATCGCCGGATTGAAGCATCAGTTTCTCTCCGCCGTATACGTGCCAGCTATCCGCCTGATTGGGGCCGTGTTTAAGAATGTAGCCAATGGAGGCTCCTGGCGTGGCGCAACGAATACTGATTGAGTTTCCTGACTTAACTACTTTCGGTTCAGCTGTCTGAGGTGGTTCTGATCCGCCGTTCCACATTTGTTTCAGCATATCGGCTTCGGGTATTGCGGCTTTATCACCGACCTTTTTCAACCAGGCATCCATTTGGCCCCGCAATTCGACTAGCTTAGCTTTGTAATCGGGATTGTCAGCCAGATTGATGAACTCGTTTGGATCGGTCTGCGTATCATACAGTTCTTCGGCTGGCTTGGTCTTGCGGAACCACATCATCTGGGTCGCGTTCAGCTTCCCGGCATCCCGCAGCTGAAGAATTTCCCGCATCATAGGAATACTCAATCGAAACTCTATATCCTGATAATAAGGCTTTTCGGGCATAAAATTCCGGTAGTATTTATACCGACCATCCCCGAGGGTTCGCACCCGATCCACCGGCATGTCCATCCGGTCCCGACCAGCGAAGATGTATTTCCGGGGTGTAGCCGCCTTCTTTTCGCCCAGAAATGCCTGACCCTGCAAGTAGTCGGGGAGAGGAATATTGGCCAGGGAAAGCACAGTTGGGGCTAAATCGACAAAGCTGATGAGTTGGTCGTCGGTCGAGCCTTTGGGTTTGCTGCCTTTCACCCGAAATTTCTCTGGGATTCGAACAATCAGCGGCACCCTCAGGCCCCGGTCAAAAACTTCCCGTTTCACGAACGGCAACCCGTCGCCGTGATCGGAATAGAAAAAGATGATCGTGTTGTCGTAGAGGCCGTCATCCTTGAGCTGCTTGATAATCGTTCCCGTAATTGAATCCATACGCATTACATTGGACAGATGCCGGGCTATGTCATGACGGACAGTTTTGGTGTCCGGATAATACGCGGGCACGATTACATCCTCAGGACGAACCAGCAAGGATTCGTTCTCACGCATCCAGATTTGCGATTCGTGGGTGATCATCAGGTTAAACACCGAGAAGAATGGTTTACCCGTTCCATCACTATGACCGGGGCGGTTTTGCCAGTGCGCTTTTTTACTGCTTTCATCCCAGACCGTCACCGGCGGTAAAAACTGATAGTCCTGCTTCTCGTTGTTGGTCGTGTAATACCCCGCCTTACGTAGGTACTCCGGAAAGCAGTGAACATCCTGAGGAATCACCGCGGAGTAGGTCTTTACGGGCGAAAACTTATGGGGATAGGGGGCCGGCTGGAGCGTTCGCATGTGCTGTGTACCGATGGAGTTCTGGTACATACCCGTGATGATTGCCGAGCGACTGGGTGCGCAGACACCGGCTGTTGTATACGCATGCGTAAAGCGAATGCCCTCTGCCGCTAACTGATCGAGATTCGGCGTTTTCACTTCTTTGTCGCCGTAGCAAGCCAGATGGGGGGACATATCCTCGCAGGTAATCCAGAGAATATTTGGCTGAGCAGGTGTAACCTGAGCCGATTGGGGCTGATTCAGTTGATGCTGCATGAAGGACATGGCAATCCCACCGAATACCAGAAGAAGAATAGCTAACTTTTTCATACAAGAACTAGTTCGCGCAAGCGCAGATCCAAACGAAAAATGCCTTAATTCAAGTCGATCAGGGCGTTCAATTAAACCAAAGGGGTTTCCGGGTTAGAAATAGCCATGATGAGTAATAATTATTCATGCTTTTCTGGAAGAGGCATAACTTCAAGAAAAAAAACGAAATGTTGAAGTATTTGAAGGTTTATTTCAACTTTACAGGCAAATCCTGTCAAAAATGTCCCTGCACCTGTTAACCGACAACGAATTGTTGGCCCTACTCCGAGAAGATGACGAGCAGGCGTTCAGGGAGTTATATGATCGATACTGGTATAAAATGTATGTGATCGCTCACCGTAAACTTCGCCGTAAAGAAGTTGCCGAAGAACTGGCACAGGAGCTTTTTGTGATGATCTGGCAGAAACGGGAATCGCTGCGGGTCATTAATTTACAGGCGTTTTTGGGCGTATCGCTCAAGAACCTGATGATCGACTACATCCGCCGGAATATTCAGGAAGAGCACTATCTGGATCAGCTCCAGCGCTTTTTCCCGGCCAAAACCTTTGCTACGATGGAAGCCGTTCAACTGAACGAACTATCCGAAGCGATCCAAAGCGCTCTGGCGAAACTCCCCGAGAAAACCCGAGAAATATTCATTCTCAATCGGTTCGAACACCTCACCATTCGCGAAATAGCTCAGCGCTTGAACCTGTCAGAAAAAACAATTGAGTACCACCTCTCCCGATCCACTACTTTTTTGCGTCAGAATCTGCGCGATTTCATGACGGCCTGGGTTCTGTATCTGCTCTCCTAGGCATCGAATTCTTTCCGAAATGAAAAATAATCTAAAAAAAGCCTGATTAACCTTAGGGGATTTCTGGAGCTATTCGTCTATACCTTTTGTCGGACCGCCGATACGAACGAATGACTCAACCCGATGGACAGCACCAACTACCAGGAGCTACTGGCAAAATACCTCAAGGGCGATTGCACCGACGAAGAACGGGCACTACTCGATCAATGGTTTGCATCCCTGGATTCTGAGGTTGCGCTACCCTCAACGGATGATGAGCAGAAAGAGCTATTGGCCCAAAACTGGCAGATGCTTGCCGCCCGGACTGTAAAAACAGCGCCCGTCAAACGATTCCAGGCAAGGCCCTATTGGGTAGCTGCTGCGGTTGTGCTTCTGATTGGTGGCCTGAGTTGGTATTTCGTCAGTCGGTTAACGCTTGAACTTCCTGGGAGGCAGGAGCAGATAGCGGAAACGCAGTCGTCGTTTACAGAACGAATTAACTCATCGGCAGTGCCTGAGCAATTGGTGTTGAGCGATCAGAGCGTAGTTACGTTGCAACCGGGTAGCAGGCTCCGGTACCCGATTGAATTCGCTGGCAACAAACGGGAAGTAACGCTGATTGGCGAGGCTTTTTTTGAGGTGCGAAAGAATCCGCATAAGCCGTTTCTGGTCTACTCACATGACCTGATCACCAAAGTTCTGGGAACGAGTTTTCGCATTAAAGCGTACCCAACCGATCGGAACGTAACGGTAGCCGTGCGAACAGGGCGGGTGTCGGTCTATTCGCCCCAATTAGCAACCCAGACTAAACTAAAGTCTGATCCTGAAACCATTGGTGTGGTGCTGACTCCCAATCAGCAGGTAACGTATCTGGGGCAGGAACATCGGTTGGTGAAAACGCTGGTCGAGAAACCCCTCGTGGTGATTCGTAATGAGGAATTGGCTTCGTTCACGTTTCAGAATGCGCCGGTTTCCAAAATCATGTCGGCTATTGAGAAAACCTACGGCGTCGATGTGGTCTATGACGAAGAGCTTATGGCTAACTGCTTTATAACGACTTCGTTAGATCAGGAAAATTTGTACGATAAACTGACGATTATCTGTAAGCTGCTGGGAGCTACGTATAAGGTCATCGATGCGCAGATCGTCATTAGTGGGTCAGGTTGTTAATGACTGAAAAGAAAATGAATGTTAACGCTGAATGCTATGAAGTGAAAGTAACCGGACGCTAAAAAAAAGAAGGTCGGCGATGGGTCCAAGCATCACCGACCGGAAAAGCCCCATTTCGGTTCGTATTCCGTTGCATCCTCGTCAGATGTGTAGGGGCTCATTTGTCTTTGTCTAAATCCTGTAAACAAAAACAATCAAAGGTATGAAATTACCTCGACTCAGTCACGCCTACGCACGTACCCTTATGCGTATTACCATTGCCCAACTGTTTTGTATGGTTTTGTTCCTGAACATAACCTACGCCCGGACAGTAAAAGCCCAGGCCTTACTGGAGCAGCCCATTAGCTTATCCGTTGAGGATAAGGAGATTCGTGTTGTGTTATCGACTATTGAAAAGCTAACGAAGGTCACCTTTTCCTACATTCCACAACAGATTCAGGCAGATCGGCGCGTATCGATTAACATCTCGAACCAGCGTCTGTCTACGGTACTGGATCAGCTTTTCAGGAATTTGCCGATAACCTATGAAGTTGTCGGGAAAAAGCAGATTCTGCTCAGTGTGCGCCCGGCTGTTCAGCCTACAACTCCGGTTCTACTTCCCCGGAATACGTCATTCGAGCCAGCGCAGGCAGCCGACCGGCAGATCTCGGGCACCGTTAAAAGCGAAACTGGCGAAGGTTTGCCCGGTGTGAGCGTGGTGGTTAAAAACACCACCCGAGGCACTACCACGGATGCTCAGGGGAAATATAAACTCACAATTCCGGACGATGGCCGGGCCATCACACTGGTCTTTTCGTTTGTGGGTTACCTGAATCAGGAAATCGCTATCGGCAATCGCGCCAGTATTGATCTTCAACTTGTGCCGAATGATAAGTCGCTGGATGAGGTGATCGTGGTCGGTTATGGTACCGTTAAGAAAAGTGATCTTACCGGCTCCCTGTCGCAGGTCAAATCCAAAGAAATCAATTCATATCCGGCCACGAATGTTTTGCAGGCGTTGACAGGCCGGGCCGCTGGGGTGCAGGTTCTGCAAAATACGGGCGCTCCCGGTGCATCAGTCAGTGTGCGTATCCGGGGTACGAACTCCATTCAGGGCAGCAACGAACCGCTCTATGTGGTCGATGGTTTTCCAATATCGGGCAGTAACCCGACGGTGCTGAACAATGCGGATATTGAAAACATGGAGATTCTGAAAGATGCCTCAGCTACAGCTATTTATGGTTCCAGGGGTGCTAATGGCGTGGTGTTAATCACGACAAAACATGGTAAAGCGGGCAAAACACGCGTAGATCTTGAGACCAGTTATAGCTCACAAACGCTCAGAAAGAAGCTGGATTTAATGAACGCCCAGGAATATGCGACCTTCTACAATGAGCAGGCCACTAACGATAAACAGAAGCCCTACTTCACGCAGGATCAGATCAATGCATTTGGGCAGGGTTTCGACTGGCAAAACCTTGTTTTTCAGAAGGCCCCAATGAAAACGACGGCGCTGAACATCAGCGGAGGTAACGAAAAAACGCAGTTTTCGCTATCGGGAAGTGTGTTCAATCAGGATGGTATCGTTAAGGGTAGCGACTATAATCGGTATTCGTTGCGGGCTAATATCAATCATGCTGTCAGCAACAAGTTTAGTGTCAATTTTGGTGGGACATTGACCCGTTTACAAACCGGCCGAAAAGATAGTGGGGGAGGAAGTCGGGGAAACTCGATGATTGCTGGGGCTATTTCGGCACCACCTACGCTGACACCGTATAACGATGATGGTACGTACCGGACACTGGCTATCGCCTATCCCTTTGTGGCGACTGACCTCATCAATCCCCTCAACTTTATCAACGAACAAAACAACCAGACAAAGGCCAATGTTGCCCTGCTCAATGCATCGTTGATTTTTAAGCCCATTGAGTCGATAACCATCAAAGTGTCGGGCGGAGTTGAAAACCGCGACGATCGTAGCGACAACTACACGACCCGAAATTTTGTGAATTCGACGGGAGTTGCCAACGTTGGTACCAATCAATTTACCAGCCTTTTGAGTGAAAACACGATCAGTTACAACAAAACCATCAATTTAAAGCATACCGTTTCGGCCGTAGCCGGTTTCACCTATCAGGATTTTTTGAACACCGGACTGTCGGGGAGTGGGGTAGGCTTTCTGAGTAATACGCCTGAAACGTATGACCTGGCATCGGCTTCAACACCAGGCATACCGAGTTCCAGTTACTCTAAATCGGTGTTATTGTCTTACCTGGCCAGGGTCAATTACGCCTATAACAGTAAATACCTGGCAACGGTAAGCATCCGGAGAGACGGTTCTTCTAAATACAGCGAGGGCAATAAATGGGGGTATTTCCCTTCAGCCGCCCTGGCCTGGCGCGTATCCAATGAGGAGTTCATGAAGGACAACACATTCATCTCCGATTTGAAAGTACGCGCAAGCTGGGGACTTACGGGCAGTCAGGCCATTAACGCTTATGCCACGCTGAATCAGCTTTATTCGGGTAAAACCGTTTTTGGCGATGCCCTCTATAACACTTATGGGCCGAATACAAACTTGCCGGGTAACCTGAAATGGGAAACGACAGAACAGAAGGATATAGGTGTTGATTTCGGGATTTTGGCTAACCGAATCCTGTTAACGGCTGATTATTACATCAAAAACACCCGCGATTTGCTCAACAACGTAACGCTGCCGACTTCGCTGGGCTACACCACGACGATTAAAAACATTGGCGAAATCCAGAACAGCGGCCTTGAATTAGGGATCGACACTCGGATTCTAACCGGCGCTTTCAAATGGGATGTCAACGCAAACGTCTCCTTTAACCGAAATAAGGTCGTAAAGCTATACGGTGGACAGGATATTCTGGGCGGCACTATTAGCGTGGTTGTCATTAATGATGTGACGAATATTCTGCGTGAGGGCAGGCCGTTAGGCCAGTTCTGGGGCTTTGTCGAAGATGGTTACGATGATAAAGGGAAAATAAAATACAAGGACACCGATGGTGATGGAAGCATCACGATCAAGGATAAAACCTATATAGGCAACCCGAATCCGAAGTACATTTTTGGCTTTAATTCGAACATGTCCTACAAAAACTTCGATTTAACGCTCTTTCTGCAAGGCGTTCAGGGGAATGATCTATTTAACGCCAGTGCAATGGGAAGCACAATCGATTATGGCTTTGGCCTGAACATGCCCCGCGAAGTTTATCTGAATCACTGGTCAACCTCTAATCCGAACGCCAAATACCCAATTATTAGCAACAGTGTTAATGCACGGGTTTCGAATCGATATATAGAAGACGGGTCTTTCGTCCGGCTTAAAAACATACAGTTAGCCTATAATTTCCCGCTTCAGAATTGGGGTGTCAAATGGGTGCGAACAGTCCAGCTGTATGCCAGTGGACAAAATTTGCTGACCCTGACGAAGTATTCCTGGTGGGACCCCGAAGTGAATTCAAAAGGGGATGCTAACTCGACGACACAGGGGGTAGACTCCTACAGTTACCCCGTTGCGAAAACGATCACGTTTGGTCTTCGTGCCGGCTTTTAGCGAAGCCCAAGTTCTCATTCCCATTCGAAAAACTCATTCTCCTGATTAGCTACTACAATGAAAATGTCCCTTATAAATCGGCCCAAACAGCCTCTCGATGGTAAGCGCTGGGGTATTCTCGGGGTCTTCTGCCTTAGTCTTTTTTCTTCCTGTGAGCAATCACTCATTGAAGAACCAAAATCACTGGTTGTGGAATCCTTTTTCAACACCGCCACGGAAGTTGAAACGGCTACGAATTTGATTTACTCCCCTTTGCGGAGCAACAATTATGCGGTTTACGAAGCAACCCTAGAATGCCAGTCCGATTATGCGAACGGTCGGGGAAGCTGGGCCCCACTTCACGTTTTTCAGGGTTTGGATGATGCCAATATTACGCGCGTGTCCGATCTGTGGAGGGCCTTTTATCTAAGCATTCGCAATGCCAATCTGGTCATCAAAAATGCACCCACCGGTAAGTCGATCAGTAAAGCGGATGTTACCAAATATGTAGCGGAAGCAAAGTTTATGCGGGCGTTCAATTATTTTCAGCTGGTGCGCAACTGGGCGGGTGTGCCGCTCCGTACAGAAAGCACAATGGATGCCATCGACCTGAAAAGAAATACCGCTGATGAGGTCTATAATTTGATTATCGCCGACCTCACCGAAGCCGAAACAAATCTTCCCGATAATCCGGCTGTAGCAGGAAGACCCACCAAATGGGCGGCCAAAACCTTGCTGGCCGATGTGTATTTAACCCTTGGCAAGTTTGCGGAATCACGAGACAAAGCCGATGAAGTGATTAAATCCAATAAATTTTCGTTTGTGTCCACGACCACAAAAACTGATTTTCAGACTAAAGTTTGGGGGCCTGACTTAGTATCGACTACCGAAGAGATTTTTTACCTGAAATACGCCCGTCAGGTCAACCAGGGCAATTACATGCTCTGGATAAGCAATCATCCAGACACGAAGCTGTTCAATTTCGGAGGAGCTTACGTACTTTATCTTGATGTGACGAGTGCCTATTATAAAGCCTGGAATCCGAACGACCTTCGGAAAGGACTGTGGGATTTGATAAACTTTGGTTTGGGAGCCAATACACTTGTTAGTTCAAAATTTGCCGATCAACTTGCTGTCTCTCAGTCGGGTGCAGGTAATGATGATCCCGTTTACGGGTACTCGGATGTATTGCTGATCTATGCAGAGGCTTCGAGTAGAGCCGGTAACGGACCTACGGCAGCGGGTATGGAAGCATTGAACAAGGTGCACCGCCGGGCCTATGGGAAGGCTCCTGCCGTTGCTTCATCGATCGACTTCAACCTGGCCGATTACAACGCTGCCACGTTTCTGGATTTAGTGTTAACCGAACGGAGCTATGAATTTCAATTGGGTGGGAAGCGCTGGCTGGATCTCAAACGAACGGGCAAAGTAAAGGAGGCTATTCTGGCCGCAACGGGGAAAACGGTTGCTGATAAACACCTCCTGTGGCCAATTCCGGTTTCAGAAATGAATTACAACAAAGGCCTTGATCCAACAAAGGATCAGAATCCCGGCTATTAAGCACCTATCCATTTTTGACTAGTCAAACGAACTGTTATGGAAAGAAGATCAGCTCTTGCAACGCTGGGCGCTATGTCGCTGGGTGCTGCCTCTCCTACATTAGCAACGGGTGAAATCCTGAAAGAACCCTATAAGCTCACGAAGCAAACTCTAAAAGCCGACATTCTGGTTATTGGTGGTGGAACGGCGGGCGTGGTGGCAGCCATTCAGGCAGGGCGGGCCGGGCGCAAAACAATCCTTGTGGAGAACGGTAGCCAGCTTGGCGGAACCACCACCACGGGCGGAGTGGCTTTCCCCGGTATTTTTTTCGCCTGGGGCAAGCAGATTATCAGCGGAATCGGCTGGGAAATGGTGCAGGAAGCCGTAGCCCTCAATGATGATACATTACCTAATTTTTCGATTCCTCATGGCAAAAACCACCCCAAACATCAGGTTCGGTTGAATGGGCAATTGTATGCTATGTTATTGGAAGAAAAATGCGTGGCAGCGGGTGTTCAGATCCGTTTTTATGAGACACCTACCCAGATTACTTTTCAAAAAAACAACTGGGTCGTCGAAACGGTCGGTAAAGGCACCATGACCCAGATAACCTGTAATCAGCTGATCGACTGCACCGGAAATGCGTATGCCACGTCCATTGCGGGGTTTGATGTGCTGCGAGAGTCGGTTACCCAGCCGGGTACGCTGATGTTTAAACTAGGAGGTTACGACTTTAATTCGCTGGATGTTAAGCTGATACAGGCTCGATATCAGGAAGCTATCCAGAAAGGAGAGTTAGTGAAAACTGATTTTCGTAACAATATAATTGGCTTGTTGCGAAGTGCCGGTGATAATATTCAGCATGTATTGGGTGCCGACTCCACAACCTCCGAAACCCATACCATTGCGAATATAAAAGGGCGGGCTTCCCTGCTTCAAACGCTGCGCTTTCTGCGAACCCTACCCGGTTGCGAAAAAACAAAACTAATTGATGTACAAAACGAAACGGCAGTTCGGGAAACCTACCGGATCGACGGTCATTATAAAATTACGCAGGCTGATTACGTGACCGGGAAAGTATTCGATGATTCGGTTTCCTATTCCTACTATCCAATCGATGTTCATGACGAAAATGGCGTCGTTCCCGATCATTTAGCCGAAGGAATTGTGCCAACAGTTCCACTTCGGGCTCTTGTTCCGAAAAACAGCCGGAATTTTCTGGTGGCGGGTCGGTGTGTTAGTAGTGACCGGCTGGCGAATTCGGCGCTTCGTGTACAGGCATCCTGTATGGGTATGGGACAGGCAGCCGGAGCCGCGGCTGTACTGGCCAATTTGCAGAACAAAACTCCGCTGGACGTTTCCATGAGTGACCTTCGAAAATTGCTGGAAGAACACGGCGGAATTGTACCTGGGAGTAGCTCAAAAGGTTGATCAGTTTTGTTAATGAAAAGCTTTCTTTAGTCTGTATTCTCGCAGACTAAAGAAAGTGTTTTAGTCTGCCGCAATGTGTCTATGTACGCCCTGAAAATCAAAAGATTAGTTGTCAGTTTAGTGATGGCGTTTCTGGCAGTGGTCTATGAAAGCGCTGGGCAAATCCGGTATTTTCGTACACCAGCAATTTCGCGAAAACCAGACACGACGCTGGCATTTATAGCTGCTTCACAAGACTCTATTGCAAACGATACCTTGTTTCAGGTCCGCTCGAAAGAAGGGTACCCGATGGCTTATTTTCGGAAAGTCAGGACGAGCGTATGCTTCGATAATAAGTGTCGGTTGCTGAAGGTTAACCTATACTGGACGAGCACAGGGCGTTATTTAGGATTTGAACTTCCGAAAGGTGAGTTTTTGAGTAAAGCTGAGCATAAACCATTTACACCGGCTGAATATGAGCGGATGAGTGAGCTGCTGGCTGATCCGCTTTCGCCCCTGGCAACGTTATCGTATGCCGAACTGGCCCCTCAGACAAAGCCCGCAGATAAGGAAAATGAAGTCGATGGCGTGTCGTCGGCTACGGCGAAGAATGTACTGGACTATGTCGTTGAAGGGGCCGCGTATACCACCTATAAAATGTGGCATGTTGTCTATGGATCAACCCAGGAGGATGTAGCCCGTTTAACCGAAAAGTCATTGTCGCCTGACTTCATCCTGGCGGTTTTGGATAGTCCTGACTTGACGGATAAAATCTGGGCATTAAACCATATTCGTGGATTTGTGGAGCTAACGCCAGCGCTTCAAAAAGTACTGTTGGGATTTATCAATGCCACCGATTACAACCTGGCCGAGCGCGCTATTTATGCCTTCAGTGCTGGTGATTTAAAGTCAGAAGCCATTCAGCTTGCCTTATTGACGAAGTTCAGAGAATCAAATTACGCACTTAAAAAACTTATCATTGGCAAATTCAAGGAAGCACCAATGCTTGACGTTCAGGTAAAAAAAGCCTTTGCCGATGACTTGAAATCGTTGAATAGTGAGCTGATAAGCAACGTATTGGATCTATTCAGAAAACACAAAGTTGCCGACATCGACACTTGCCGAACGATAGCTGAACTCCTGACAGATAAGAATGAATTAATTGCAAAAAAAGCGTTTGCCTATTTAGACGCTATAGCGGTCACCGATGCGCGAATCGAAAAACAAATCGAAGAGTACAAACTGAAAAAGTGACAGACCTAAGAGATTGACCGGCGTTTTCATCTTTGTAATCCTACTTATGGCGCTGATTGAGCGATGCGATACAAGCATTAGCGATCAGTTCTCATCCCATCTTTTCTGCTACATCAGGGTTAAAAATGCCCAATGCCTTGATTTGACGGACATTATCAGTACGATCTGACCAGCCTGATTATGGTCAAAATGGCCCAAAGTCATTTTTCTATTAATTATATAGTTTATCTACTTTAATGCTTTATTTTTAGCCCGCAGCCATTCTACCTACTTAGTGAATGTGTACATGTCCGGGATTGAAAACTCGTATGGGGCTCTGGTTTTACGATTGAAAAGGGCACTTCCAGCTAGTGTATATGACAGGCAAAAGCAAATCCCTAAGTAAGTAATCACACATAATTAAAACCAAAAAACATGAGCAAGATCACAGTAGCAGACGGTACCGAGATTTATTACAAAGACTGGGGAACGGGGCAACCGATTGTTTTTCACCACGGATGGCCTTTATCAGGCGATGACTGGGATGGCCAAATGATGTTTTTCCTGAATAAGGGATTTCGTGTGATTGCACACGACCGCCGGGGACATGGGCGATCGTCGCAAACGGCAGATGGACATGATATGGACACGTATGCTGCTGATGTGGCTGAACTGGCACGCGTGCTTGATTTAAAAGATGCCATTCACGTTGGCCACTCGACCGGGGGTGGTGAAGTGATTCGCTATGTGGCAAAATATGGACAGGGACGGGTAGCTAAAGCGGTACTTATCAGTGCAGTTACACCACTTATGGTACAAACCGAAGCGAATCCGGATGGTATTCCTATGGCTATATTCGATGAGATCCGGGAAGGTACTGCCACAAAACGACCCCAATATTTTCAGGATTTTACTCTACCCTTTTATGGCTACAATCGGGAAGGTGCAACCATATCGCAGGGCATTCGGGATAATTGGTGGCGTCAGGGTATGATGGGTGGCATAAAAGCCCATTACGATTGTATCAAGGCTTTTTCAGAGACCGATTTTACGGAAGACCTGAAGAGTGTGGATGTGCCGGTACTTGTTCTGCATGGTGAGGATGACCAGATCGTTCCGTTCCCTCTGACCGGAGCCAGGGCTGTAAAGCTGTTAAAAGATGGGAAACTCATTTCGTATCCCGGATTTCCTCATGGAATGCCAGCTACCGAAGCGGCCACAATTAATGCCGATCTGTTGGCATTTATTAACTCATAATGAGCCAATTGGCTAGAGTATACTGTTAAAATCGAGGAATCTATCATCGTTTCTGTTGATAGATTCCTCGATTGGTTAGTTTTTCAAAATCAGAACTATTCGCCGGGCAAGTCAGGATTAAGTACAGTTTCCCGGCAATCCATTCTCTCTGCCCGACTTCTGCGGCAAAAAAAGTAAGTAAGCCCCAATTTCCGGATCTTCTTTGGGGGTTGCCATTTCACGGCAAGCCACCATCAAGTAAAGCCTTTCTGTATCGACAACACTGCATTTTTTCCTATGTAATGCATGTTGATTGATACCCCGAATAGCTACTTGTTTGTGCTGTTTAGGTAAGCTATTAGAAGAATCTACGTTAGGTATCTCTACTCAATTATCCTAACTTGATTGTAAGTGCTATGGCATGGAAAAATACAATTTTTTTGAACTGATGAATGGCGGTGGAAATGACTACTGATAAATTTGCGTGAAACTATTTTAGACTAAAAAATAGCAGTATCTACTATTCGGCAACGTTCCCGGTAACGATTGCATAGAAATAATTAAACTTATGCTTGGTAAATTTAAGTAAAGTACTGAGATTAATAGTCAGGTAACAAATAGCTTAACTGCTCAACAGTCAGGCTGTTTCTGGGAAATAGTCAAAATCTATTATACTTGACAGCCGCAAACGAATGAATCTTAAATCGCTACCCGATGAAATATTACTTATTCGTCTTCGTACAGGCGATGAGGCTGCTTTTCGGGAGATTTATCAGCGATACTGGAAACGGTTGTATAGCTCTGCCCGCCGTAAAATCGACTCGCAGGATGCGGTTGAAGAACTGGTGCAGGATATATTCCTGAAGTTATGGGAGCGTCGTAACGAGCTGCGGATTGAGCGGCTGGACGCTTACCTGTTTACGGCTGTTCGGTATGCCACGATCAATCATATAAAATCGACGCTGATTCACGAAAAATACGCGGACTACGCCTATGTCCATCTGCAGGAAGCAATATCGACCACCGAAGAGCAGATGGATTTGGATGAACTGATGGAAGCCGTTGAAAAGCAGTTGAATGATCTTCCTGAAAAGACACGTCAGATTTTTAGACTAAACCGCCTGGAATATCAATCCGTCAAGGAAATATCATCCCAGTTAAAAGTACCGGAACGAACGGTTGAGTATCACTTAAGTCAAGCCATTAAAGCACTGCGGGTCTACCTGCGAGACTACCTGTTGCCGGGTATTATCCTGCTACTTTACATATAGCAGCATGCCGACGACCGGTTAAATTAATATAGCTATATAGTACTATTTAAATAATATTTGCTCTATTTCTCTTTAAGTATTGTAATTTTCTACTATTCAATAATATTATTTGCGGCTTTAGGCGTGGTTGTTTGACTTAGGTATTGTAAACCCACTGCTACCGAGTCATGAGCCGAAAAAAATTTGGGCAACTCTTACAGAAATACCTTCGTGGAGAATGTACACCCGCAGAAAAGGCTTTTGTAGAGCACTGGTATGGCTTGATTGATACCGAAGAGTCGGGGCAGGAGCTTGACATGAACGAGCTGGAAAACCGTCTGTGGGACCAGATTCAGAGTAAGATGCCTAAGGACGAACCAGGGCGGGTTATTCCGTTCAGGAGCACTCCTCTTCGATGGATCGGTATTGCGGCATCGCTGCTTTTGGTCGGTTGGTTGTATTTTGCACAGCGTCAGAGTAGTCCTGTCAATCCCGCAGATTCACTGATTTCACTTGTTCAGGGCGACTGGGTTGAGCGAACCAATAACTCCACTCATCCGCTTGTAATCCGCCTTGAAGATGGGAGTGCAGTCAAATTAGCTGCTCATAGTTCACTCCGTTTTCCAACCCATTTTGCGACCGAAAACCGAACGGTTTACCTAACGGGGGATGCCTTCTTTTCAGTGGCGAAAATGCCAACCCGACCTTTTTATGTGTATGTGGGTAGCGTAGTTACGAAGGTATTGGGAACGAGCTTTTTTGTCAGGAGCCAATCGGCTACCAATCAGGTGCGGGTTGAAGTGGTAACGGGGCGGGTTTCTGTTTATAAAGAAACGCCCCGCAAACTGGCAACGACCGACGGAGTTGTCCTGAGCCCGAACCAGACCGCTACGTTTTTCGAAGAAGAACAGCATTTTGTAACGGGCCTTGTCGACTCCCCGCTGGTTATACGAACCTCTGAAAAGGAGCAGAAGCCGATCTCCTTTCAGTTTGACGACACGCCTTTAGCAGAGGTGCTGGTTAGGCTCGAACAGGCATATGGCATCAACATCGAAGTAGAAAATGATAGCCAGAAGGCATGCCCATTAACGGCCGATTTAACCGATCAACCGCTCTACACCCAGTTAGACATCATTTGTGCTGCGCTGAAGGCGAAATACGAAGTGAAAGGAACAACCATCCTGCTAACTGGAAAAGGATGTAGCGACTAGCTTTCCTATTGATGAACCAATAATTAATCCATTCAGCCTATGTATCGAACCTATCCAGATCACTGATTTTCACTAAAAGACGCTGGCCATGCTGTGAACATGAACCAGCGCCCACTTGCTCTCTCGTTGGACAGACCGCGAATCTTGCCCCAACAGGAGAACTATTTTGTCAAATCTCCATGTAACAAAACCCTTAAATCTATGAAAAAAAGAGAACCTGTACGTAATAATGGCTCTCTGGGCCGACAGGTCTACGCATTTTGGTGGTTTATGAACTTCTCTATTGTTCAATTTATCCTGATTACGGCATGTGCCAGCTTGTCAATTGCCTTTAACGGTCATGGTCAGGAATTGATGAGCCGACCGGTTACGCTAAAGGCTGATGGACAACGGCTTCGGCTGGTGCTAACACAGATTGAACAGCAAACGGCCGCCCGGTTTGTGTATGGCTCAAAAACGATCAATGTAGACCATCCGGTCACCATTACCCTGACGGATAAGCGCCTGAATGAAGCATTGACCGAGTTACTGAAGCCATTAAAACTAACCTATCGGTTGGTTGGCGGATTGATCGTGCTGGAGTCCGATTCAGATGGACATACGCAAGTGACAACTCCGGGTGCTGAAGCGGCCGACCATGTGGTAACAGGAAAAGTCCTCGATGAAAAACAGGCTGCTTTGCCGGGGGTCAGTGTTGTGGTAAAAGGATCGACGCGGGGGGCAACAACGGATGCCAGTGGGGTATTTAAACTGTCGGTACCCGATGGCGACGGAGTGACGTTAACATTTTCGTTTGTTGGGTACCAGAGCCAGGACATAGCGGTTGGGAATCAATCGACGATCAATGTTTCGATGGTACCCGATGTGAGCGCACTGGACGAAGTTGTCGTGATCGGCTACGGGGCCGTGCGTAAAAAAGACCTGACGGGTGCGGTTGTTCAGCTCAAAAGCGAGCAGTTGAAAGAAGTGCCGACCGCCAACGTACTGGAAGCCGCTCAGGGCAAAATTGCCGGGGCCGACATTACCCGGAGCAGTGGGCAGGCCGGGGCAAAGGTAAATATCAGCATACGCGGGAATCGCTCCATTGGGGGAAATAATGCTCCCCTGATTATTGTCGATGGTATCCAGTACAGCAACCTGGAAGATATCAATGCCAACGACATCGAAACAATGGACGTGCTCAAAGATGCCTCATCAATTGCCATTTATGGGTCGCGGGGAGCCAATGGGGTTATTCTGATTACGACTAAAAAAGGTAAAACTGGTAAACCCGACATTTCATTTAATGCCTATTCGGGTATCTCGCAGGTGACTATGTATCCGAAAGCAATGGACATCACTGGCTTTCGGGATTTCAAACGGGAAGCCTGGCGGGCAGCTGGTGTCTGGAAAAGCCCGGCCGACGATGCCTCTATTTTTACGAACGTAGCCGAGTATGATGCCTTACAGAAGGGCAACTGGACTGATTATCAGGATGCGTTGATTCACAATGGTCTTCAACAGGATTATCAGATTGGCATACGGTCAGGTACCGAGCGGCTGAAGTCGTACGTATCCGTCGACTACTATAACGAAAAAGGTATTCTGAAGTTAGACGAGTTGAAACGCTATACCGGGCGGTTGAATGTCGACTATACAATTACTGACTGGATGAAGATTGGCTTACAGAGCCAGCTTACGTACTACAACCAGAGTGTCCGGCGCGACCCGCTCAATCAGGCGAATAAAATCAGTCCGCTGGGTTCTCTTTATGACGCCAATGGGAATTTCAACTACATCATGCTGGATGGGCAGACGGCCAATCCGCTGTCGGACGAGCAACCGAACGTGTTCAATAACTCGGTGCTGACAACCCGGATTTTAACCAATGGTTATATCGAATTAACTCCCTTCAAGGGCTTTACCGCCCGGACTACGGTGGGTGTCAATCTGGCTTCGATCCGGGATGGCTCGTATGCTTCGCCTAAATCCATCGATCGATCGCTGACCGGTAAATCGCTCGCTACCTATAATACCAGTAGCAGCCGTAGCCTCAACTGGGAAAATGTAGTAACCTACCAGCGAAGTATGGGCCAACACGCATTTACGCTCACTGGTATTGCCAGCTATATCGGGAATACCTCCGATAACGCAGCGGCTTCGGGCGTCAATCAACTGCTTCCATCGCAGTTATTCTACTCGCTGGGTAGTGCAACGGAAGAAATCAAGATCAACTCCGCCTATTCGCAGAATGACCTCATTTCATTTGCGGGCCGGTTGAATTATTCCTTCCGCGAACGGTATCTGCTTACGCTGACTGCCCGTGAAGATGGCTCTTCTAAACTGGCAACGGGCAATAAATGGACATTCTTCCCCTCGGCTGCATTCGCATGGCGAATTATCGAAGAAAAATTCATGCAGGGCCTGAAAGGGCTTAGCGACCTGAAACTTCGCGTCAGTTATGGCGTTGCCGGTAATGACCCATCTGGTCCTTATGCAACCCAAACAACGCTGACCCGACTGGCCTTTGGATATGACGAAGTACCGGTTCCAGCCTACACGTTCTCGCGGAACGTAGGGAATGCAGAATTAGGGTGGGAATTGTCCAATACTAAAAACATCGGTCTGGACTTTGGCCTGTTTAATGGTCGTATCAATACGTCGATCGATTATTACGATACCCGGACGTCTGATCTGCTGCTGGATCGTGGGCTACCACCAACGACCGGGGTGACGACGGTTAAGCAGAATATCGGTAAAACGCGTAACCGGGGTGTTGAGGTCACGCTGGGTAGTACCAACATCCGCACGTCAAATTTCAGTTGGACCAGCAATGTCACCTTCACCAAAAACAAGGAAGAAATTACGGAGCTGGTAACGGGTGGCAACGACATTGGTAACGGCTGGTTCATTGGCTCGCCCATCAATGTCTTTTACGACTACCAAAAACTGGGTATCTGGCAGAACTCCGAAGCGGATGCCGCGGCCAAGCTTTCGCCCACCCAGTTGCCCGGAGAAATCAAAGTGAAAGACCAGAATGGCGATGGTAAAATCGATGCGGTGAACGATCGGATTATCCTGGGAACGCCCCGTCCGAAATGGAGTGGTGGTTTCGATAACACCATCAAATTCAAAGGCTTCGACCTGAATGTGTTTCTCTATGCCCGCATCGGACAGATGATCAATTCTGACCGGTCGGCCCGTTTCGATCAACAGGGCGTTGGCAACAGCACAGCAGGACTCGATTACTGGACCCCCGAAAATCCGACCAATGCCTATCCCCGGCCCAATAAAAACGGAGGGCTGAAATACCTCTCTACGTTAGGGTATGTGGATGGTACGTATGCCCGGATTCGTAACATTACGCTGGCCTACAACGTACCTGCCAACATCCTGCGCTCAAAGGTCATTCGGGGCGTTCGACTGTATGTGACGGGCAAAAACCTGTTCACCTTCACCAACCTGAACTACGATCCTGAGCGGGGTGGTTCCGAGAACTTCCCCATGACAAAGCTCTACGTATTTGGTCTGAACGTCAACCTATAACCCCTGAACCCATTATGAACTTATCCATTGTCAAAAAAACGGGGTTACTGGCACTATCTCTGCTAACCTTGTTTTCGTGTAAAGATGTGCTGGAAGAATATAACCCCAGTGGGTTAACCGCCGAAACCGTCTACACAACGCCCGAAGGTTTTGAAACACTGGTCAATGCCGCCTATACGTATCAACGCTGGTGGTATGGCAAAGAAGAAGGGTATAACATTGCCGAAACTGGCACTGATATCTGGACGAGCGGATCGGGCGAGGTCTATCGGGATTTAACCCAATACCTGAACCTTCAGGGCAGTAATGCGGCCCTTACGAGTGAGTGGCGGGAGTTCTACGCGGCCATTAATCTGTGTAACGGGGGAATTAGCCGCATCGATAAAGCAGGTTTATCGGCGGCTTTACGGCCAGTTCGCGAAGGGGAGCTACGGTTTCTGCGGGCGTTTTATTACTGGCATATCGTTGAAACCTGGGGTGGTGTTCATTTCACCACCCAGGAAACGAACGGTATTGTGGCGACGGCTAACCGGACTTCCGTTGAAACCATTTACAACCAGATTTTCGAGGATCTGAAGATTGCCGTAGCCAACCTGCCCGCTACGCAGCCTCAATACGGTAAAGTGACAAAGGGAGCTGCTCAGGCGTTTCTGGCACGAATGTATCTGACTCGCGGCATGAACAAAGAAGCGCTGGAAATGGCGCAGGCCGTGCTGACGGGTAATTACGGCTACAAACTGGAAGCCAGCTATGCGGACTTGTGGAAAATGAGCAATATGAAGACCAAAGAGGCCATTTATGTCGTCGATTACTCCGTGAACCTGGCCATCAATGATCTCGTAAACACAACCTTCAATCCGTATGGCCATAGCCGGGGCAGCAACAATGGGCATCTGCTGTTTTTGATGAAGTACGACGATCGGCCGGGCATGACACGCGATATTGCCAACGGGCGGCCATTCAACCGATACATGCCAACCCGGTTCCTGCTCGATCTGTATAGCGATGAGGATGCCCGCTACGAAGGTTCGTTTCAGCAGGTTTGGTTTGCTAACGCCACTTCGCGTCCGGCGGGTATGAACCTGGGTGATACGGCGGTGTATTGCACGAAAAAAGAAATTCCCGATGCGTTTGAAGCAACCCGGAAGTACCAGACCTACGACCGAAGTAAGATTTATAACGCCAACGGAACGGTAAAAGACAACCTGCGCTACCCAACCTTGTCGAAGTTTATGGACCCGACGCGGGCTAGTTTGAATGAAGCACAAAGCGCTCGTGATGTATTCGTGATCCGGCTGGCCGAGGTGTACCTGATTGCGGCCGAAGCCCAAATGAAACTGGGTAATTTGCAGGCTGCTGCCGATTACATCAACACCGTACGGTCACGGGCGGCCAAGCCGGGTAAAGCCGCTGCCATGCAGATTGCTTCGGCCCAGGTAACGCTTGATTTCATTTTGGATGAGCGGGCGCGTGAACTGGCAGGGGAGCAGATTCGCTGGTTCGATCTCAAACGAACCGGAAAGCTGCTGGAGCGTGTTCGTGCCGATGCGCCTGATAATGCGGTCAATATTGTGGATTATCATGTGCTACGGCCTATTCCGCAAACGCAGTTGGATGCTATTACCAACAAAACGGAGTTTACCCAAAATCAGGGTTATCAATAGAATAGACAGGGAACGCTGATCAGTAGGATTCAGAATGAATTTATCCGCGTAAATCATCTGAATCCTACTGATCAGCGTACTATCGCCTAGCTGGTGAATGATAAAACTATGACGAAAAATCATCGATTCCTGGGCCTTGTGTTCTCAATACTGGCTCCGTTTTCTGCTTCTGCGCAAACCGCTCCAGCCTATAGCTGGGCCAATCTTCCGAAAATAGCCCAGCCCGTTTTTCGGAAGGATACGGTAACGATTATGGCGCATGGGGCAAAGCCGGATGGCGTTACACTGAACACCAGCGCGATCAATGCGGCTATTCTGGCGTGCAGCCAAAAAGGGGGCGGTGTGGTGCTGGTACCCGCTGGTTTATGGATCACCGGGCCGATTGAACTGAAAAGTAACGTCAATCTGCATCTAAAAAAGGCAGCAACCCTGTTGTTTACGACCGATAAAAGTCAATACGCCCTGGTTGAAGGCACCTACGAAGGCAAACGATCAGCCCGCAATCAATCCCCCCTCTCAGGTGCCAATCTGGAAAATGTGGCTATTACCGGTCAGGGCATTGTCGATGGAAATGGAGACGTATGGCGAGCCGTCCATAAAGGGCAGCTGACCGAAAGCCAGTGGCAGGAAAAAATAGCTTCGGGTGGTGTTCTGAAAGAGGATGGTAAAACCTGGTATCCAAGTGAGCAGTTCAAACGGGCCAGTACCGAAAACCGAAGCATGTTGCTGGTTGCCGGGAAAACTCCTCAGGATTTTGCGGATATGAAGGACGTGCTGCGACCGAATCTGGTGGTGCTGACCAATTGCAAAAAAGTACTGCTGGAAGGGGTCACGTTTCAGAATTCACCCGCCTGGTGCCTGCATCCGCTGATGTGTCAGGATCTGACGATTCGAAATGTTACCACCAAGAATCCGGAGTACGCGCACAACGGCGATGGTATGGATATTGAATCCTGCAAGAACTTCCTGATCGAAGGTTGTACACTTGATGTGGGCGACGATGCCATTTGTATCAAATCAGGAAAGGACGAAGAAGGACGTAAACGCGGGATGCCTACCGAGAATGGTATTATTCGGAATAATACGGTCTATAACGGGCACGGAGGTTTTGTTGTCGGTAGCGAAATGAGCGGAGGAGCACGCTATATCTTTGTCTACAACTGCACGTTTATGGGTACCGATAAGGGCCTGCGTTTCAAGTCGGTACGGGGGCGGGGTGGCGTAGTCGAGCATATCTATGCAAAAGATATTTTCATGAAAGACATTGCGCAGGAAGCCATCTTCTTCGACATGTATTATTTCGTCAAGTTCGCTACTGATAGTGAGCGCGACGAGCGCCCGATCGTCAATGAAGGTACGCCCGTTTTCCGGGATATGCATTTTGAGAACATTGTCTGTCATGGCGCAAAAAAGGGCGTTTTTATCCGTGGTTTACCCGAAATGGCGGTTAAAAATATTACGATGGACAGGCTGGTGCTTCAGGCGGATAAGGGCGTAGAGTTAATCGATGCGAGTGGTATTCGATTCAAAAATGTACAGTTGATCACCAAAAGCACAAAGCCCGTTATTCTGGTTGACAACAGCAGTGATCTAACGTTCGACACGATCCAATACGATCCCCAGGCCAGTTTACTGTTTTCTATAAATGGCGAACGGACTCAGGGCATTCAGGTGAAAAACACGGATGTTGCTAAAGCCCAGACCAGGGCGGAGTTTAACAAGGGTGCCCTGGAAAAGAATCTGATCCTGTCTTCAACAAAATGAGGTCATAAACCGAAGCCTTTTTCGGAGAATTTGGTATCGTGCTATTGGCCCTTTTCGTTTTTATCCCACCACTTATGACCTCATTCTGACAGGATTCCAGCTTATCTGGCCGGTGTTCGACCATGTCTATCAAACAGCTGAAATTAGAAAGAGTATAGGGCCTGTTAAACGTTCTATTTAATCTCAAATGAAACAACTGCTTCTACTTAGTTGCCTGCTGGTCTGTACAAGTCATGTATGGAGCCAGACAACGCCACCCGCTACGTATCCGTCTTCGTTTACGGTTGCTCAGGACGGGAGCGGCAATTTCAAAACCATTCAGGAAGCAGTCAATAGCTTTCGCGATCATTCACAGGTTCGGGTAACACTTTACGTTAAAAATGGCGTCTACGCCGAAAAACTCGTCATTCCTTCCTGGAAACCCAACATTCATGTCATTGGGGAAAGCAAAGAAGGCGTTGTGATCACCGGCAACGACTATTCGGGTAAAGCCTATCCTGGGGGCAACGACTGGACCGGTAAAGACAAATACAGTACCTATACATCCTATACCGTGCTGGTCGACGCACCGGATATTATTCTGGAAAACCTGACCATCCGAAACACCGCCGGGCGTGTTGGGCAGGCTGTCGCACTGCATGTGGAGGGTGATCGGTTTGTCTGCAAAAACTGCATCCTGTCCGGCAATCAGGATACGCTGTATGCCGCTGCTGAAGGGAGTCGCCAGTATTACGAAAACTGTTTTATTGAAGGGACTACCGACTTTATTTTCGGGAAATCGATCTCCGTTTTTCAATCGTGCACGATCAAAAGCCTGTCCGATTCATTCATTACGGCAGCGGCTACACCAGGGTATCAGCGCTACGGATTCGTTTTTTTTGATTGCAAACTGATCGCCGACCAGGCCGCTAAAAAAGTCTATCTGGGTCGTCCCTGGCGACCGAATGCCAAAACGATATTCATTCGAACCGATATGGGTGACCATATTTTGCCCGTAGGTTGGGACAACTGGGGTAATCCGGCCAATGAAAAGACCGTATTATATGCTGAATACGGGAATACCGGAGCCGGAGGGAATTCATCGAAACGGACAGTATGGTCAAAAAATTTGACGGATAAAGAGGCCAGCACCTATACACTAGCAACCATTTTTTCTGAAAAATCGGTCTGGTTGCCTAACGCAGCCCGTCCCTAAACGTATGAATTCGGTACGCATCATTAGTTTCTTTTTTCTGTCAACAGTTACGGCTGTAGCCCAGACCCCCCGACCGAAACCGGCTTCAACCGAGGCTGAAACGCCCTATGTTTCGAAGGTATGGGTCGCCGATTTAGGGAATGGAACGTACAAAAACCCGGTCCTGAACGCGGATTATTCCGATCCGGATGCCTGCCGGTCGGGCGACGACTATTACCTGGTCGCATCCAGTTTCGATGCCATTCCGGGATTGCCCATTCTGCACTCGAAGGATCTGGTCAACTGGACCCTTATTGGCCACGCGCTGAAACGTCAGCCGCCATTCGAGCATTTCGAGAAAACCCAGCACGGTAATGGGGTATGGGCTCCTGCTATCCGTTATCACAACAACGAGTTCTACATCTATTACCCGGACCCTGATTTCGGGATCTACCTGACTAAAGCGACCAACCCGGCTGGACCCTGGTCGGAGCCGGTACTGGTGGAGGGTGGCAAGGGGCTGATTGACCCTTGTCCGCTTTGGGACGACAACGGGCAGGTTTATCTGGTACACGGATGGGCCGGTAGCAGGGCCGGTATAAAAAGCATTCTTACCGTCAAAAAACTGAATGCCGAAGGGACCAAAGTGCTGGATGAGGGCGTCATCGTCTATGACGGTCACGAAACGGACCCAACCATCGAAGGACCGAAGATTTATAAACGCAATGGCTATTACTACATCTTCGCCCCGGCGGGTGGTGTGCCTACGGGTTGGCAACTTGTGCTCCGGTCAAAGGAAATTTATGGGCCATACGAACGAAAAGTGGTGATGGACCAGGGTAAAAGCCCGATCAATGGCCCGCATCAGGGGGCCTGGGTCGATACGAAGCCGGTCAATGGCAAGCCCGGCGAAGACTGGTTTTTGCATTTTCAGGATAAGGAAGCCTACGGTCGGGTTGTGCATCTGCAACCGATGAAGTGGGTAAACGACTGGCCGGTTATCGGTATTGATGCCGACGGCGATGGCAAAGGAGAACCCGTATTAACGTATAAAAAACCAACCATAGCAGGGTCGTCGCCGGGCAAAGAATTTCCAGTTAGTACACCCGTCGAATCGGACGAGTTCAGTTCAACGATGTTGGGACGCCAGTGGCAGTGGCAGGCCAATCCGAAAGGTACCTGGGGAACGACAAGCAACCAGGGTTTTCTGCGACTATATTCCTACAAGGCACCTGAGGAAATCAAAAACAACTGGGATGTGCCAAACCTGTTGTTGCAGAAGTTTCCGGCCGAGCGGTTTATGGCAACCACGAAGCTAACCTTTAAGCCGAATCCGAAGCTGGAAAACGAACGGACTGGATTGATCATCATGGGTTTAAGCTATGCGAATCTAGTTCTAAAAAGCGGTAAGGATGGTGTCAACCTGGTGTATGGCGTCTGTAAAAAGGCGTCGGAAGGAAAACCGGAAGTCGAAACCGTGATTGCTAAAATTAACGCCGGAAGTCCGGTATATCTCCGTGTGGTGGTGACTGAGGGGGCCAGGTGCCAGTTCAGTTACAGTCTTGACGGGCAGAATTTTACCAAAACCGGTGATCCGTTTCAGGCGGAAGTAGGGCGCTGGATCGGCGCTAAAATGGGTATCTTCTGTACCCGGACCACCCAGATCAACGATTCGGGCTATGCCGACTTCGACTGGTTTCGGGTCGAATCCGTACCCACGGAAAATCCATGATCAATATCCCGATTCCCCTAGTCATTCAATACAACCGCTCGAATGGAAGACGTTAAAAAAGCCAAACAAATACATCCTGTGAGACTATTTTTTCTCTGGGTAGTATTGCTAGCCTCATTGAAGGCATCCGTTTTGGCGCAGCAAACCAGAACATCTGCTGAAACGAATGTGCCCTGGTCGGTGCGTATGGCAGATTCCGATATGGGCCGGAATCCGAAAGGGTGGATGCTTGATTTTTCGAAAGTACCCCGCTGGGGTTATTGTAACGGGTTGGTATGCAGTTCGCTTGAAAAATTGTGGCGACAGACCCATACGGAAAAATACTACGATTATATCAAGGAATACGCCGACGATATGATCAATCTGGACGGTAGCATAAAAACCTACACCCTGAGTCAGTACAACATCGATGCTGTTAACTCCGGGAAAATTCTGTTTGCCTTATACGAGCGCACGCATGACCCCAAGTATGAAAAAGCCATCCGACTATTACGCAGCCAGATGCTCACGCATCCGCGTACGAGTGAGGGCGGGTTCTGGCATAAAAAGCATTACCCGCACCAGATGTGGCTCGATGGGTTATACATGGCATCGCCGTTTCTGGCTCAGTACGCGCAGGTTTTCAATGAACCCGAGTTATTTGCTGACGTAGCCAATCAAATCCGGCTAATTGACGTGCACAACAAAGATCCGAAAACTGGGCTCTATTACCACGGTTGGGATGAAAGCAAACAGCAGCGTTGGGCGGACAGGGAAACCAGCAAATCACCGCACGTGTGGGGGCGCGGCATGGGCTGGTACGCCATGACCTTAGTGGATGTGCTCGACTATTTTCCGGCAGATCATCCTCAGCGGGAACAGATTCTGGAAATTACCCGGAACCTGGCGCAAACACTGGCGACCTATCAGGATTCGCCAACCGGGCTTTGGTATCAGGTGATGGACGTCGGCAAACAGGATGGCAATTACGTTGAATCGTCGGCCTCGACCATGTTTGTCTATTTTTTGATGAAAGCTACCCGGAAGGGCTATATTGACCCGAAATACAAAGACGTTGCCCAAAAGGGGTACAATGGCATTTTAACGCATTTTATCAAAACACAGCCTACGGGTGTTGTAACGATCACGGATGCCTGTGCAGGAGCTGGTTTGGGTGGCACGCCTTATCGCGATGGGTCTTACGAATACTATTGTCAGGAAGCGAAACGGGATAATGACCCCAAATCTGTTGGCCCTTTTATCCTGCTGGCGCTTGAGTTTGAGGGCGAAAAGTAGAGGAAGGAATAATATACGGGTCCCTAAAGTGGTGGCCCCGTATTGACGAGTGGCGGTCTCCGTGGCGTTGTGCTGTGGTGTCAGATATAAGTAGGTTTTAAGAAACCTACCATGTCGGTTATAAGTAACCGACATCACAGTACATCGGCAGAAGGAAGCCTTTTCTGGGCTGATGTATTTCATTGTGAGAATTGATCATTCATATCAGTGTTGAATTTGATAGCTTTGGATTCAACTTATACTTTACCCGAATAAGCAACGCGTTTAACGCATGAAAAAGAATTTCACCACCAGCTTGCTCTCCGCCTTTTTACTGCTGTTGTATCTGCATTGTGCCGCCCAGCCTTCCAACGGTAGTTACGCATCCCGGCAGATGCTGTTACGCGATGAGGGACTCTCCAAATTGAATTACATCAATCTGGCTCACCCCGAACGAAACTATTTTGTGGCCGTTCCGGCTGGTCGGGATCTGCAACTGATAGGGCAGGGGAGAGTGATGATCGGCACCGGTAAGGGCTACGAAGAACGGGATATCAAAACGGGAGACAAAGTAGCCGAGCTGACCACATACGACGGAACGATTGCGGCCCGGCGCTTACGCAATGGCCATACAATGCTGGTGGGTTTAAACTGGCAGGGGAAAAAAGGCATCGTATTGCTTGAACTGGATCAGAAACAGACGGTGCAACGAACCATTAATTATCCAG
Source organism: Spirosoma endbachense (assembly GCF_010233585.1). Lineage (NCBI taxonomy): Bacteria > Pseudomonadati > Bacteroidota > Cytophagia > Cytophagales > Cytophagaceae > Spirosoma > Spirosoma endbachense. The sequence continues at coordinate 8,874,789 of NZ_CP045997.1, forward strand.
ACTTTACGTATGTCCGGCTTATTCGCGAAACGGCCGACGGCAATTTCCTGCTCACTTCTAATGACCGGGTGATTGAAGGTAAACCCGATGGTTCTATCGCCTGGCAGGCTCAGCTGACGAAACAGGACAAAGCGCAGCATGCCTGGCAGGCCCAGCGACTCGGTAACGGCAATACATTGGTGAGCGGAGGTTATTCGGCTAATTTCCAGCAATTCGACAGGAAAGGAGCTTTTGTTGATAGCATAAGCGGCCCACCCGATGTCAATCCTCACTTTTTTTCTGGTTTTCAGATATTGACGAATGGAAACTGGGTAGTTGCAAACTGGCAGGGACACGGGCCAGATCACGGAGCCAGTGGTACGCAGATTCTGGAATACACTCCGGCTGGTAAACTGGTCTGGTCGTGGAAACAGGATGCTAAACAGCAGTCGTCTATACAGGGTGTTTTAGTCCTGGACGGACTGGATCTGAACCGATTGCACATAGAGGATGCTCAGGGACGGCTGGTGCCGAATTAATGGGTACGTGTATTCTATAAAGCACTGTAACTGGCTCATTTTGCTGGCAATACGCGATTCAGAAAGTCAGTGATATAGGTCAGAGTCGGGGTGAACCAGGGATCAAAAAACAGGAACGTATGGGGTGCGTCGGGAAACGTATGCACTTCTGAATAAATACGCAGGTCGTTCAGTTTCTTTATCAGATCATCACGCCCGCCGTGCATACGATCCACCGAACTGTTCAGGAATAAAATCGGGGGAGTATGCTTGTCAATGTGGTTAAGCGCCGAGGCTTCCTGCCATAAATCGGGCCGCTGCGTTTTGGAATAACCAAACCAGTACGTAGCCGCCGATATCGATTTCGAGTCATCGCCCTCCCCCGATTCGGGATGAATAAAAGCAAGCACTCCATCAATATCGACAATGGCTTGAGTGGCGCTTGAATAGCGCGCATTGCCCCCTGATCCCTCAAACGTTGCCTGCCCGTTTGTTGTACCAACCAAAGCGGCTAACTGGCCACCCGCCGAAAAGCCCAGCACCGCGATTCGGTTGGGGTCAACGCCGTATTTCTTGGCATTGGCCCGAACCCAGCGAATTGCCGCTTTCACATCATGAACGGCGGCCGGGTATAAAGCCTCCGTCGACAACCGGTATTCGACAGGAATGGCCACAAATCCTTTGGCTGCCAGCTGTCCAGCCAGGGTGTTATTATGCGACCGATCACCCGACCGCCAGCCACCCCCATGAATCATGACAACTGCCGGACGAGCATTCCCGGAAGCGGCTGGCCGAGCGTAAATATCCAACCGAAGATTTCTTCCATCGACGGGTGTACTGAAGGTAATGGCTTTATCAACCCGGATTCCGGCTGGCAGCGTTGAATCGGCCAATGTAATCTCGGGGTGGTATTTCTTCTCACGCAAATAAGAACCCTGTACGGTAAATGACGTATCTTTTCCGCCAGTCGGTTTTAATTGGGCATAAGTAACGGTCGTACAAAGGGCTGTGATCAGGAGTAAAACAAAAGGGCGATTCATATAAGTTTGGTCAGGACGGGAATGACTGGTTTGGACAGCTTTACGTGCTAGTTAGAATCTGAAATCAAATTCATTTCCAGGAGCCAGCTTTCACACAACGTTGTCCATTGTTGCGTTGATCCCGGATTGTTTCGAAGGGCAATCGCATGGCCACCTTGTGGAAATATATGGAGACTGGCCGGAATTTTCTGGTCAATCAATGCCTGATAAAACAGCAAACTATTCCGTTGATCGACAACCGTGTCATTGTAGGCATGTGTCAAAAAGCAGGGCGGTGTGGTGGAGGTTACCGCGTTTTCCAGCGAATAAGCTTTCAATAAATCGGCGGAGGGATTTGGCCCTAACAGATTTTTTCGACTGCCCGCGTGTGCATAGTTGCCCATCGTGATGACCGGCGAGACCAGAATGGCAAAATCGGGCCTGAACGACTGACGGCTGACTGAATCGCCAATGGCCGATACATCGGTCGTATTGGTTGCCAGCAGTGCTGCCAGATGACCTCCGGCTGATGAACCCATAGATCCGATTCGATCTGGCTTTATTCTCCATTTTTTAGCATTGCTGCGGATAAATCGTATCGCTCGCTGAGCGTCTTGAAGCGGTCCCAGTTCACGCTGTTTCAGATCGGGCGAGTTCGGTAGTCGATAGTTGAGGACGAAGGCGCTGATCCCCATTGTATTGAACCATTTCGCCAATTGCCACCCACTAATCACATACGCCAGACGTTCGTAACCACCACCTGGACAAATCACCACGGCCGCTCCTTTATTCTCCTGGGTCGAAGGGAAAAAAGCGTACATTCCTGGCGTACCAACCCGGTAAACACGTTCATTGGCAATACTATCCTTTAGTGACACACCTTTTGTATTTGGCATTTTACCCATTGGCCAAAGCGGTATAAACTCCTGGGCTGTTGCGTAGAAATCTGAGGTTAAAAGAAGGATAAATAGTAAAATAATTTTGCGCATAAGGAAGGGGAGATATAGGGCGGTAAATGCCTGGCAGGAGGAAAACTTGTTCAAGAATAAAGAAGCCAGTTAGATTTAGCAAAGGAAATATTGTGACATTTTACGCAATCGTTACCGGGAACGTTCCCGAGCTTAATTGGGTAATGGCAACGTCGCTTATGCTGGCAGGAACTGGCTTTTCTGCCTTTGAATTGAACAGGGTAACAGGGGCAATAGGACAGACATAAAATCATTATGCATATAAAATTATGTACTTTAGAAGCAAATTCCAGTAATACCAGGGGCTTAAATGGATTATAAAACTCTTCCTGATACTGCCTTATTGATTTACCTGAAAAAAGGGGATGAATCCGCTTTTCAGGAAATCTATATGCGTCACTGGAGGAAGTTATTCACCATAGCCAGAAACAAACTCCCATCAACGGATAGCCCCGAAGATATGGTTCAGGATTTGTTCGTGCGGTTATGGGAGCAGCGAGAAAACCTGGTCATCGAAAATCTGGGTGCTTATTTACATATCTCCCTCAAAAACGCCATTATCAATCTGTTCAGGGCGAGACTGATCCGTGAGAAGTACGTTGAACATGCGCAAAGTTTTTCGTCGAATGAACAGACTACGGAAGAACAAATTGCCCTGAACGATCTGATGGCTACGGTTGAACAGCAACTGAATGACCTGCCGGAGAAAACCCGTCAGATTTTCCGGCTGAATCGCCTGGAGTATAAGTCAGCGAAAGAAATTTCAGTGCAACTAGGCATTCCCGAACGAACCGTCGAATACCACATCAGTCTGGCGCTCAAACTACTTCGACCTTTACTTCAGGATTACTTCGTGCTGGCAATTGTGCTCTATTACTGTTAAAATAGAATTTGCATTCTGTAAAGAATGAGTCGCCCACCTACTAAGGAAGATGAAGTAAATATTGTAGGCGAAAGGCTTACAACCAGCCAAACCGCTGGACTAATTTTTCTTTCTGATTGCGGGCTACCGGAATGCTGATGTCGTTGGTCATAACCACGTAGCTTCCTTCACCTTTCATGAAGAGCTTAATCTGATCGAGGTTAATGACGTATTGGCGGTGAATCCGCAAAAAATTCCGTTCCTCCAGGACTTCCTGCACTTCCCGAAGCGTGCGTGTGAGTAGATATTGGCGATGCTGTATCGCAATTACTTTGGTGTAATTGCTGTCGGATTCGCAGTAGATAATCTCACTAACGGGCAGAAAAATTACCCCTTGCTGGTAAGGCACTGCAATCTTTTCGGCTAAGTGACGGCTATGAAACTGGCTTTTCAGCATATCCAACTGGCGACTGTCTACCCGTTGCTGACGTTCTGCTTTTCGAACCGCTTCCTGTAAATCCAGCGTATCGATTGGCTTCAGCAGGTAGTCTAGCGCGCTGAATCGAAACGCCTTAACGGCAAATTCGTTATAGGCCGTCACGAAAATAAGATTGAAGGAAATAGTGCCAATTTTTTCCAATAGTTGAAACCCATTCATGCGAGGCATTTCAATATCCAGAAATACGATGTCCGGTTGCAGAATCTGAATTAGCCGCAAGCCATCTTCACTAGTGGTCGAACGGCCAACCACCTGCACTTGTGGACAGTACTCGGACAGCTCGCGGGCCAGAAGCTCCACGCAGTCAGGTTCGTCGTCGATGAGAATCGCTTTGAGCATATATTAGTGATAGAATAATTGAGTGATAGAGTGATTGAATAGCGGACGGGTCAATCATTCTATCACTCAATCATTCACAATTAAATCGGTATCTCCAGCACCACCTCCGTTCCGGCGGGTTGGCCATTGGAGTCCATGAGGTCGTGAATTTGGAGTTGGGTATGCGTTTGGTATAGTTGATTGATCAGGGTAATGCGTTCACTGGTTACGTCCATGCCAAACGATTTTTTGGGTGTCGCCGATTTGCTTTTTAGCTCGGCAGCCTTGGCTCGCCCAATTCCATCGTCGGTGATGGTAATCTGCAAACAATCGTCCCGAAGGTGCTCTACTCGGACCGATACGTTGCCACCTTCGTGCTTTTGCATCAGTCCGTGCCAGATGGCATTTTCAACATAAGGCTGTAGCAATAAGGGCGGTATTTCGACAAATTCGGTGTCAATCGACGGGTGTACGTCAATCTGGAAGCGAAGTTTATCTTTGAAACGCATGGCTTCCATTTCCAGATACAGTTGCAAGGCGTCCAGCTCGTTCTGCAACGTAATCCGTTCGGAACGAGAATTTTCCAGAACGAGTCGAATCAATCGACTAAATCGGCTGAGGTACTCGGCTGCTTTTTTTGCGTTATTGTCCGTAGCGTAGAGCTTAATGGAGTTCAGGCAATTGAAAATAAAGTGAGGATTCATCTGAGCGCGTAAGGCTGCCATCTCGGTTTGGGCCAATTTTTGCTCGAAACCTAATTCAAGCTGACGAATTCGCTGCTCTTCCAGCAAGTGGCTTTTCTCCTGAACTTCTTTGGTACGTTGGGACAGTTTGCGCTCCAAATCCTGTGTGTACGTAGCGTGTAATGACGCATTTTCCATCTCAATCAAACGGCTTCGGTACGCTAGGGCGAGCGCAAAACAGAATAGTTCAATGACTAGTCCCAATGCCATAAAGAAAGGAGGATAGTTAATAAACTCACTGGCTTTAGCCGGTAAGGTGGTAACTAATATGAATCCGTGTAGAGGTGAGATAGAAATAATAAATAAACTGACTCCACCTGCCAGCAGATACTTTTTCATTGGACTCTGACTGCGGAAAATCGCTACAATTAGAAATAATCCTGTAAAAACACCCAATAGATCGCTGAATAAATAGTACGTATTGTAATAAAACCAAGGGCCGGTAACTAATTCGATAAAGGCCATTGCCTGTTGCGCAAGTAGGACGCCCATGAGCAAGACAACTACTCGCCACATCATTGGCTGCTCGCTGCGGAGATTTACTAGTTTTGACAGGAAAAGCGCATAGAAAAAACTAACCAAATAGGATATGGATATCCAGGTCGGATGAAATAATTGAGGCAAATCAACGGGTGCCAAACCCAATGCGAACCGAGCGTCGGCAAATTTTGCGATCCAGCAAAAACCAGCGCCTGCATAAAATGCATAGTATAAATATGCACGATCCCGATTGAGGTAGTATTGAAAGAGCGTATATAAGCTCATCAGTAACAAACAACCTACAATCATCGCCATGGCAATTAAAAGCCATTTCGTTCGACTGGCTTCTGTTACCTTTCTTTCCGAATAACCTAACGGCGTACGTAGTAAATCAGACTCAGTTGCGAAAACCCGGATGTAATCGATAAGCCGGACATAATACGTAATACTCTTTTCGGGAGAAACCCGTAAGGGTAAATTCTCAGGCCAGCTATCTGATTGTCGTCGAAAGAGTCCTGTTTGTGCCATGAGTCTGCCAGTCGAATCATAAAGCGTACTGATGGCGTGCGTACCGGGCTCATACCAGAGACGTACCGTATCGGTAGGGTGGGTATTTACAAGCTGAAAACGGAGCCAGATAATTCGCGTCGATTTGATGTGATAGTTATGACCAAGGAGCATTGGAACAGCTGATACGGATAGGGGAACAAAATGCTGATGTCGAACGGATGCAAAGGCCTGAAGTGTATCGCTGGCTGGATCTTCGTAAAACCAGGTTTGTTGACGGATGTTGATTTCCTGCTTTGCTGCAGGCTGACCATGGAGAATTATGGGTTGGCAAATCGCCAGCCGACTCAGCAGTAAACCAATTAACAACAGTTTAAATCCTCTCATTGACAGGCTGATAAATATAGTTTCGAATATCGATAATTGCCTGCATCAACCCTATTGCTTTCCTGTGAATGGCAGCTTTTGCCTGATCAATAGCCGGATTATTGAGGGAAGCTATTCACGCAGAAATGCCGTCGTCTACATAGTCTTTTCTACGCTTCATCCAAGGTTAGTGGCACAGGGTCCGATGCACCAATACCTTCGTTTCGATTTCAGGGATGGCCTGAACTTTTCAATCACTTACCACAAAAAATACGAAGACCCATGAAAACGATTCTGCTTTCTGTGCTCCTGTCAGTGGCTTCACTAATCATCCCGACAACCGTTACGTTCGCGCAACAATCCGGTGAGGAAACCGCGATTCAACAGGTTTTAACAAGGTCATTTGACGCGTTTGGTCAACGCGATTTGACTGGCTTTTCGGCTTATTTTGTTAAATCACCAGACCTCTTTTACCAGGTCTATACGATTGAAGGTCAACTTATTGTCGCGCGTGGATGGGAGGCAATGACGCACATGGTGGGTAACCACATGAAAAACGATCCGAATGACTTCAAGGGTAAACATAGTCTGTCTGATTTCCAAATTCATGTGCAAGGCCAGATGGCCTGGGTCAATCAGACAAGTCGCTGGGAATTGCCGGGTGGTGTTTATAAAGGTAGCGATTTCGTGGTTTTGCAGAAACAAGCCGGCCAATGGAAGATTGCTGCGTTGATCACGCAGACATATGCCGAGGGGAAACTAGTTGTAGTGAAATAACTGTACGGTTATCCTTGGTGCTCATTCCCATAAATTCTAAACGACCGCAGGTACTGACGTGAATTATCCGCCCAACGGCCCGGCCATTTTCAGTAGAACGGACCATCTATTCAAAACCCCAACCGAAGGCTAGTAATCAATTTGATAGTAAACATAACGCTTTATGTTTTACTCAGCTTTCCATTGAGCCCTAAGGCTCAATGGAAAGCTGAGTAAAACAAGTACAAAATCGGCCAAACCTAATACAACCATGACCACCGTTTGGCCCAATCCAGTAATGCGGCACTACGCCATTTGAGTACCGTTTTAGCACCTTGCTGTCTGCCATCAAAAAGCGATGGATCGCCCCGGTCGGTGTACCAGTTCGCGCCTAGTTTAAAATCGTTGGCACCCCGTTTGCCCGGCCAGATGTTGTTCACAACAAATTTCCCACTCTGTTGAGGAAAGCCCGGAATCGTTGAGTTAATTGTGTAGCTCAATGTTTCGGTCTGTTTGGGGATATACATGATCGCATAGTTACCGTTACCCAGGTAATGACCAGGCCATTTTTGCTCACCAATCTGGGCTTGTACGGTCATCGTAAGACAAGCAGAATCAGCCGGAATATCGACCTTTGGTCCTTTGAAGTGAAATTCCATCACCGAATAAACGCCTACCGTATCGGTAAGGGTGGTGTTGCGGTTAAAGATACTACGTGGGCTGTGGTCAAATTTTTCGAAGCTACCGCCCCAGCTTTCTTTGGCTGGATCATTTGGGTCGCCATCCATCATGTAGAGCAGCGAAGGCGTGTCGCCCATTTTGACGTTGCCTTTGTAATAGTTCTTAAAGTCTTTGCCCAGATGCCCGGCAGCGCGAATATATCGGTCATAATAAGTACGAGTATCGAGGCTATCGGGCATGCCATTATTCGAAAAGAAGCCGTTGTACGAGCCGTTCGCTTCGATGAACCATAGATTCGGGAAGTTTTTGGCGATATAGGAATAGGGGTTAGCACACCACTTTTTGTTTGGCCCACCAATCCAGTACACCTTGATCTTGCTTTGGATCGAAGGATCGTCGTGCAGCGCCTGAGCCAGATCATCCAACCCGCCCCAGACCAGTACCCAAAGCGGCTGATCGCTTTTCTTTTTGGCACATTTGATGATCCAGTCCGACCCTTCGGTGGCCGTAGTGTAGCCTTTAAATGGAGCCGCCCCCTGACGGCCCTGTTTGCAAACTGCCCGCAATGCATCCGGCATAGGATAGCCTTTCTGGTGTTGACTCAGTTTGGGCAGGTCTTTCTCGTAGAGGTCAATCATGGTCAGGAGATGCTGCTTTGTGCCAAAGCCGTACGAGGGCGACGAAACAAGGCCCTCCGTCTCGAACATATTGCTGTACATCAGGAAATGGGCCATTGACTGGTTATCGTCCGGGTCCGTGCCGCCGATGTCGGTGCTAATGAGAATGCGCGGTTTGAGCGGTACGGGTTTCTGGGCAATGAGCGCTAAGGGAAGCAGGGCCAGGAGGTAACTGAAAAACACTTTTTTCATAGTCGGTTTCTCCTTAAACAATCGTTGATTGTCAGGATAAGGTTTAGCGAGTACTCTTCCAATTTCTATTTTTTACGTAGTAGTCATGTGGTTGATTACAACCCTATAAGCCAAGCACTAGTATGATTAATTAAATAGCAGGGAATTGCCGTAATATACCCCTTATGGAGGATGGCTTTCCCATAAAATGGTATCTTATCGATCAAAGCCAGTTCGATTCCATTCTACCGCCTTCTATATGTCAAACAACGGAGTGTTTTCCGCAACTCAACTGTAAAAAAAGCCAAAGCTTAATTCGTTTAGTCTAAAATTTTTTGTATTATACAGGGAATTATTTGGCAAAAGTGAATTTTTATTATAAATATTTTACTATTTAATAAAACCTTTTGCGGTCGATATAGGAGAAAGCTGTCGTGTATATGATGACTAACTCCACTCAGTATGAGCCGTAAGGAATTTGGTTTTCTTCTGCAACAGTATCTAGACGGGAAATGCTCTGAGGAAGAGAAAGCATTTGTCGAGCATTGGTACGGGATCGTACAAAACAAGGACAGAGAACCATTGCAGGAAACGGATTTGCAGGATTTGGAACCTCTGCTTTGGCAGCAAATTCAGAGCCGGACGCAATCGCCGAAGGTCATTCCGATGCCGGTTAGCCAGCCAGTCCGTCAATTCTCCTTTCCTTGGATGGCGGTTGCGGCCACAGTTGTGCTGGTACTCCTGGCTGGCTGGTGGTTTTATCGGCAGCAATTCGGACTAACGAAATCAGGAAACGGGTTTCAGCCGGAAATTACCCATGCCGGATGGCAACTACGGACAAACTCGTCGGCCAAATCCGAAGTGATTCAGCTTCCTGATGGTAGCCAGGTTCGATTAGCACCCCAAAGTTCGATTCAGTTCCCGGCTGCATTCGCTGCTGATAAACGAGAAATTTTATTGATGGGGGAGGGCTTTTTTACGGTTCAAAAAATGCCATCGAGACCGTTTTACGTGTACACCGGCACGATTGTTACCAAGGTGTTAGGAACCAGTTTTTTAGTGAAAACACAGGCAACGACAAAACAAGTCGTTGTTGAAGTAGCAACTGGTCGGGTAGCCGTTTATAAGCAGGCAAAGGAAATTGAAACGATCGACACAACGAACGCAATTGTGTTGAATCCGAATCAGAAGGCAACCTATTCGCCCGATAATCAACAATTTGTAACGGGTCTTGTCGAGCATCCTCAACTGATTCAACCGACCAGATCCGAACCGGTGGCTCGCTCGTTTGAGTTTGATGATGTTCCGCTTCGTCGGGTAATCGATCAGCTGGAAGAAGCCTATGGCATAACGATCAGCCTTGAAAATGAAAATCAGAACGAATGCCCACTAACTGCCGATCTATCCAACCTTCCTTTATATGCTCAATTAGATATGATTTGTGCCGCCACAAAATCCAGCTACACCGTGCAGGGAACGACCATTGTGATCAGTGGAAAAGGATGTGCCAATCTCTAGTTAAACTCATGTAACAATCGCTAAACCTGATGCCTATGTAGATTCATTACACCCCTGTCGAAAAAAGAAGCTGAACATGTTTGCACCATGTTCAGCTTCGGAATCATCCCTCATGGAGCCTGGTAAGCTATTCATCTGTGGCATTGCACTGCCCAGTGAATGAGGGGTTTATTTGTCAAATCGTCCATTTAACAAACCCTTAAAGGTATGAAAAAATTTGATTCAGCTCTATTGAGTTGGTCATGCAGCCGACGTATACCGTTTTTTCTGCTGCTTATGAAACTATCTGTTGTACAACTCTTTTTGTTTATCACGTTTGTGGGCCTGTCCTATGGCTTCGACGGCAAAGCGCAGGAGCTTCTCAATAAGTCGATATCGCTGCACACCGAAGGGCAACGCCTTCGAACAGTTATCGGACAGATCGAGAAGCAAACGTCGATAAAGTTCGTGTACAGTTCCCGCAATATTGGGGTTGACCGACCCGTCACGATCCATCTGAACAATGTGCGGCTGGGCGATGCACTGGACCAACTGCTTAGGCCACTAAATCTGACCTATCAGCTTATTAATGGACATATTGTTTTAGACAGTATTGTTCAGGATGCTGAAACAAAGATAGAGGATGCCTTGCCCGAGCCCGAAGCGGCCGATCAGGTAATTACCGGTACCGTTACCGATGAGAAAGGGGAAAAGCTTCCCGGTGTCAGCATTGTTATCAAAGGAACCGCGCGGGGAACGACCAGCGATGCAAAAGGCCAGTTCAGACTTAGTGTTCCGGCTGAGAGGGTGACGCTGACGCTTTCGTTTGTCGGTTATAAGAGCCAGGATGTAGTCATTGGCAATCAGACCACGCTGGCGCTGACCATGCAGCCGGATCTCAATTCGCTGGATGAAGTGGTTGTGGTTGGATACGGACAGGTGCAAAAAAGAGATCTGACCGGGTCGGTAGTATCCATCAAAGAAACCCAGATTACGTCTACTCCGGTCGTCAATGCGCTGGAAACCCTACAGGGAAAAGTAGCGGGTATGGATCTGACCCGAAGCAGTGGTGAAACGGGCGCACCCCTCAATTTTACCATTCGCGGAAACCGGTCACTAAATGCTTCCAACCAGCCGCTGATTCTGGTCGATGGGATTCAGTATGGGTCGTATATCGATATCAATCCGAATGATATTGCCTCCGTCGATGTGTTAAAAGATGCTTCGTCAACTGCCATTTATGGGTCGAGAGGGGCCAATGGTGTTGTGCTGATCACCACCAAAAGCGGGAAGGTCGGCAAAACCAAAGTTGAATTCAATAACTACTACGGAATCAATAATCCGGTTGATTATCAACACGTTACCAATACAGATCAGTATGTTGCCATGACTCGTGAGGCCTATCGGGCAGCCGGTCAGTGGAGTAGCCCAGCCGATGATGAGAAGGTTTTCAATGTGCAGCTGGAAAATATCCGAAAAGGAGTCAATACCGATTGGGTTAGTTTAATGCTGCGAAACGGGAGCGTTCAGAACAACCATATTGCGATTTCGGGGGGCAACGAAAAAACGAAATTTCGCCTGTCATCCGAATATTTCAACGAGCGCGGTCTGCTCAAATATGATCAGCTACGACGGTTTGTTCAGCACCTTAATCTCGACCATCAGGTCCTGAATAACCTGAAAATTGGAATGGTGCTGAATTTCAATTCGTCAACGCAGCAACGACGGAATACCAGTTTCTGGAATCTTCAGAAAAACTCACCGCTGGGAATTCCTTACAATGATGATGGTTCGATCAAAACGTATCCGTTTCCGGGTACGCTGGTCTATAACCCGCTTCTTGATGAAAGCCCTGACAATTATTCCAACCTGACGTCAAGCAGTCGAATATTTATGCTCGGTTTTGGCGAATGGTCGATTCTGAAAGACCTGTCGCTCCGTTCGAGCTTTGGTATCGATATCGCTACCAGTCAGCAGGGTATTTTTGAAGGGAAAAACACAACACTGGCTGGGGTCAACAGCGGGTATTCGCGGGCAGCGTTGGCTGATATCAAAAACCGTAACTGGACCTGGGAAAACGTACTGAATTATACCAAAATCATCAGCGATCACTCCCTTAACGCCATGGTTGGGACAAGTATGATTAGCTACCGAACCGTTAATTTTTCGGGAGAAGGAAAAGATCAGCCGTTTTCGTCATCGCTTTTTTACAACCTGAATACCAACACCAAAGACATTATTACAAACAGTAGTCTGGTCGAAAGTTCGCTGGCATCGGTTTTTGGTCGCCTGAACTACAAATATAAAGATCGGTATCTGTTAACCGCGTCGTTACGCGCCGATGGAGCATCGGTACTGGCAGCGGGACATAAGTGGGCCTACTTCCCGTCGGTGGCGGTTGCCTGGCGTATGCTGGATGAGTCGTTTATGACAAATTCCGGAAACCTGTTCTCCGAAATGAAACTCAGGGCCAGCTATGGGATTTCTGGAAACAGTGCCATTGCCGCTTACCAGACGCAGGGAGGGCTTAGTAAAATCGCCTATTCATTTGATGAAACGCCTGCTTTCGGGTATTGGCCCAAGTTATTGGCAAACAAAGATTTAGGCTGGGAGAAAACCGCAACCGTCAACGTTGGACTTGACTTCGGCTTTTTCAAAAATCGGCTGACCGGTTCTATCGACGTATACCGGACCAACACCAGCGATCTGTTGATGGATCGTATTCTGCCCTCTCTGACGGGATACAGTACCACTGTTGCCAACGTAGGGAAAACCAAAACCAGAGGTGTCGATCTGCTTATTTCTACCCGCAATTACACGTCGCCCAAGTTCTCCTGGTCGACTGATCTGAATCTGGCAACCTACAAAGAAGAGATTGTGGCGCTCAGTGTTGGGGGCGACGACGTGTCTAAAGCCTGGTTTGTTGGCAAACCACTTCGGGTTTTCTACGATTATGAAAAAACCGGCATCTGGCAAACGGCTGAAAAAGACGAAGCGGCTAAATACAACAAAGTGCCCGGCGAAATCAAAGTTCGGGATCAGAACAACGACGGTAAGATTACTGCCAGTGATGACCGCATCGTGCTGGGACAGGCATCGCCGAAATGGTCGGGTGGCATAACCAACAACTTTACGTACGGTAATTTCAACCTCTCGGTGCTGGTTTACGTACGGGCTGGCCAGCTGATTTCCAGCCAGTATCTCGGCTATTTTTATCCGGGTGGTACGGCGGCAGTCGCCGACTATTGGACGCCCGAAAACCCAACCAATGCCTACTCGCGTCCTTGGCTTAGCCATACCGACCAGTACATATCGACGCTGGGGTATATCGATGGGTCCTTCTGGAAAATTAAGGACATCCGGCTAAGTTATAACCTGCCGAAAACCCTGCTGAAAAAGACTCCGCTGAGTAACGTAACGATCTATTCGACTGCGAAAAACTTTTTCACATTCAGTAAACTGAAGGATTACGATCCTGAGCGGGGCGGTTCCGTCGATTTCCCGCTGACCAAACAGCTTATCGTTGGCCTTAACGTCAGTTTCTAAACTCTTTACGTAGTCTTTGTTGATTCAAGACACTGTCTTTCCTTAATCTTAATATGAAAAAGATCCTTAATTATATACTGCTTTCTACGATTTGTACCGGACTGTGGGGGCTGTCCTCCTGCTCTAGTTTTCTGGAAGAAAACAACAAAAACACGGTAACCGCCGATGTCTTTTATAAAACCACAGAAGGCATTGAGAGTCTGGTTAATTCCTGCTATGCACCCACCCGCATCTGGTACGGTAAAACGGTTGGCTATCTGTTGACAGAAGCGGGTACCGACGAAATGCAGTTCGGCAATACCGCAAACGGATCGTACCCCTATTTTGATTATAACTCCAATCTACAGGCAACTGAAGGCGGGTTGATTTTTGTCTGGAAAAGCTTTTACCGGGGCATTAACACCTGTAACACCGCCATCGCCCGAATCAAGAATTCGCCGTTGCCCGCTAATCTGAAAGCTATTCGGGAAGGTGAAGTTCGTTTCCTGAGAGCTTTTTATTACTACCATCTGGTTGAAACCTTTGGTGCTATTCCGTTGCGTACCCAGGAGACGACCGAACCTGAAATAACAGCCCTCAGAGCGCCTGTCGATGAGGTTTATAAGCTCATATTCAGTGATCTGGAAACGGCCCTTACAACTATAAAAGGGGTGGTGACTCCGCAGGGTGGACGCATAACCGAACCCGCAGTGGCTGCGTTTCTGGCGCGTCTGTACCTGACCCGCGACAAAAACACCGAAGCGCTGGCAATGGCCGACCGGGTTATTAAAAGCTATGATTTCAAATTGACAGAGAATTATAAGGCTCTCTGGGATATAGCGAACAGCAGCGGTAGCACCAATAAAGAAGTGATCTGGTTTGTCAACTATTCAGAGAATAATACGCTCAATGACTATGGTCGCTACGATGATCTGGGTTATTACTGGCTCTGGGAGGGCGGCCATCATGGTCACCTGATGTTTATCCCTTATTTCAATGGGCTGAAAGGCTGGCAGTATGATCTGGAATCGGGGAGATCACTCTTACAGTATATGCCTTCAAAGTATTTAATTGACCTCTACGACGAAACGAAAGACGCACGCTGGGCCGGTTCATTCCGGACGGTCTGGTGGGCGAATGATCCAACAACACTGCCCGCTGGCATGAAGCTGGGCGACACGATTGCCGTCGTATCAAAGCGGGCAGTTACGGATACATACCGCAAATCGAAACCCTATACGATTTATGATGCCAACGATGTTTATCAGGCGAATGGTGTGCCTGTCATTCCACGGTGGCGCTATGCTGGACTTTGGAAATTTGCTGATCCGAGCCGTTCGGCCAAAGACGTGGTGAACAGCAAACGGGATGCGTTCGTTTTTCGATTATCAGAAATGTATATGATCGCAGCAGAAGCCAGCATGAAGCTGGGCAATACGGGTAGTGCCGCTGATTATGTCAATGTGGTTAGAAAGCGGGCTGCGCTGCCTGGAAAAAGCGACCAGATGATCGTGAAAGCCACCGATATGACACTGGATTTTATGCTGGACGAACGGGCTCGGGAATTCGTTGGTGAACAACTGCGCTGGTTTGATCTAAAACGAACCGGAAAGTTGATCGAGCGACTGGCTAAATACAATCTGGACGCTGCTCCCAATGTGAAATCGTATCATTTGATGCGGCCAATTCCTCGTGTTGAGATCGATGTTTTACAGAATAAAACAGAATTCGTTCAGAATCCGGGTTATAATTAGTGCTCGGCCAATTTAACCCTAAAAGCCGGGCCGCCGATGCGGTTTTTAGGGTTGTCATCAACCACATTCATTTATAGATCGGCTATTTAGGCTGTAATAAAGTCGATGATGTGGTGCCGGCGTGGTGTTGGTTTGTTAAACCGACACAGCGAACCGTACTCGCAGGGTCTGGTTGAAGAACCTGACCTCACGCCAATGCCCACGATTGCTTTGCTAATTCATAGGTTGATAGTGCAAAAAGCCCTTTGGATTTCCATAAGGGTTTTTTCTGTTTTCAGCCAGAAAATAGACTAAACCAGCCTGGCTTCCTTCGCAGCTTACAACTAATTCTGGTAACTGTTTTTCAGTGTAAAAAACCTGTCTGACGTTCTTTTAACTATAAAGTTCCTGCTAATTATTATAATTGCAACCGATTGCAAAACCATGTCAAAAAATATAGCTTTACAACGCGATTGCCTCGGAACGGCTGAAACCATCTCATTTATAAACGCTCAGGCATAAGCTGACCAACTCTCTTAATCAATGCAGACCACTAGTTTAAATAACCTCCAGTTTATGTTCATCCTGAATAAATTTACCCTTGCTGCCATAACGTTTGTGAGTGTTGGGCTAAGTGCTGGTATTTGCCAGACAACCACCAAATCTGCCCCGGCTAAACCCAAACCGCTGGTTACTGCGCTATACACAGCGGACCCGTCGGCTCACGTGTTCAATGGGAAGATTTACATTTATCCATCGCACGATATTGAAGCAAACGTGCCCCAGGATGATGAAGGAGGCCATTTTAACATGCGCGACTATCATGTTTTCTCAATGGACAACATCAATAGTAAGGTAACCGATCATGGGGTGGCACTGGATATTAAGGATGTTCCCTGGGCAGGCCGTCAGATGTGGGCACCCGATGCAGCTTACAAAAATGGAACCTATTATCTCTACTTTCCCGTGAAGGATAAACAGGATGTGTTCCGAATGGGCGTAGCGACCAGCAAATCACCGACCGGGCCGTTTAAAGCCGAACCCGCTCCCATACCGGGTAGTTATAGCATCGATCCAGCGGTTTTTACGGATACCGACGGGAAAACCTATATGTACTTTGGTGGCATCTGGGGCGGTCAGCTACAGCGCTGGGCTACAGGCAAGTATAATAAAAACTTAAAAACAGATTTAGGCAAAGACAACGAACCCGCCTTGAGTGCTAAAGTCGTTCGGATGAGCAAGGATATGCTCAAATTCGATGAGCCGGTCAAAGAGGTAAAAATTATCGACAAGAATGGGAAGCCGCTGCTGGCGGGTGACCATGACCGACGTTTCTTCGAAGGTGCCTGGATGCACAAATACAACGGAACCTATTACTTCTCCTATTCGACCGGTGATACTCACTTTTTGGCATACGCGACCAGTAAATCACCCTATGGTCCGTTCACGTATCAGGGTACATTCATGAAGCCAGTAACTGGCTGGACGACACACCATTCCATTGTTGAATTCAAGGGAAAGTGGTATATCTTTTACCACGACGTCGAGTTATCGGGTAAAACGCATTTGCGGAATATCAAAGTACGCGAATTGAAGCGCAAGCCTGATGGTTCTTTGGAAACCATTACACCCTAACGTTATACTTCTACCAACAAAAAGCTACCGTCTGAATTCAGACGATAGCTTTTTGTTCATTGTCAAATCTATTTATGCTTCGATTGATGGGCCTTTGCGTATTGAGCCACTTCAATGAATGGCGCTACCCAGATGTCCGATTCATGCTGTTTTAGATACTGTACTAGTTTGTTGTGTTCCGCCAGCGCAACATTCAGGGAGTGTCCACCGCCGACGCCATGAAACAGGAAGACGAGCAAGGAATTCGTTTCCTGCGCTTTTTTTACTAAGTCAATCATTTGTTCACCCGACTGCCCATTGATGGCATACGATCCAATGTCGGCAAAATTGATTTCAGTGATCGGTTTCATCTCGCTTTTTGTCCCTCGTGCAGCCACAAAATCACCTTCTACGGACTTGTAGTAATCCACATCGCCAATTTTAGTGTCACCACACGGATAAGCAAAAGTCCGGGCTGATTGGCCATCAAGGGTTTTGAGCAGGATGTTGGTCATCCTGATTTCGTCCGTCATCCGCTGGACGGTGTACTTGCTCAAATCGTTGGCTGGTTTCACCCATTCTCGGCCGGGCCGGTCGCCAGCGCAGGGATGAAACAGCGTATGGTTGGCTAACTCATGCCCGTTAACAGCCGCTGATCGCCAGCGCGGTATATAGTTCACGAAGCCGGGGAAATAGCCTGATAAATAGAACGTTCCTTTCAAACCTAACGAATCCATAACCGGAATGACATTGTCCAGATGCACCAGTAAGGCATCGTCGTAGGTGAGTGCCACCGCACATTTTTTTCCGTTCCAGACGGTAGAATTTTGCGCGAATGTCAGGGTGTGGGTGAGTAGCAATAAACTAAGTAAGGCTATTTTTTTCATGCTATGACGCTGTAGGTTGTATCTTGTTCAGGTAACTGGATAAGCGCTTATTGGCTGCCTTTTGTGGTGTCGGTTTCTCAAAACCGACACCACAAAAGGCAGCTCTTTATCTATTTATTATAAGAATGACACCGGGATCATCCCGGTGTCATTCTTAATCACATACCAAACACCATACGATCAATAACCAGGATTCTGACCCTTGAGGCCAATGTTGGGGTTATTGTCAATTTCCTGCTGGGGAATGGGTAGTAGCTCATGTTTGCCCTTCTGGAAGTAAGCAAGAGGCTCGGTTTTCAACTTACCAAGCTTACGCCAGCGCAAGATATCCCGATTCCGGATTTCTTCACCATTTAGCTCAATTCGGCGTTCGTGCATAATGGCAGTGAATACCTGATCTTTTGTCGAAACCGGATAGTTCGCTGTTGGGTAAACGGGCATAGCCACACTAGCGCGATTCCGAATCATGTTCAGATAGGTAACGGCACTGGCCATATTCCCTAACTCATTTTCGCACTCGGCCATCGCCAGCAGTGTCTCGGCGTAACGCATAATACGCTGGTTAATGCCTCCCGTAGTCGAAACGCCTGCTTTGTACATCAGAGTAAACTTCCGCCAGCTTATTTTCTGTTCTTTGCCATCGACCATCGAACTGAAGCCATTCTGCTGAGCGTCAGTCAGGACATTCTGCCCGTTATTGAATTTATCGCCCGTGGTATACACCGATTTAGCATAACGTGGATCAGTCTTGGCATCGCCTTTAGAGGTTTTTTCAAATTCAGCCAGCAGGCTATTCGACGGAATGATGTTGCGCCAGCCGATACCCGAATACTCCTGAGTCCGAACGGTTTCTTCGCCACCCGAAGCGCCATCACCATCGCCACCCCAGTTAAATGTGCCGCCCGATGGTAAAAAGTTAACCTCCCAGATCGACTCTTTATTGAACTCAGTTTCTTCAATGAAATTGTCGTTATACTCATCAACCAGTTGATACGTACCCGAGCTGATGATTTTCTGAAGCTCCGTTTTGGCATTGGCGTAATCGCCCTGTTGCATATAAACGCGGGCTAACAGCATCTGAGCCGCTCCTTTCGTGGCCCGACCCTGATTGGCAGCATCATACGTAGCAGGAAGTGCCTCCTGAGCCGCCTTCAAATCAGCAACGATAAATGCGTACACATCAGCCTCCGGCGAACGGGGTGCCGAACCGGCCAGTGAGGTAACGTAGTTTTTATACAATGGTACCCCACCCCATAGACTCACCAACTCAAAATAGGACCAGGCTCGCAGGAATTTGGCTTCTCCGGTTGCCTGAGCAGCCACACTGGCCGTTAAGGTAGACGTGGAGGCAGCCGCTTTGTCGATCACAACATTGGCCCGGTGAATGATCCGATAAGCACCCGTCCAGACGGCACTTACCAGCGAATTACCCGTATCGTGAACACCGGTTAGCAACTGGTTACGGGGTGTTTCGAGCTGCCCTCCTCCAGCCGACACATCGTCAGAACGAAGGTCTTCGGTAAAAAACCACTCACGCGCCACCAGGTTAGTCGATTGAAGAGCCGCGTATATGCCATTTGTGGCACTCTTTATCTGCACATCGGTCTTAAAGTAACTATCGGTTGTAACGGCGTTCGGGTTGAGTTGATCTAAACTTTTGTCATTACACCCAATAGCAACGCTCAGTAGCAAAGCGCTGGTTAAATAATAGTGTCTTTTCATGGAAATAATAGGAGTTGAGGTCGTCAAAAAACCAATTAGAACGTAAGCTGAAGTCCCGCCAGGAACGTGCGTGCCTGCGGATAGCTGGCATAGTCGATACCGCTCCGTAGCAGTGTTCCATTGCGGGAACCAATTTCCGGATCGTAGCCCGTGTATTTGGTCAGTGTCAGCAGGTTCTGGGTTGAAACGTATACCCGAACTTTGCTAACGACCCCGTTTGTGAGCCCACCCAGCACCTTGACCGGAATCGAATAACCAATCGTCAGATTCTTGATCCGCATGTACGAGCCATCTTCAAGGAAGCGGTCAGATGTGCGGCTGTTGTTGTTAGGATCGCCACTAACTGCCCTGGGAACATCGGTATTGGTGTTGGTTGGTGTCCAGGCATTCAAAACGGCCGTGCCTGCATTGAACAGGCGAAGCATTCCCTGCGTAACGACCTTTGTGCCATTGTAAATCTTATTGCCCTGAACGCCTTGCAGATAGAGCGTAAAGTCGAAGTTTTTATACGTACCGCTGAAGTTAGCTCCGTAGTTAAATTTAGGCAGATAGCTTCCCAGATAGGTCCGGTCATTGGCGTCAATTTTACCATCGCCATTGAGGTCTTTAAACTTGATATCACCGGGTGCCGCTTTATCCTGATACAGAGTTTTGTCGTTGCCATCGACAGCATTCGCTGTATTAATGGCAGCCTGATCCTGGAAAATGCCATCTACCTGCCA
Source organism: Spirosoma endbachense (assembly GCF_010233585.1). Taxonomy (NCBI): domain Bacteria; kingdom Pseudomonadati; phylum Bacteroidota; class Cytophagia; order Cytophagales; family Cytophagaceae; genus Spirosoma; species Spirosoma endbachense. Next base: position 8,895,033 of record NZ_CP045997.1, read on the forward strand.
GCCGTAGAACGACTGAATGGGCTGCCCAACTTCAGTTTTGGTGATATCGAATCCGCCATAATCAGCATTCTGGCCCGCATAGATGGACGCCGTTGGTGTAGCCAGACTCAACACCCGGTTGCGGGTGATTCCGACATTAGCCGATACGTTCCCCCGGAAATCACCCTTTGCGTAATTATAACCTGCCTGGAACTCGTACCCCCAGTTTTTCATGCTCCCAATGTTCGCAACCGGCGCATTGGTGTACCCAATGGAATTGGGAATGGGAACCGCCAGAATAAGCCCATCGGTAAACCGGTTGTATACTTCGCCGGTGAAGGTAATTCGATTATTGAATAAGCCTACGTCCACGCCCACATTGACCATGTCGGTGGTTTCCCACTTCAGTTCGGTATTGCCTAATGAGTTGAAATAAGAGCCTAAACTGTTGGCGCTGCCAAAGGGATAGGCGGTAGCATCTGCCTGCACCAGCGACTGCCAGGCGTAGTTGTTAATGCCATTGAATCCGGTTCTGCCGTAACTGGCCCGTAGTTTCAACTCCGACAACTGTGGCATACCTTTCATAAAGCCCTCCTGGTTAATACGCCAGCCCACGGAAGCCGATGGGAAGTTACCCCACTTGTTGCCTGGAGCAAATAAGGAGGAGCCATCCCGGCGAATCGAGGCACTCAGCAGGTATTTACCTTCGTAATCATAATTAACACGACCCACGTACGATATCAGGTCCGTTTCGGCCCGCGTGCTGGTTATCGAAGGATTGCTAACGCCCTGAATCACATCGAGATCGTTATTAGGCCGGGTACCCGAACCTGTCAGACCGGTAGACAGCACCTTTTGGGTTTCTGCCACTGCCAGTACGCTGAGGGAGTGTTTCCCAAAGGTTTTATCAAACGAAAGCTGATTGGTGATTACCTGAGAGATGTTTGTATTACGCACCTGCGAAACCGTTGCTGAGGTACGCTGAACGTATCCATCGTTGTAAATCGGATTAAAAGTGCTCCCGTTTGTAAAGCCCAGATCGACCCCGTAATTAAAGCGGTATTTCAGAAAACTGGTCAGCCTGACATCGGCATAGACCGTGGCGAAGGCTTTCAGGAACTTAGTCCGGGTAACGTCCATGGTCAGGGCGCGGAGCGGGTTTTCCGGGTCAGAGCCATCGAGCGCGGTGGGTGCACTAAATCCACCTACTTTCGTGGGATCAGTTGTTGGCCAGTAGGGCATCATGCGGATGGCATGCATCAACTGCGACCGATCGGCAGATGGCTCTGCCCGCTGGTTGCTGTATGCGGCTGTCAGTGTCTGACCAATCGTCAGAAATTTAGCGACCTGGTGGTCAGAATTTAACCGTAACGAACCCCGTTCAAAATCGGTGCCCTTCATAATGCCATTCTGTTTGAAGTAGCTCCCCGATGCGAAGAAGCGGGAAACGGCATTTCCTCCCGACAAGGAAAGCTGATGCTGGGCTATTGGCGCGTTCCGGAAAAGTTCGTTTTGCCAGTTCGTTTCAGTTTGGGCAAAGGTTTGCGTTGCCCCAGCGTAAATAGGTTGGTTCAGGTCGCTCAGGCGGCCCGGTGTGGGGATACCCGCATTTGAGGTCAGGGCTTTGGCATATTGCACATACTGATCCCTGTTGAGCACATCGACTTTATGCCAGGCACTCTGCGTACCGACGTACGAGTCCAGCGAAATGCGAATTTTACTATCCCGACCACCTTTTTTGGTTGTAATCAGGATCACACCATTCGAAGCCCTCGATCCATAAATAGCAGCCGAACTGGCATCTTTGAGTACTTCGAGTGATTCGATATCATTGGTATTGAAGCTATTCAGATCGCCCGTCGGTACGCCGTCGATGACGTAGAGCGGTCCTGATGCATAGTTAATCGACCCGATTCCCCGGATCTGTACAATAGGCGAGCTACCCGGTCCGCCATTGTTGACAACCGATACCCCCGGCACTCGTCCCTGCAAGGCTGACGTAACATTAGGAACTGGCAGGGCCGTTAATTCTTTCGGCGTTACGGTCGAAACGGCTCCTGTCAGCGACGACCGCCTTTGAGTACCGTAACCTACCACGACGACTTCTTCCAGTGAGCCAGCATCTCCTTCCAGCGATACATTGATTGTTGACTGATTGTTGACCGCAATTTCCTGTTTTTTATAACCAATGTAGCTGAATACTAACACCGCGTTTCCATTCGGAACATCAATTCGATAAGCACCCCGAGCATCACTGGCGGTGCCGCGTGTCGTGCCTCTAATCTGGATATTGACACCGACTAAAGGACTTCCTTTTTCGTCGAGTACGGTACCTGTAATCGATTTGTCGGCAGATGCGTTTTGTGCCTTTACGCTCAAAGTAAAGATTGCTATGAGCACTAACTGATAGAGCCCATGTCGCAAAAAAATACGCAGTAAGCCACGTAATTGTAGTTGATTAACCATAATCTTTAAGGGTTTTTGGTTTAGTAATGGCAAAAAAAAATCCTGAATCCCAGGTCGGACGGTTTTCGCAGGAGCAATAAGGATGTGTTTGTAAGTCAGTACTAGTAGCGCATTGCTGACTCTTTTTAGGCTGATACGTTTTTTTTCATAGGCTCTTGGAAGGGGTTAAAAGAGGGAATAGGTTTGTTTGGATAGTTATAGTGAGTTGAGAAGGTTATTCGGCAATGCTACGTATACTGGTTAATCGTAATTTGTATTTTTTTTAACTCGTTTATATCAGACCCAAGCTACTGGTAACTAAAGTCAACTACAGGGGTCTATATACTAGAGAAATAAAGGATAAAATTGATGAAGAAGTATAAATACCGACTCTCCGATTGGTACTATTATTACTTATCTAAATGCAAATAGCAGAATAAGATTTTAATTTGCAACCGATTGCATAATTTTTGTAGAAATTATGTTTTTCCTAGTTTAACAGGTTTGAGGAGACTTTCTTATTCGGTTCACTTCGCGATTTGCTAACCAGTGAATTAGGTAGCCAGGTTACACTCCATTATCATTGACGCCTTCGTGCTGCAATCCCCAATTTAGAGTCAATTGGTAGTAAAATCAGTGGCCAAAAAGTATCGATCGGATCAAAAAAATCGACTGGGGAGCGGTTGGAGACAATTAAATAACGGCATAAAATATGATCTACATCATATTTTATGCCGTTATTTGCATCCTGATTCCCTGTAAGGATAGTTTTAATAAATGTATTGGTACCTCTCGTTGTGAAAAAAAGAATTGAACGTCGTTATCGGATTGCCCGCTATGTCATCTATCGTCAAACTATTCTGGAACCAGTAGACCATTTCTGGACTTTCCTGGGTGCATTTACGGCCATTGCGGCAATCGGTTTACTTCAGCAATCTCGCTTTACGCAGCAGGACGATGTATTTCTGATTGGTTCATTTGGTGCATCCTGCGTATTGATCTTCGGAGCAACCAATAGTCCGCTGGCACAGCCCAGAAATTTAGTGGGCGGCCATCTTTTGGCTTCACTAATTGGGGTTGCCATTCATAAGCTGGTCCCAGACCAGATTTGGCTATCCTCGGCGTTGGCCGTTTCATTGTCCATCGTTTGTATGCAAATGACCAAAACCATGCATCCGCCAGCCGGAGCTACTGCGCTCATTGCTAACATTGGTTCTGAAAAAATCAAAAGCCTGGGATTTGGCTATTCGTTAACACCCGTCATGACGGGTGTTCTAATTTTATTGCTTATCGCTCTGATTGTCAATAATATCCCTTCCAGTCGATCGTATCCGGCTGCACCCTGGCGCTGGCGGAAAACAGCCGGAAAGAAAAAGCATAGGCATGACCAGACACAACGACAGGATGCGGCAACGATGGACGTAGCGCAAATGACTTCAGAATGAAGAAAAGTCGAACAGAGTGTGATCTGCGTAGCTGCCTGTTTTGTACGGCCGGGAAGGACGATTGGCAGGCCGTTGTTCGGGCCAACCGCAAAATACTGCATGTCAAAAAAGGTGACTTGATTTTTGCGGAGGGAACTCCGGTTACCGGGGTTTATTTTGTTTATAAAGGCATCGTAAAAATCCACAAGCAGTGGGCTCGCCACAAGCAGTTGATTCTCAATTTTGCCCGATCGGGCGAAATGATTGGCTATCGTGGTCTGGGGGAAGAGCCAATTTTTCCGGTATCGGCGACAGTCCTGCAAGATGCTGCCATCTGCTACATTGAGCTGCCTTTTTTTGAATCCTCACTTGAGACTAACCACATCCTTACGCATGCGTTGATGAAGTTTTTTGCCAATGCCTTACAAGCTGCTGAAAAACGTATGCGCGATCTGGCGCTCATGGATGTGAAGGGACGAGTGGCAGAAACCCTGTTGATGCTGGAGCGAAAGTTTGGCACCGATGCTGCTGGTTTTATCGATGTTAGCCTGAAGCAGCAGGACATGGCCGCCTATGCCGGAACAACCTACGAAACGTTTTTTCGAATGCTCCACGAACTGAAAGCGGAAACGATTATTGAACAGAAAGGCAAACGGATACTCATTCTGGATCAGAATCAGCTGACCCGTTTTATACAGGTAACACCAGCATAAAATTGCTGTTCATCAATTCACAGGCTGTTGTTTAGGCCGTTTTTAGGCGTAATGGCAACCATTGGCTTTGTATTATGGAAAGTAGGTCTGCTTACAAAGCGATAAATACGTTTTCCAGTCATTGACGCTAAACGGTTTAAACGTAAATGAAGCCGCACTGAATGCATAGGAAGCCACAACATCGCAGGGTAATTGTGCGACAGTTAGAATAACGACCGGTACTTGTTGCATTTCATCACGCGCCCGTAAAAAGGCCAGAAAATTCAGTTCATTCGCACTATCCTGCATATTGATATCCAGCAAAACCAGGTTAATGCTTTCTTTATTGACCTCCTTCAAATACGTTTTGGCTTCGTTCGCACATAAAAACTGCCGGAACGTAGCTTCTGGAAAGGAACAAGCTGAAGCCTGACCTAAGGTCTCGGCTAATGCCCTATCCTCACTGATGACTATGATAGAAATTAAAGACGGCATGGTGTCAAAAGAGTAGAAAATCAGGATGTTGTTTTGCCTTGAACCAAAACAAGTAAAACCATAAAAGCAGCCAATATTAACCGCATAACTATCTTTTTGACTCACTCTATAAATTAAGCAATCGGTTCAATTTTTGATTCATCTTATTTTGCGTAATTGCTTCATTTATTCAGCTAAATTACTGGTCCCCAAAAGGGCGTCTACATTTGCACATGCGTTGTTTCTTATTCGGGCTGTTTCTTATGACGCTTTCGGGGCCGCTTTGTGCGCAGATGCCCGGTCTGCGACTCGAACACCTCACTACCCGTGATGGAATGCCTTCTAACGACGTTTGGTGCCTTACAAAAGATCGGCAGGGATTTCTCTGGATCGGAACAGGCCGTAGCATTTGCCGGTACGATGGGTATACATTCCGTACAGTTAGCGACGCAACATTGGGCTACAGTTCCGGCATTTCAGCCGATTCGGCTGGATCTATCTATGCCTCCATCTCGACCAAAGGGCTGTGCCGTATCAACCCGGGAACACTGGCCGTTCAGACAATTCTGGCCAATAATTATAACGATAAGGATCTAACCAACAACATGCATGAGCGTGTATTTGTCGATTCCTTCAATCAGGTTTGGGTATGCGATTATACCGCTGTAAAGCGATACGACCCCGCCCGCCGGAAACGTCGGGTATATGCACTTTCGTCGGTAGAAAACAGGCATCAGGATGCTACGTTTTTTGAAGATCGTCAACATCGGCTCTGGGTTATTTCCGAAATCGGGCTTTACGCCTATGACCGCCAGACTGACCGACTTACCTGTGTACTGGGCCAGGAAGCCCACCAGCCAGCGCGTAGAAAACCCGTCCGGCTCGAAATAGCTTCGCAGGATGCGCAGGGAACCATCTGGATTGGTGCCTATGATGGAGGTATCCTTCGTTTTCAACCCGACGATTTATCGTATGTTTTCCTGCCTGGGGGCTTCGAGAATCAACACGTAATCTGTGTGCAGGAGTCTGTCGACGAAAATGGACGGAAACTATTGCTTGTGGGTACAGAAAAAGGAATCAGTTTATTCTATCCCGAAAAAAACGAGGTTTATCACCTGCCCGATTTCTATAATAAAGGCATACATGTCAGAGCAATGTATGATGATAAGGATAATGGGATTCTCTGGATTGGCACTCGCGAAGGGGTATTTAAATACCGATACCGCAATCCTGGTATTCAAACGGTCGACATTCCTGAAAATGCAGTAAACCTACCGGTAGAGGTAACCAGCCCCCTGCAACTCCCCAACGGCAACTATATGCTGGGACTCTCTCACACAGGGGCATTGCTCTGGCAGCCTGCCACAAATCGATTCGGTCTGCAAACTTACCCCGTCAATGCCTATACCTATCGACTGCGATGGATTCAAAACCGTCCAGTGGCTTTTACGGACAAGGGGGTGTTTGCTGGAGGAGCAACAACGGGTAAGTTTTCGGTACTGCCAGCGGCTTCCCGGCTATTTACTGCTACTGAGTTTCGGGATGGACTTCTGGATCGTCGGGGCCGTTTCTGGCTGGCCAATCATACAGAAGGGCTGAAAGTGGTTGACCTTACGACGAATGGTCAGATCAGGCTCTGGCCCGACTCGGTGGGTCAGCAACTTAGTCAAAACAACTACGTTAAAGCCATTGAAGAAGCCGCCGATGGGAAAATCTGGGTGGCTACCTGCCCCAACGGACTCTATTATTTTGATGAAAGCCGGGCCCGGTTCGTTAACATTAATGACCTGCCCATCAATAAGGGAAAGAGTTTGAGCGGAATGTGCCTGAATGCATTGCAACGTGGTCAGAATGGCTCTATGCTGATCGCTACCTGGGGCGGAGTCAATAAAATTTCGGCCGAGGGGCAAATTCTGGTTTCATTCGATTACGAACGGGATAAACTTTACGATACATACTGTACGAATGTTTGTGAAGACAAACAGGGCACCATCTGGTTCAGCACAAACGAGGGCATACACATTGCCAATCCCTCTACGCGAGCCCTGAAGTACCTGACCACCATTGAAGGACTCCGAAGTAATTATCCGGTGGGCTTTCTAAAAAACACGGCCGATGAGCTGATCGTAGGGCACATCAATGGTATAAATGTCCTTAATCTCAGTCTCTTGAGTAAAACCAAAACCGTGCCTCGTCTGGCTATTAGTTCAATTGACATAAAAGGCAAACCGCTCGATCAGTCCCTGAATGAACCCATTGAACTGCACCCCGACAACAATCAATTGACGCTCAATTTCTCGACACTCAATTTTGAGCCGCCCACCAGAAACCAGTACAAATACCAGTTAGAGGGATTCGATACGACCTGGACCCGGCTCGGCAGCCAGCATACATTGTCCTTGACAAATCTCCCACCCAATACGTACCGACTTAATCTTAAAAGTGGTAATAATGCGGGCAACTGGCAGGATCATGCCTTACAACTGACCATTCACGTAAAACCTCATTTTACCGCTACGTGGTGGTTCAGAATCCTGAGTGGGTTGTTGCTGGCTGGAGTCATCATTGGGCTGGTACGCTGGCGGGTAAACACGCTGGCTGAACGCAATCAGCTGGATTTGCAAATCAGCGAGCTAAAACTCAGGGCCCTTCAATCGCAGATGAACCCGCATTTTCTGTTCAATTCACTTAATTCGGTACAAAATTATCTGCTCACCGATCGGGGGATTGAAGGCGTTAGATACCTGTCTAAATTCTCTAAACTTGTTCGACGTATTCTGGAAAACTCAAGCCATCAGTACCTGCGTTTCGAGCAGATCATCGAGACCTTACGGATGTACATTGAAATTGAATCATTCCGGTTTAATCATGAATTCAGTTATTCGTTCGACATTGCCAGCGATGACGTGTTGCTGGACGCCATGCTGCCGCCCATGTTGCTGCAACCCTATGTAGAGAATGCGATCTGGCACGGATTGATGCCAAAAGAGGGCGAGAAACGTCTATTTATCTCTGCTTACATCAAACAGGAACACATCGTTTGTATCATTCAGGATAACGGCGTAGGACGTCGGCTGACTCCGCGCAAAGAGGGCCATATTTCGCGCGGTCAGGAGATGACTAAAGGAATTTTTGATTCACTCCGGCGCAAAGACAGCCTGGCGCGGCTTGAGATTATTGACCTGTTCGATGCAGAGAATACGCCCGTGGGAACCCGTGTAGAAATGAATATTCCCATCAAAAAGTCCTGATTTAACGCAAAGCCGCGTATCAATCGTATTCGTTGTCGATTGTATTTCGACGCATAGTCGTTAGTACTATTATATTATTGGATAGATAAGCTTTCGCTATTGATTAAATAACTAAATTGTACGGATACTATATGCGTAATTATTAACCTAAACGCATATATAGATGATGCCTGAATCATTAAATCATATACTTACCCCTTTGGCATATTTTGAGGACTTCGTATGGATGTTCTTCTTAGTTACGGTTAAAAACAGAGAGACATTGATCACCAACAAAGCTGATTGGACCTGAACACAACGGGCACTTTCGTGATTTATTACTTCAAAATTGACCCAGTTGACTATAAACGAAACAAACCTCTGGTACCTGACCTGCCGGATTTAGCTTGATTCCTTCATGTAGTATCACTCTTTCAATCACTATGTTAGCTTCCCCCATTTTATCCGATGATTATTTGCTGCGAGCACTGCTTAAGGACTCGTTGAATGGGCTGATCCTCTACCAGATTGTCCGGGATGAGACCGGTATACCCATTGATTTTCGCTATCAGTTGGTTAACCCGGCAGCAGCTACCCTGCTGGGAGGCAGTCAGGAGGAGTTAAAAGGCAGAAGCTGCCGGGAGGTATTTCCTCAGGGAGAAGAACTTCGGCATTATTACAAACTGGTGGCTATGAGTGGTCAGAACATGCGGGTCGATTACCAGCTACCCCAGGATGGACGATGGTTCGAGGTACTCATCACTGGCCAGACACAGGAAACCCTGCTCTGTTTTTTTACCGACATCACCGAGCGGGTGCAAGCCGAACAGGCATTGATCAAGAACCTCACGCTGCTGCAGCAGACCGAAGAGCTGGCCGGAATTGGCAGTTGGGACTACGATCGGTCAATGGATTGCTTCTTTTGGTCCGAGGGCATGTATCGGCTGTTTGGCATCGAATCAGGGGCACCTGTTTCCCTTCAAACGTATAGTAAATCTACTATCCTGGCCGACCAGCCTATAGCCATGCGATTCGTTGAGCAGTTGGCAAATGGCAACCAGCCTTTTGAAGAAGTACTTCGCATCTGGCGGCATGGCGAGGTCCGTAGCATCAAAATTAAAGGTGTTGTTAAGGCAGACGGGAACGAACAGCCTGCCTGGGTGCTTGGTATCTGCTGGGACGTCAGCTAGGCAGTTGAGTTGACTAAGCTAACCACTAGCAAAACCTTTTGACCGCCTGCTCAAAAGGTTTTGCTTTGATCGGTATAGGATACTTACCTTGGGTGTACGCCTAAACGAACATGCCTGTGCTTCCCTTTGCTTAAACATTCTTTGTGGGTCTTTCCCAACTGCTCCTTGTGAGTGCTTGATTTTACGTCTCGACTGGGCTTTTGGCACCCGATCAGGTTTCGGCCTGCATTGCCTTAGCGCCTTAGGCTCGCCTTATGGGCGACGAATTCCTATTTCCATAAACTGAGATTTTAGTCAACAGGTCACCCCTGTTAGTAATCATTCATAGAGGTAATGAACACCATAATCAAAAATGACTGGTACAAGGATTTTTTTGCGGGCCTCAACTGCCTGATGTGGGAGCGGGCAGCCACCAGTGATTGGACCCGGCAGGAAGTTGATTTTCTAATGGCAACCCTGAAAGTGCAACCTGGGGCTGCACTGCTGGATATTCCGTGTGGTTTTGGTCGGCATACCCTGGAACTGGCCAAACGGGGATTCTACCTGACAGGCATCGATATATCGGCCGAATATGTCCACAAATTGCGGGCGGAGGTAGCGGCTCAACACCTGACCGTGACTGTAATCCATGGCGATCTTCTGACCGCTGAAATCAGCTCTGGCTTCGACGGAGCCTACTGCATGGGTAATAGTTTTGGTTATGTCGATGAGGCAGGCATGCAGTTGTTTGTTCAAAAAGTAGCCGGAGCCTTAAAGCCAGGGGCTCACTTTGTGCTCAATTCAGGTTTAGTGGCCGAAAGTATTTTACCCAACTTTCCCCTCACCAAACACTATGTACTGGGCGATTTGCAGATGGATATACGCAATACGTATGTGGTCGGCGATAGCTGCATGGCCACCGAACTCACCTACTCACAGGCCGACCGAGTTGAAAAGCAGTACTTCAAACACTATGTCTATACGCTCTCATCCATCAAGAGACTACTTGCCCGCTATGGCCTGGAAACAGTGGCAGTCTATAACTCTACTGAGCAACTTCCTTATGAGCTGGGCGATGCGCAATTGTATTTAGTGGCTCAGAAAAGTTAGTAGGCAGTGTGAGGGTTACTGATCGGGAAGTCGTTTCTGGGTTAGTTGACGGTACCGCGTCTGACGTTGTTTTGATTGATTTAACTAGTTTCCACGCTAATCAAGTACCTACGTGTTTAACCAATGCTGAACCATATAACTAAATTAAAACAGATAAATTCCTGGCGCTATCCAGTTGCAGTTACCGATTCGATTGGCTTACGCCATAAGCACAAGTGCCGGCTTGTTAAGCAAAAACAGCCATTCATCCAATTGCCGATGGTAGATAAGCGCTGTTACTATTCCTTTGAGCCAACAAATCAGCCTTAGCCATGAGCCTAACGAAAGTCCTTTTGATCTTCACCTTTCTGGTGTTTAGTGTGGTCAGTATCAGCACGATTCTGTGGCTGTTAAACCAACGAAGTGACTTTACGCCAATTCTGGCCATACTGCTTCTGATCATTCATGGCTGGATATTCCTTAAAACGAAAGCTTTCACTAAAAACCCGTTTAAAAACTAATGCGAAAAACTATAATTTCAATTGTTTCAGCCCTTGGGCTTCTGCTTTTGGTCAGTCAGTTTGTTATTTCCTGTACAACAATCGATGCTAGCCATGAAGGTATCAAGGTCAGCAAAATTGGCTCCGACCGGGGAGCCTCCGACATTGAGAACGTGACAGGTTGGGTTTTCTATAATCCATTGACTTCCTTTATTGAGCAATATCCTACCTTCACCCAGACCAAGGATTATGATCCCTTTACGGTAAGTGCCAAAGGAGGTACGCTATTTAAGATCGACCCCACGCTGAACTATCACCTGGTAAAAGGACAGGGCGCTTCCGTTTATCGCAAGTATCGAAAGGAATTGCCCGACATCGAGAATAACATCCTGCGTACTATTGTTTACAATTCGTATCGGGACGTTGCGAACACCTTTACGCCTGATTCTCTGGTTAATAACCGGGTTAGTTTTGAAGATCAGGTAGAAGCTAAATTGCAGAAAGCACTGGTCAATGATGGCTTTGCCTTTGAGAATATTACCTCCAATCTAACCCCGCCCGAATCGCTGCAGGCCATGATTGATGCCAAGAATACGGCTGTGCAGAATGCACTCCGACTCAACAATCAGGTAGCTGCCGAAAAAGCATCGGCTGAAATTGCCGTGACCAAAGCGAGCGGTATTGCCCGCGCCAAAATCATTGAAGCCGAAGCCGAAGCCCGAGCCAATGAGCTGAAACAAAAGACGTTAACGCCCATGCTGATTCAGCAGCAGTGGATTGCCAAATGGAACGGTAGCTTACCAACCACACAACTTGGCAGTAGTTCAACGATGATACAAATGCCGATCAAATAATGGTTGAGTGGTAAATCAGTATTCAGCCAATTTTGTTCGAAGGTGGTGTGACAGATCGACGGAGATCAGTAACAAGCTAAAACTAGTTACTGGACTTCGTCGATCTGTATTTTGGAGGGGATGTAATTTGGTCTCACTTAAAAAATCAGGCGACTAGAAGAAAGTTGAGAAAGTGGTTTTTCATCCACTGGTCAGGTTGAACAGTCGCTACATTGCGGTATATCCAAACAAACACATCGAGCATTGTTTGAATGGGGTAAAAGTTCTTGAGTACAAACGGGCTTCATCTGCCTTTAGGAATTTAGTGGTCATCAGTAAATACTCGAGCTTTGCCCGCTTCGGTAAAGCGACAAATGGGCGAATTATGTGGTCACTCAATGAAGCGCTTTTTCGCAGGATTAATAGCTAAGAGATTAACTAAACTTATTCGTAAAACCGTATTCCTATGGATCGTCGGAAATTTATTAAGCATACCGCTGTGGCTACCGCGAGCACGACCATTTTGAACTTTCCTATTTATGGCAAAAATGCGCCCAGTAATAAGGTCGTTGTGGCCGTAATGGGTGTCAACAGTCGCGGTTCGTACCATGCCAGGTCGTTTTCCAAACTGCCTAATGTGGAGGTGGCCTACCTCTGCGATGTGGAAGATAAGGCCATTAAAAATGGGTTGGATGCGGTGAAAGATGCCAGCCGCAAACCCACCATCATAAAGGACATCCGCGAGCTGGTGACCAAAAAAGACTTCGACGCACTGCTCATTGCTGCTCCTGATCACTGGCACGCTCCGGCAGCGCTGATGGGCGTAGCCAATGGCAAACACGTGTATGTCGAAAAGCCCTGTAGTCAGAATCCGTACGAGAGTGAAATGCTCATTCAGGCTCGTGACAGGTACGGCAAACTGATCCAGGTGGGTAGCCAGCGCCGGTCGTTTCCAACCCTGATCGAAGCGGTGAAAGAAGTGCGGGGCGGGGCCATTGGCAATCCCTATTTTGCCAAGTCCTGGTACACCAACTCCCGCAAATCGATTGGCGTAGGCAAGAAAATTGCCGTACCGAGCACCCTGGATTTTAACCTCTGGCAAGGCCCGGCACCCCGTCAGGACTACCGGGATAATCTGGTTCATTATAATTGGCACTGGTTCTGGAACTGGGGTACCGGTGAAGCCTGCAACAACGGTAATCACGAAATCGATTGTTGCCGCTGGTTTCTGGGTGTTGATTTTCCCTCGAAAGTTACCTCGTCGGGTGGGCGATATGCCTTCAAAGATGACTGGCAGACGCCAGATACGCAGGTTGCTACGTTTGAGTTTGACAATGGGAAAGCCATTACCTGGGAAGGGCGCAGTTGCAGTTCATTTCCCATCGATGGTAGCGGCCGGGGCTTCATTATTTATGGCGACAAAGGCACGCTCGTGAATAAAGGTGGGGGCGATTACCAGATTTTTGATGAGAAGAACAAGCTTGTCAAAGAGATCAAACCCGACACTGTACTCGACCCCAACAACACCGTTAGCGCAACGGGTGATCTGGAGTTGACGCACTTCACTAACTTCGTGGAAACCATCCGGGAGAATACGAAACTGACGGCTCCGATTGAGGAGGGACATAAAAGCGTATTGCTCTGTCATTTAGCCAACATCGCCCAGCGAACGGGTTCTACCTTGCACTGCGACACCACGAACGGGCACATCAAAGACAATAAAGCAGCCACACAACTCTGGAAACGGGAGTACGAAAAAGGCTGGGAAATGAAGGTGTAATGGTTTTTTTGTCAGGATTTATCGGATAAAACAGGATTGATTTGACAAACAAAAACTGGTTTATTCGATAAATCCTGATCCGTTTTCCACTCCTCTTTTCACACTGGATACTGACTAGAATTTCCAGTTGCATACGAACGGTTAGCACTAAATAAATTAACCGCTAAGCGGCTAATTTCCGTAGTTCAGCCGAGAAATTGCCAAGTATTTTCTGCTACTCGCTCAAGCTTTGTTGATCAGCCGTTGTACTACTCTAAACACGGCCAAAGACCCCATTGGTACGTACGCACGCTCCGGGGCAAGGCACATCGACAACCCGCCAATCATTACAAACGGCTGCTTCGGTTCTTTCGATGTCCGCAGGCACTTTGCTGACAGAGTATGTTGAACGATTCACGTTTCGCTTACACAGTGGCCAAGTCAATTATCTCGCATTAGACTCAACCAATCTCCCAATTGGTTAGAAATGGTACGGCCAGCTCACTCACAGTTTAAAAGCGGTACTCAAAGGATCAGCGCGCAACTACTGGATTTCAAGCGGTTTTGGGACGGGTGCAGGTCTGGTTTGATGGTCGTCCCAAAGATCAAATGGCATTTCGTCAAATATTCTGGCGAATAAAGTCCAACTGGGCAACTACTCCTAATTTGTTGAAAATCAATGAATAGGTTGATTTTAGTTGAAAATATTCACCCTTAAAGTTTAATAAAAAATAAAAATAGTCAAAAATGCTTGACTTCCTGAAATCGGCTTTTACCTTTGTATTCAACATTGTTGAATTTCAATAAACTCTGTTATAGTGCTTGCCTGATTGGTTCGCCATTGTCTCGAATGCACATGCCTTAAACCCAAACCTTACTCGTTCATGAAGAAAACTATCCGAAATCCGCATAGGGATTTTACAAGATTCCTATGCCCTGTTCTCTCTATAGCTTTCCTGTTTCAAGGGGCTTTGGAGACGTATGCTGCAGGGCCTGTTGAGCGACTTGAAACGTACACTATTTCAGCCTCCGGGCTGGCAATGCCTCTACTTACTCGATCCGGAAAAAAGCCTGACAACGTAGCAAAAAGCGTGGACCGGACCATTTCGGGAAAGGTGACCGACGAGAATGATCAACCCTTGCCTGGGGTCAGTATCGTGGTAAAAGGCTCGACCATTGGTACGGCCAGCAAAGCTGATGGGACATTTTCGCTAAACGTTAAAGAGGGGTCTGTTACCTTGGTTTTCTCGTTTATGGGCTACGTGGCGCATGAAGTGGCTACTGGCAATAAAACCTCCATCGACGTGAAGCTGCTGCCCAACGCCGAGCAGTTGAAAGAGGTTGTCGTCGTGGGCTATGGCACGCAGCAAAAGAAGGATCTGACCGGATCGGTTGGCTCCATCTCCGCAAAAGATATTGAAACCTCGACCATCAATACACCGGACAAAGCCTTGCAGGGAAAAATAGCAGGCGTGCAGGTTCATACGAACTCGCACGCACCCGGCGGTGGCATTGCCGTTCAGGTTCGTGGAACGGCGTCTTTGTCGGCGGGCGGCTCTCCACTCTACGTAATCGATGGAATGCCGATCAGCAGTGGTACGCAAACGAGCGCCAGCACGGACGCTGGTTCGTTTGGGGGGGCTCCGAATCCATTAAACTCGATTGATCCATCGGATATCGAGTCGGTACAGGTGCTAAAAGATGCCTCAGCAACAGCTATTTACGGTTCGAGAGCGGCCAATGGCGTTGTTCTGATCAGCACCAAACGAGGGAAGGCGAATCAACACAATGTCGATTTCGATATTTCGGTCGGCGTCCAGCAGGCCCGGCGCAAGCTTCCCTTTCTGAATGCGGAACAATGGGCGCAGCAAGCCAATGAACGCGCTACGTTGCTGAGCCGACCGCCAACCTACACGCAGGCTCAGGTAGCCGCTTTTGGGAAAGGCACCGACTGGCAGAATGAAGTGTTTCAGGCTGCTCCCCGGCAGGCCTATAAACTGGCGTTTTCGGGCGGTGGGCAGAATCTGCGCTATTTGATTGGGGGCAATTACACCAGCCAGAATGGCATTTTGCCCGGTTCCAGTTTCAAGCGATATGGTACAACGATCAACCTGGACGCTGATGTCAGCAAGCGGTTACGGATTGGCGAAAGTTTGCTTTTTAGCGTAACGGATCAGTATACGGTGCCAACGGATACAAAGGGCTACGAGGGCATCTCCAATGTGATCAATGCGATCTATCAGGCTCCGCCAACCATTCCGGCGCGGGATAGCCTCGGTTTGCCCAACAACCTACGCAACTTCCCGCTTGGGAGCGGCCTGGAAAATCCGTTGACCATGACCGAACAGTACAAGCAGTTGAGCAATACGCTACGCTTGATTGGTACGGCCTATGCCAACTACAACATCATGGACGGTCTGGATCTGGACATTCGTGTAGGGGCTGACATTCGGGACTGGCGCTACCACGAATATTATCCAATCGGCTCAGAAGCGGCAGCGGGCGCGAGTGGAAAAGCCCGTCAGATTGCGGTTCGAAACATCAACATTACCAACGCCAATACGCTGACCTACACAAAAACGATCAATAATCTCCATAAGCTTAAAGTACTGGGCGGGTTTACCTACCAGCGGGAGAAAAACGAAACGATGGATGCATCGTCCTTTGGCTTCCCCAGCGATGTGTTTCAATACTATAACCTGGGCCTGGGTAGCAGTCCCCAAACGCCGGGCAGCAATCAGAATGAATGGACGCTGATTTCGTATCTGGGTCGGGTAAACTATACGTTCAACGACAAGTATCTGCTGACGGCGTCGATCCGGGCCGACGGCGATTCGAAATTTGGAGCCAATAACAAATACGGAATTTTCCCCTCGGTTGCGTTGGCCTGGCAGCTGGGCGACGAACCTTTCATCCGAAATCTGGGTGTTTTCGACCTGTTGAAATTGCGGACTAGTTTCGGGCGGACGGGCAATGAATCCATCGGCGTATATAGGTCACTGTCACTGCTTGGTACGTCGTTTGGTACGCGTAGTTCCTATATTTTCGGCGGCTCGAAGGTGCCGATTGCGTATCCCAACAACATTCCCAATCCTGACCTGAGCTGGGAGAAAACGCAGGAATACAATTTGGGCCTTGATTTTTCACTATTCAAAAACCGACTCAGCGTTTCGGTCGATGCGTATTACAAGAAAACAACCGATCTGCTGCTCGACGTGCCGATTTCGTCTCAAACCGGCTTCAGCAGTGTGTTGAAAAATACGGGCGCAATGCTCAATAAAGGTATTGAAATAGGCGTAAACAGTACGAATCTGGCTGGTAAACTGGGCTGGACAACGAACTTCAACATTGCCTTTAACCGCAACGAGATTTTATCATTGGGTGGGGCGCCTTATCAATATACCGGCTGGGTTGGTGGTGGGAATGTAACACCCCACGATAAGAACACGGCTCGACTGGAGCCGGGGCATTCGGTCGGGGAGTTCTACGGTTCGATATATGAGGGTGTCTGGAAATCAACGGAGGAGATCAAGCAGGTGGGCACAATGCCAGCCGCCAAACCCGGTGATATTCGCTACAAAGATGTGAATGGTGATGGTACCTATAACACCGAAAGCGACGACGTATTTCTGGGTAACCCGAACCCAAAATTCAATTTTGGCCTAACGAACGATCTGAATTATGGCCCGCTCAGTTTGCATGTGTTTATGTATGGTGAATACGGCAACTCAGTCCTTAATCTGGCCAAGCAGCAGTGGTTATTAGACGGATTGGGCGTGTCGGCCATGCGGCTGGATCGCTGGTCACCCACGAATCCGAACGGAATTTATCCGGGGGCGGGGGCATCGAATCCCCAGCGCGTCAGCTCGATTATGGTCGAAGATGGGTCATTCCTGCGTATCCAGACCATCGCACTGACCTGCAAACTACCTTCGTTCTCCAAGTTTATCAAAAATGCCCGGATTGGCATCGGGGTTGATAATCTGGCAGTGCTGACGAAATACACGGGCTATGATCCTGAGCTGAATTCATACGGTTCCAGTAACACGACTAAAGGGATGGATCGTTACGGTTATCCATCGGCCCGCACCTTCCGTCTTGATCTTAAACTGGGTTTTTAACTCCTAACCAGCCATTTCCATGATTACCCTAGTTAAAACCAACAAAGTCGCAGCCATCTGCGTGGGGTTACTCCTCGCCGGAAGCACTGGCTGTCAGGATATATTAGACGAAAAAGTATACAGCCAGGTTGCCGTCGATGCCTTTTACAAAACCAGCGATCAGGCGCAGCTGGCATTGAACGGCGTGTATACACGACTCTGGGACGATACGTATCGCGATGGCCAGTGGGTGACGCTGGGCGATGTAACGGCGGGCATCCTGATTGGGGGTGGCTCGGCCAACGGTTCCGGCGATCGATCAGGCGTTACCAACGATTTCAATACGTTCTCCTGGAATTCCGACGCGCTTGAATTATCGACGGCCTGGGATTTTTATTATGCCGCCATCAACCGGGCGAACGTATTGATTGATAAACTGGCTGGTTCTACGATCTCGAACAAGGCGCGGCTGGATGGCGAAACCCGGTTTTTGCGTGCTCTTTTTTACTTTAACCTGGTCCGTATTTTCGGTGGCGTTCCGCTCCAAACGCAGGGTACTACGGATCTGAGTGAAGTAAACAAACCGCGCAACACTGCCGAAGAAGTTTACGCATTTATTGGTAAAGATCTGGAAACGGCCGCCAGCGAATTGAGTCCCTATAGCGAGGGCGATCATACCGCGGGCAAGGCGACCTCGCTGGCTGCTACGTCGCTGCTGGCGAAGGTGTACCTGCAACAACGGCAATGGCAAAAAGCTGCCGATGAAGCCAGGAAAGTAATCGATTCGAAAGCGTTCGACCTGATGGCCGATTATGAAACCATTGTGAACCCAGACTTTCGCAATGGCAAAGAAATGATCTTCTCGATCCAGCATGGCGGCAATGCCAATAGTACTTCGCAACTGTACCAGACCCGGATGATCTATCTGTTCGGGCCACCCGCCATGTCGTTGTCCAATGGGACCAGCATACAGTTCCACTTTCTGAAAGACCTGGTTATTTTCCAGGCGCGGAAGGAGTTTTTTGCCAACTCACCCGATACGTACCGAAAGTGGTGGTCGGTGCGGGATAAGATGCCGTACTACTACAAAAATGGCATCAAAGACCTGGTCCGTGATACGGTGAAAATGTACGCGCCATTCCTGACTAAATTCAATCGGGTCGACTTTTCGACAGGCATCCTGAAGGAAGGCGTGGACTATCCGTTGATTCGGTACGCGGATGTGCTGCTAACCTACGCCGAAGCGATCAATGAATTGGGGAACCCAACCCCGGCTGCCTACGAAGCTATCAATAAAGTCCGGCAACGGGCGCGGGCTGTGGGTACGGCCAATGCGCAGCCCGCCAGTCTTTACCCGGATTTAGCTGGGCTCAGCCAGGCACAATTTCGGGATGCGTTACTGACCGAACGGGCCCGTGAATTCGTTGGCGAAGGACATTATCGATGGGATTTGCTACGTCACGATCGACTGATTACCAACGCCAAACAACTGGGCATTACGGCAGCCGCCGACAAACACACACTGTTCCCGATTCCGGCGCTGCAACTAAGTCGCAACACGGCCTTAAAGCAAAACCCAGGGTATAATTAGGACTCATCAAGCTTAATTCTACTTAAACCTATAAGGTTTTTGAAACCTTATAGGTTTGAATGCAGCCAATCGCTATTTCTTACCTTTTTTATATTCTATGAATCAACGTAAACGCAATTCCTGGCTAAAGCTGATTGCACTTAATGCCTGTATGCTCAGCTCTCTTCTCAGCACCGATTTACTGGCGCAGACCAGTACTGACAAACCCACACAGATTGAAGTTGATCTGACGAAAGACAAAGGTCCACTGAAACCAATCTGGGCGTGGTTTGGCTATGACGAACCCAATTATACGTACATGAAGGACGGTAAGAAATTACTGACCGAAATCTCTAAGTTGAGTAAAGTGCCGGTCTACGTTCGGGTGCATAGTCTGCTGGTTACGGGCGACGGGGAGGCCGCGCTAAAATGGGGTTCCACCAATGCCTATACCGAAGACGCGAACGGCAAGCCAGTCTATAACTGGACCATCGTCGATAAGATTTTCGATACGTTCATCGAGCGCGGTATGAAACCCATTGCTCAGATTGGATTCATGCCGCAAGCTCTTTCCACGAAGCCTGAACCCTACCGGCACCATTGGAAACCCGGTGATAATTACAATGACATTTACCTCGGCTGGGCCTACCCACCCAAAGATTACGCCAAATGGAGCGAGCTGGTCTATCAGTGGGTGAAGCACTCCGTCGCGAAATACGGTCAGAAAGAGGTCGAAAGCTGGTACTGGGAACTCTGGAATGAACCCAACATCAGCTACTGGAAAGGCACTACAGAGGAATACATCAAACTCTATGACTATACCGCCGATGCCGTGAAGCGGGCTTTGCCAACCGCCAAAATGGGCGGTCCCGAAGTGACAGGACCGGGTAACGAAAAATCGCATACATTTTTCAAAGCGTTCATGGACCACATTGTCAATGGAAAGAACTATGTAACGGGAAAGGTCGGTACCCCAATTGATTTCATTACATTCCATGCTAAAGGCGCGCCCAAACTGGTGGACGGGCATGTGCAGATGAACATGGGCACGCAGTTGCGCGACATCGACAAAGGCTTTGAAGTCGTAGCGTCGTACCCCAGCCTTAAAAACCTGCCGATCATTATTGGTGAGTCGGACCCGGAAGGTTGCGCGGCCTGCTCGGAGGATTTTAGCCCCCAGAATGCCTACCGCAATGGCACGATGTATTCCAGCTATACGGCCGCTTCATTTGCCCGCAAATATGACCTGGCACAGTCGCGTGGTGTTAACCTGGCCGGTGCGGTTACCTGGGCGTTTGAATTTGAAGACCAGCCCTGGTTCCGGGGATTTCGCGATCTGGCCACCAACGGCGTCGATAAACCCGTTCTGAACGTATTCCGCATGTTTGGCATGATGCCGGGCAATCGGGTTGAGGTAAAAAGTGGGTTAGCGTATGATTATGCTCGTGTGCGGGATGAGAGCGTACGCGCCGAAGCAGATATCAATGCCCTGGCGTCTAAAGATGCCAGATCGGCGGCTGTAATGGTGTGGAACTACCACGATGATAACGTTCCGGCTGCCGACGCGCCTGTTTCGGTTCGGTTGAAAGGATTACCGAACAAGAAAGTTACGCTCCATCATTACCGCATTGACAAGGAGTTCAGTAACTCGTATGAAGTCTGGAAGAAAATGGGCTCGCCCAAGAATCCAACGACCGAACAGGTGGCCGAACTGGAAGCAACTGGTCAGTTGAAAGAGCTTTCTGCACCCGAATCAGTACCAGTAACCAGTGGTGAAGCCACTTTGAATTTCGCCTTACCCCGGCAGGGTGTATCCCTGCTAAAGCTGTCGTGGGACTAATTCAAACCTTGATTACAACCATTTTAACCAGTTTTTTAAGCCCTGTCACTTGAAATATGTCTACTTTCGTTCAACAATATTGAACGAAAGTAGACGAAGGAATATGATTTCAATCGACAATAATACCAGCAAGTTGAACCTGGGAGATCGGATTAAAATCCTGCGGATTAACCAGAACCGGACACTTCAGGAAATCGCGGATGCCAGCGATTTGTCTAAAAGTATGATCTCGAAAATTGAGAACAATAAAACGGTTCCGTCGGTGGCGGCTCTGGTTAAAATCGCAAATACACTGGGTACAACAATCTCCAATTTACTTGAACATGACGGCTGGCTGAATGCTATTGTGACGCCCCGCCAAAAAGCGGAAGAAAGCCTGACGCAGACGGATAAAGGGTACTCGATTTATCCTTATGCGTCGGAATACCACGAGAAGAAAATGCAGCCTTTTCTATTCGTGGGTAAAAAAGGGGAAGTTAAACCGCATGAGCTGTCCCACGAGGGCGAAGAGTTTATCTACGTCATTCGGGGCCAGATGAAAATGCAGGTTGGTGAGGTTGAATATCAACTCAAAGAAGGCGACAGCCTTTATTTTAACTCCTCCCTGAAGCACGGCATTCAGCCGACTTCTGATGAGGTAGCCTATTTAGACATCTTTGTTTAATTCGTAAGTACCATGAAAATTCGTGCCGTCAGGACTAAACTCTACCAATGGAACGGGCCGGTAAAAACCGGTGATACCATCTTTGCGACGCCCCTCAGCCCGCTTCACTTTCAACAGGATTCTCAGGCCGCTTTCCGGTTTTTTAGCTGGCTGGTTGTCGAAATCGAAACCGATGAGGGGCATATCGGTATTGGCAACGCGGGTCTTTGTCCCGACGTAACCAAGAAGATCATCGACAGCAAACTGGCCTCGCTCCTGATCGGCGAAAATCCGCTTAACACCGAATATCTCTTTGAAAAAATGTACCGCTCGACCGTTGCCTACGGTCGGAAAGGTGCCGTCATTGCCGCGATCAGTGCGCTGGACATTGCCTTGTGGGACATTAAAGGGCTGGCCTTCAATCAACCTGTGTTTATGCTGCTGGGCGGACGGACCAAACCGCAGATCGAAACGTATTACAGCCGGTTGTACACCCGCGATCTGGACAGTTTACAGGCCGAAGCCGCTCACTACAAAGCCGAAGGATTTACGGGAATGAAACTCCGTTGTGGTTATCCGCTGACGGATGGACTGGCCGGGCTGAAGAAAAACGTAGAGATGGTCCGTGTTGTGCGGGAGACCGTCGGCGACGATGTAGACATCATGCTCGAAGCCTATATGGGTTTCAATTTTCCCTACGCCAAACAACTCCTCAAAGCGCTGGAGCCCTACAATCTGCGCTGGGTCGAAGAACTAATGCTGCCCGACGAGATCCAAAATTTCGCCAAGCTAAAACAGTACACCGATATCCCGCTGTCGGGCGGGGAGCATGAATACACACGCTACGGTTTCCATGATCTGTTGCAGACCGGTGCGCTCGATATTTTCCAGTTTGATACCAACCGGGTTGGTGGCTTCACCGAAGCACAGAAAATCTGCAATATGGCACTGGTACATGGTGTCGAGGTGATTCCACACGGTGGACAGATGCACAATTTGCACGTCGTCATGAGTTCATTCGCCTGCCCCATGGCCGAATATTTCCCCCAGACCGAAATTGAAGTCGGCAACGAAATGTTCTGGTATATTTTTGATGGTGAAGCTATTGCCGAAAACGGCAAACTCCAGCTCGACGATACTAAACCCGGCATGGGTCTGACCTTAAAAACCGAAGGACTCGAACACTTTACCATCATCGACTAACCAACCTGACTGAACGTATTATGGAACAAATTTCGGTGGAACATAGCATTTTAGACCTGTTCAAGCTGCACGGTCAAACGGCGCTGGTGATAGGCGGGAACCGGGGACTTGGTTTGGCGATGGCTCAGGGATTAGCGGAGGCAGGGGCTAATATTGTGATTGCTGCCCGCGATGAAGCCACGAATCTGCAATCCGAAGAAGCGATCAAATCGACCTATGGAGTTGATTGTATCAGCACCATTTGTGATGTAACGGCCGAAAAAAGCGTCAGATCGGCTGTTAATCAGACGGTAGATCAGTTCGGGAAAGTCGATATTCTGATCAATTCCGCCGGGATCAACATTCGGGGTGCCATTGAAGATTTATCCCTCGATGACTTTACGAAGGTACAGCAGGTCAACGTAACGGGTACCTGGCTGGCCTGCCGCGAAGTGATTCCAGTCATGAAGCAGCATGGATACGGTCGGATCATCAACATCGGCTCGATGCTGGCGTTGACGGCTATCCCAGACCGTACGCCCTATGCCACCAGTAAAGGTGCCATTCTGCAACTGACCCGCTCGCTGGCCATGGAAGTGGCTAAAGAAGGCATTACGGTCAATGCCATTTTGCCGGGCCCTTTCGCTACAGATTTGAACTTGCCCTTGCTTAATGACCCGGAGAAATATCAGGCATTCATCGCCAAAATTCCAATGGGCCGCTGGGGCGAACTTCACGAGATAAGCGGTATTGCGCTGTATCTGGCCAGTCGGGCGTCCAGCTATGTAACGGGCTCCTGCTTTTCGGTGGATGGCGGCTGGGTAACTCAGTAACCCACAGTATTTTATCATTATTCCTAAACCTTCCCCAACTTCATGGAAACGACACGATTAGTGCAACTGTCGGATGCTTCTCAGCAACGGCGGGTTGCTTTGGTGCAGGAACCGTTGCTGCGATTTCTGCAAAATACTACGTCAATTTATACGCTTGCGCTTGACGCAATTCAGAATAAACAGCCTCTCACTGATCTCATTCAAAGTCGATTGTCAGATGAGACGATTGATTATCAGCCCGTGTACGACGGCCAAAGTACCTGGAAACTATTGCCTGCTTTCGATCATCCCGAAGGGCCGTTCGGGTGTATAGTGTCAGGAACGGGTTTAACCCACAAAAACAGTGCATTAAACCGACAGATGATGCACGAGTCGGCCGTTGAAAAGCCAACCGATAGCATGCAGATATACCAGTGGGGCGTTGAAGGCGGCTCACCGGAACCGGGAACAATCGGTGTGCAGCCGGAGTGGTTTTACAAAGGGAATGGTGCGTTTCTGCGGGCGCACGGTCAACCACTGGAAGTGCCTGAATACGGAAACGATGGGGGAGAGGAGCCTGAAGTGGCGGGGGCATACCTGGTAGATGAAGCCGGTACGCCCTGGCGAATTGGTTTTTGTACGGGGAATGAGTTTTCCGACCATATCATGGAGAAAAAGAACTACCTGTATCTGGCGCCTTCCAAGTTACGCCAGTGCGCTATTGGCCCTGAACTGGTCGTTACCGATGACTTCAGTGAATGGACGGGTACGGTGAGCGTCGACAGGAACGGAACGTCTCTTTGGTCGTCTCCCATCCGAACGGGCGAGAAAAACATGGCCCACAGCCTGCAAAATCTGGAATACCACCATTTTAAATACGAAGCTCACCGATTGCCGCTTCAGGCACACGTGCACTTTTTTGGGGCGGATGCCTTCAGTTTCGGCCAGGGAATTGCGTTGCAGGACGGCGATTTGATGCGCGTTGAGTGGAGTGGCTTAGGCCGTGCACTGCAAAATCCACTCAGACTCACAAACGCGACCGAGCAGTTATTGACTGTCCAGGCTTTATGATCAACTAATAGAACGCGGATGTTTATGATAATTATGATTTAAACTTCAAATCTTAACTTATCATAAACATCCGCGTTCTATTTTGCTTCCTCAACCCTCATGGAAAATCAGATTGGTTTACTGGGTGACGTTAAACCGCTGAAAATGCGTTGGGTCATGGTGAGCCTGGCATTTCTGGCCACAGTGCTCAACTACGTTCACCGACTTTCATTCAACTATCTGAGTGCGGATGGTGATCTGCGGAAGCTTATTCCCGACGATGCGTTCGGCTACATTGGCACCGCATTTTTTGTGGCTTACATGCTGTCCAACGCCTTTTCAGGCTTTGTGATCGATAAACTTGGCACGCGCGTCGGGTATGCGTTGTGTATGGCTTTCTGGACGAGTGCCGGGTTGGTTCATGCTTTTGCCGTTACGCCCCTACAGTTCGGTATCTGTCGATTTTTTCTGGGCATTGGCGAAGCTGGAAACTGGCCAGCCGCTATCAAACTGACCAGCGAGTGGTTCCCGCCGAACGAGCGGTCCACGGCGTCGGGAATTTTCAACAGCGGTTCAGCTTTGGGTGCTGTGATTGTGCCGCCGATGGTCGCTTATCTGGGCGTTGAATACGGCTGGCAAGCTACGTTCGTCATTCTGGCGGTTTTTGGATACCTATGGCTGGCTATTTTCTGGTTTACATACTACACACCCGAACAATCGGCGAAAGAGGCTAAAGCTCGAATTATTCCACCCCTGAAACTACTCAAAACCCGGTTTGTGATCATGTTCACACTCTCCAAAACCTTCATGGACCCGGTTTGGTATTTCGTTACATTCTGGATCGGGCGTTACCTGGTCGACGTTCATCACTGGGATTTGAAACAGATTGGCTGGTATGCTACGATTCCCTTCATCATCGCCGATGTAGGCAATCTGGTCGGCGGGTATTTCACCCAGTACATTATCAAACGGGGCGTTCCGATTCCCAAAGCGCGGAAAATCGCGGTTGCCATCGCCGGGTCGATTATGGGAGTATCCTTGTTGCTGGGACCGCTTGTCATCACTACTCCCTTATCGGCGTTGTTGATTTTCGGGATGGCCGGATTTGGCTATACGGCATACACGGCTAATTCGCTGGCGTTTCCGGCCGATGTAGTGCCGAAAAGCGCGGCTGCCTCCGTTTGGGGATTGGCCTGCGTTGGCACGGGGCTTGGCGGGGCTTTGTTTCAGTCGCTGTCGGGGCTGATTCTGAAATCCTATTCAGGTACATTAGGCTATGCGGCTGCCTACAACATACTGTTTATTGGTTTTGGGGTAGTAGCGCTGATTGGTTTATTGATTATGATGTTGTTCATGGGGCCGCTGGTTAAAAACAAAGAACTCCATCAGTACGTCGAAGCGGATGTTTCCGTTTTACAGGCTTAACGGACTCAATGCCAATACTATCAGGACTTTCGCTTCGAGTCGTGCCACCGGAGCGAACGTCCTGTTTCATTAAGGTGGTCTACATGTATTGCAGCCATTCGTTTGTTCCTGCCAGCTTTAGTTCCGGTTTGTTTGTTTCTTTAGGCAATAAAGGCTGCAAGCCCCTATCTTCATGCTGGGAAAACTAACTTATTTAGCTTTAGGGGTAGGCAATAATCGATGAAGATACTGTTAGTAGAAGACGAACCTGATTTACTGCAGGCGGTGTGTCGCTATCTGGAAGGGGAGGGCTATGCGGTTACTACGGCCGATACGTATCCGGAGGCCGCCCAGAAAGCGAATGATTACGACTATGATTGTGTCGTGGTGGATTTGATGTTGCCCGGTGGACACGGGTTCGATCTGGTTCGGGCTTTAAAACATCGCCAGTCAGCCGCCGGGATTATTGTAGTTACTGCGAAGGATACACTGGCCGATAAACTTACTGGACTTGAGATCGGAGCGGACGATTATTTGACCAAACCCTTTCATCTCCCGGAGCTAAACGCTCGAATCCGATCAGTACTCCGTCGGCGCTTGTTTGGCGGCCATGAGCAGTTGAAGGCCGGGGAACTGACCCTCTGGCTAAATCAGCAACGTGTACAGGTTCGGGATACGGATACCAAGCTGACCAGTAAAGAGTATGAATTACTCCTGTTTCTGGTCACCAATGCTGACCGGCTCTTAGCCAAATCGGCCATTGCCGAGCATGTCTGGGGTGATGCGATGGATGCCGCTGACTCACACGAGTTTCTCTATACGCACGTCAAAAATCTTCGCCGGAAGCTCATTGCTGCGGGCTGCCCTGATTATATTCAGACCCGTTACGGAGCGGGTTACATCTTTTCTGCTCGTACGCCATGAGTCTTTTCGGTCAAACGGCCCGTTACTTGTTGCTGTCGGCATTTCTCATTGCCCTGGTGGGGTCTGTTGGGTTTTATACGCTCATTCACCGAAAAATCCGGCATGAAGTAGATGAAATTCTGGTCAGTCAGGTTGACCAGGCCCAAAAGCACCTTCAGCACCATCCGCTTGCCGGACTTACCGATGGAGACGATAATCCGCATATCGAACCCGTCAGCCAAATGATACGGTCGGAATTTAAGGATCTGAGAATTCAGGATTCATTAAATACGAAGTCGCTTATACTAGTGCGCCAGTTCCAGACAACGATAGTTGCTAACGGTCAGCACTATTTAGTGCGGGTGCAGCTACCCTATCATGAATTCAACGAGTTGGCTCGTGATTTGTCGATCTGGATTATTATTGGCTTTTTAGTGCTTATGGCCTTGTCTGTTCTGCTAGGGCTTGGCCTGTCAAGCCGACTGTGGCGGCCCTTCTATGTCACAATTGATCAGCTTAGCCAGTTTAGGCTAGATCAACCTGCCAGCCTTTCTTTTCCTCAGGCCCATGTACGGGAGTTTGATTTACTGAGTCGGTCGCTAGGCGAATTAACCCGAAAAGTTCGTCAGCAATTTTCACTCCAGAAGCAGTTTACCGAAAATGCGTCACATGAACTGCAAACTCCCTTAGCCGTCGCATCGGCTGAACTGGATTTTTTGCTTCAGTCGAAACACCTGACCGAAGACGACCATACCCATCTCCAACGGGCGACCGATGCCCTGAGTCGGCTGAGCCAGTTAAATCGCTCACTGTTGTTACTGACGCAGGTTGAAAATGACCAGTTTGCCTCCGATGAACTCGTCAATCTGAGTGCCTTGGTTCATCAGTCTATGCTTGATTTTGAGCCATTTTTTGCTCATAAACAACTGGTCGTTACCGTAGCCATCCAGCCGGAGGTACAACTCCGGGTAAACCGCCAGTTGGTGGGGGTACTCCTGACTAATCTCTTGAAAAATACGGCCCGACATTGTCCGGTTGGCGGTCGCGTGGCGCTTTCACTGACAAATGCTCAACTGACGATTTGCAACACGGGTGAGCCGCTTCCGTTTGCCGAAAGCCAGTTATTCAATCGGTTTGTCAAGGACCCGGCTCGCCCTGATTCCATCGGTTTAGGACTGGCCTTAGTCAGGCAGATCTGCGAGCGGTACGGGTTGCCACTAACCTATGCCTACGATCAGGCAAGCAAAACGCATTCATTTCAGATTGGACTCATGAGCGCCAAAGCAGACAACTTCAAATTTGCTTCATAATTGATGCCGAAACTTGCGCGCAAATCTTGTCATTGATGAAACAACGTATTCTTTTTGGCCTGCTCATGTTGGCCGCCGTATCGACCTTCGGCCAAACGAGCCGCCTGATTCGGGTGGAAGATAGTGTCACCCACGAACCCATTATTGGGGCAACCATCCGCACGACTTCTTCGATAAAACCGATCATTGGTGCCGTAACGGATGGGCATGGGGTGGCTTCAATGCCCAGCACACCCGCCAGCGTCACGGCGCTCACGGTCAGTGCCGTTGGCTACGAAACCGAAACGTTTCCGCTGACAGCGGGTGCAGATACACTGGTATTTCAACTGCACAGTCAGGATGAATCGCTCGACGAAGTGACCGTGACCTCGACACGAACCAACTCCCGCATCGAAGACTTACCCATTAAAGTTGAAGTGCTGGGTCAGGAAGATATGGACGAAGAAAGTGCGGTTGTGCCGGGCAACGTCAGTAGTATTCTGGGCGATATTTCCATCATTCACGTCCAGCGCACCTCAGCCGTCAACGGCAACCAGGCCATTCGGATGCAGGGACTTGATCCCAAATACACCCAGATTTTGCGCGACGGCTTACCCCTTTATGAAGGCTTTTCGGGTAACCTGGGTGTATTGCAGATTCCACCCCTGGATTTAAAACAGATTGAAGTAGTAAAAGGCTCGGTATCAACCCTCTACGGGGGAGGAGCTATTGGAGGTATGATCAACATTGTTTCCAGATCGCCGACCTCCGAAACACCTGAATTTACGGCGTTGCTCAACCGCTCGAATCTGAAAGAAACCAACCTGAATGCCTACTATTCGCAGCGTTATGGCAAAACGGGTTTGACGCTCTTTACGGGCTATACCTACCAAAAAGCGGTAGATGTGACGGGCGACGGCTTTACGGATAGTCCCGGCATCAAGCAGTTTAATTTTCACCCCAAGTTTTTCTGGAATCCAACGGATCATACCAAACTGGATATTGGTTATGCATTTACCACCGAAAACCGTACCGGAGGGTATTTGCCCGCTCTGGAAGGGGCAGAACCGAACTCCTATAAAAACGTCACCGACCTGCAGCGCCATACTGTCGATTTCAACGCCAGTCACAATACATCGGAAACCAACGCCATAACGGTGAAAGGCGCTGTCAGCACCTTCCACCGGCAGAACACGGATTATCAGAAGCTGTCCGACGGTCGGCAGTCGTCGGTGTATCTGGAAGCCAACGATCTAGCCCGCTTTGGTAAACACCAGCTTATTGTGGGCGCCAACCTGACAGTGGAAGCGTTCCGCAAGAATCCGGATAGCACCCGCCTTGTAGATTACACCTACAACACGGTTGGGGGCTTTGTGCAGGATGACTGGCAGGTGGGCGAAAAAGTAGCGATTCAAGCGGGTTTACGGTTAGATCACCACAATATATTCGGGAGTTTTCTATTGCCGCGCCTGTCGGTAAAACTCAAACCATCCGACCCCTGGACGGTACGGCTGAGTGTGGGAACGGGTTATAAAACGCCAAACCTGTTTGTCAACCAAACGCCCGGCGCGCTGAATGTTAGTTTAATTTTCCCGCGCTTGCTGCCGATCGATGTGGCTACTGTAAAGGCTGAACGGTCGGTGGGTACCAACATCGACATTGCGTATTCGAAAAGCTTCGAGAGTGGTTTTTCGGTGCAGGTCGATCAGGCGCTTTATTATACTTACGTCAATTCGCCGGTGGTGTCGGCTTTTGCCAGTTTGTCGAGCAACCTGGGGGCATACACCCAGCTGATCAACGCGCCTTATAACCTGTACAGTCTTGGGACGGACACCTACGTCCGACTCGAATACAAAGCCTACGAATTATATTTTGGCTACAACCACACGCTCGCGCGACGGGATGGGCCGACCGATAATACGTACCTGCCGCTGGCACCCCAGGACAAATTTTCCACGACGATTGCCTGGGAAAATGATCACTTCCGGTTTGGCATTGAGAGTAGCTATGTGGGAAGTCAGTATCTCTACAACAATCAGAAAGTGGCGAATTATTGGTTCTTTGCCGCAGCGGCCGAATACCATTATAACGAGCACTGGCGGCTGGTGCTCAACGGCGAAAATATCTTCAATGTAAAACAGGCCAATTACGAAACCATTGTGCTTGGGGCCAATCCGACCGTACAGCCCACGTTTCGGCCGATCTGGGCACCGCTGGAAGGGCGGATTGTTAATCTGGCCCTGAAGTTTACATTATAGACGATCACATCCCTACTCGAAAATCACCGCTTCAGGCGCTTTTCGAGTAGGGATGTTAGGCGAATTTCAAGTGAAAACGCCAATAGGGCACACCCAACTAAAAACATACTGGATAAAAACGTGAACCCTCTGATTAATGATCTGGGTGTTAGGCTAAATTCGTTCTGTGCCTTGTGTGTTGCTTTCGGTCAGCACCGGGTGGCCAGCCATCGAACCGTCGTTGGGAACCGGGCACAAAATCGCCTAAAACGGTAGTGAATTCCGGCCAATGAGCCATTAAAGCTTTTTAATATAATAAATAAAAGGATAAGTTGTATGGATTTCAGAACGGCTTCAATTCGGAAAAAACTTCAGAATTGCTTCAAGTTTGGCCAGGACTTTTGCTGGCATTATGAAATCAACATTTCGCATCAGTTTCCTCTTATCGCTACTTGTCTGGGCTACGCCAATGCTTGCCCAACAGGCTCTACTTACTTCGACTAATCATCTGACGGGAAAAGTACTGGATGCAGCGACCAATCAAGCGCTCCCCTTCGCGTCTGTAGCGATCTTTAAGCAGGTGAACGGAAAAGATAGCCTGATAACGGGTAATCAAACCGACGAACAAGGGGCATTTAGTATTGCCAACGTTCCGATGGGGTCACTGATTGCGCGGATTACGTTTGTGGGGTATCAGAATTTCGAACAAACGATTCGTGTTAACCAGGCACAAACTGACATCGGTATCCTGGCCTTGAAACCTGACGCCAGTACACTAAAAGAGGTAAAGGTGACAGGTGAGAAAAGTGCCATCGATTTGACGATGGAGAAGCGAACCTTCAACGTTTCCAAGAACCTCACGACCATTGGCGGTACCGCCGAAAATATACTCAAAAACGTACCTTCCATTACCCTCGACGAAAGTGGTAACCCTAGTCTGCGCAACATGGCCACCACGATTTATGTCAATGGTAAACCGACGCAGTTGACTTTGTCACAGATTCCTGCCAATCAGATTGAATCCGTTGAAGTCATTTCCAATCCGTCGGCCCGCTACGATGCGTCGACTACGGGCGGTATCGTGAATCTGGTGCTGAAGAAAAATCGGCAACCGGGCTACAATGGCATAATCAGCGCGGGAATCGGCAATAATTCGCGTTTCGATGGTACGCTGAATCTGGACTGGCGCCGGGGTAAGTGGAATCTGACGAGCTTTTATTCAATCAACGCAACCAAAAATCCGACGACAGGTTATGTCTTCCGGACGAATCGTCGTAGTGATGGTAGCCCGGCTAATTATTTTAATCAGAACACCAACATCAGCCTCGACAATACATTCCAAAGCGGGCGGATTGCAGCCGATTATGCACTGAACAACCGGAATACCCTATCTCTGGCGGCAACCCTGGTAGGAGGGGCCTTCAATACGGTTAGCACCCAACCCTATGATTATCGCGATCTGAGTCAGACGGTTACCAGCTCGGGAAATCGGACTACGATACCACACAATTCGTTCACCAACCTTGGTGTAGAGTTTGACTGGAAGCATCAATTTGCCCGCAAAGGCCAGGAATTGAGCCTGGTTACCTCGTATAGCCGCAATCACTTATCAAATGCCGCGGACTGGTTAACCACTTCGTTAAACGCAGATGGCTCGGCGCAGGCAGGTTTTCCCGAAACCGATAAAATTACGGGTCGAACCAACGGGAATCAGGTGATTGCCCAATTTGATTATACGCATCCGCTGGGCGATTCGGCAAAACTCGAAATGGGGGTACGCAGTTACACCTATATCCGCGATCAGCAGTATTTCTTTAACAAACTGGCCAACGATACCCAGCGCTTTCAGTTAATACCCAGCTATTCGCAGGATGCCCGGATTACCGAAGCGACGAATGCCATCTACGTGCTCTATACCCGTCAGTTTCGACGCAACATCAGTTTACAGGCAGGTTTGCGGTTGGAACAATCGAGTTTGCATGGTACGTCCCGGCTCGATACGACGACCTTTGGCTACAATTACCCATCCAAAACAGGCCAGAACTGGTTTCAGTCCTTCTTCCCCTCGTTCGCCCTCTCTAAAAAGCTGAGCGAAACGGGTGAAATTGGCCTGAGCCTGAGCCGTAAGATAGCCCGGCCTAATTTTCGACACCTGTTCATTGGCATTCAGGCCAACGACCGCCAGAACATCACCATCGGTAATCCGGCAGTGCGACCTGAATTTGTCAATACTGCCGAGGTTAATTTTAATAAGACATGGGGGGGCTTGAACTGGTTAGCTTCGGGGTATTATATCTACGAAGATCACACGATCAAGCCATTCACCCAACCCTTAGCCACCGATTCATCGGTACTGGTCACCACGTTCATTAACGTTAAAGCCGACATTCGCTATGGCTTTGATAATACGTTGAAATTCAACATTGGGCCAAATCTGAGCGCAGTGGCTAACCTGAACGTGTTCAACGTGATTCTGCAATCGGTCGATGTGCGAAACCAACTTGTGTCCTATAACGCCAAACTGAATCTGACCTACCGGTTACCGGCTAACATCTCAGCGCAGTTGACGGGTACTAACGACGGGAAATCCCCATCGTTGCAGGGTTATCGGGATGCCGTCCGAGGTGTCGATTTTGCAGTCCGGAAAGGCTTCTGGCAAAATCGGGCTAGTCTGACCTTTTCCATCAACGATATGTTCAATTCACGTCGCTTTATCAGCATCTATGATCAGCCGAGTGCCTACCAGGTATCGATGAATCGGCGGGAAGTACGGTTTTATAAATTGTCCATACAACTGCCACTAGGTAGCGATACATCAAAACGTAATCAACGTAAAATGGAACGTCCAGACGTGGACTTCAGCAACTAGCCAATCTCGCCAAATTGAAGCCATAACCGCTAGGTTCCTTACATGAACAGCCTAGCGGTTATGGCTTTTGTTATTGAGCTTTTTTTAACTACCCACTCAAAAACGCACATTACCCGTCAGAACGGCAAACGGCTCAATGGCAGAGTGAAAATCCACTACTCTTGCCCATATAAACTATATAAGGTGTAATTTTATCTTATATATTTTATATGAACGTGCAGTTCAGGTATCAATTAATCTTACTTTTTGTGGCATTCCATTGCCCAGGTTTTACGTATGCCCAATCATCTAAAGTAGACAGTTTAAAAAAACTAGTACCGTCGTTAAGTGCTACCGATCGCATTGATGGGCTAAATGCATTGAGTGAAGCTTTCTGGGGCATGCGAATTCTCGACTCTGCCCAGTTTTTCGCCATGAAGGCTGTCGATGAGTCGACAAAAATTAAGTATGGATTGGGCTTAGGTAACGCCCTGGCTAACCTGGCGACTGTCGATTATGAAATAGGGAATTTTGTCGAGATGGAAAAAAGGAGCCTGATTTCTATTTCCATTTTTACGAAACTCCACGTCGAAAAACGATTGGCAAACGGATATGCTTTACTGGGACAGGCGATTTGGGCACAAAGTAAATTTGATCAGGCAATCGAAGCGTTCGATCAGGCCGCTCACTATTATAGTCGATTTAAAGACTCAACGGCTTTGGGCAGGACTTATGGCCGAATGGCCTTACTGGAAGAAGAAAGAGGGAACTACGAACGATCGTTTCAATATTGCCTGAAGGCGCTGAAATTCAATAAAAACGAGGCATTTTTTTCGTTGGGGCAGTTGTATGCTGATGTTGGCGATTATGAAACGGCCCGGGAATATTACGGCAAAATCAGCCAACGACTTAAAGTAGGAACCTACCTTAAAATTGGTGAAACCTATTACTTACAGACTAACTATGATTCTGCCCAATATTATTACCAGCTTTATATAAGAGAGAGTAGAGACGTGTCAAAAAAGACATTGACGAAGGCTTACGCACTCCTCGGCGGCTTATACCTGAAATTGGAAAAATACGATACCGCTCTATTTTATCTAAACATTGCGCTTACCGATTTTGAAAAAGACAATAACCGCAACTGGATCATGCGCGTCTTGTTGGAGTTAGGAAAAGCCTATAAGGAATCGGGTGAGGTTAGTAAAGCAATAAAAACTACGAATGAACTTTTGACTACCGCTGAGGAGTCCGGAGCCAGGCAATACATTCGGGATGCACATTATTTGCTATTTCAGTTATTTGATCGTTTAGAACAGAAAAACAGTGCTTATCTGCATCTTAAACAATACACAGCTCTTAACAATGAAATTGGGATTGATATATCGGCCCGCAAACTTTCCTTTTACAAAACCTCCCATGAACGGGAGCAGGCACAGCTCAAAATTGCTTTGTTAAGCCAGCAAAGACAACTGCAACAGGAAGAATTGAAACAGGCCTCTCAGCAAAGAGAGTTTCTATATATGGGGATATTGGCGATAGCCCTTCTTGCCTTCGTTTTGGTGCGCAATGTCCTGTTGAAAAAACGGGAGGAAAAGCACCTCCGTGAACTGGCCGAAACGGAACTCCGAATTCAAAAGCTCGAAACAAAAAAGCAATTGGGAGACCTGGAAATGCAGGTGCTTCGGACGCAGATGAATCCGCATTTTCTGTTCAATTCGCTGAATTCAATCAACCGGTTTATCTTACAAAATAACAAGTCACA
Source organism: Spirosoma endbachense (assembly GCF_010233585.1). Lineage (NCBI taxonomy): Bacteria > Pseudomonadati > Bacteroidota > Cytophagia > Cytophagales > Cytophagaceae > Spirosoma > Spirosoma endbachense. Next base: position 8,930,270 of record NZ_CP045997.1, read on the forward strand.
GGCTTCGCTATACCTGACTAAGTTTTCACGCCTTGTGCGTATGATCCTGCAAAATTCACAAAACAAACTGATCACCTTAGAGCAGGAACTCGACTCTCTGAAACTGTATCTGAGTCTGGAAGCCCTTCGTTTTGATGACCATTTTATGTTTGCCATTACAGTACAGGATGATCTTGATGTTTCGGCCCTAAAAGTGCCTCCTCTGATTATCCAGCCCTATGTTGAAAATGCAGTCTGGCATGGATTAATGCATAAGGAAGAAAAAGGCCAACTGGATATTGATGTACTGAGTGAAAAAGGGTTTCTCTATATCAAAATCATGGATAATGGCATAGGTCGTCAAAAAGCAACCATGCTACAGGAAAAGGCAGATACAACCCATAAATCAATGGGAATTGGCATTACCTCGCAACGAATTGCAATGCTGGAGGAGCCAAGTTCAAAGGGATCTGTGGCGATCAATGATCTTGTTGAAATAAATGGTACACCCTGCGGTACAGAGGTTATCCTTAAATTACCAATTATGTATGATTAAAGCCATCCTGATCGACGATGAAGCCCATTGCCTGGATACCCTTAGTATCCTGTTAGGGGAGTACTGTCCAGACGTTACAATCGTACAGACCTGCCGCTCGGCTAAAACGGCGATTGAGGCCATTGAACAAACCAAACCCGATGTAATTTTTCTGGATATTCAAATGCCGGGAACAAATGGGTTTCAACTGCTGGAACAATTGGGCCAGGTTTCATTTGCGGTTATTTTTACAACCAGCTATGATCAGTATGCTATTAAGGCGATCCATCTCAGTGCGCTCGACTACCTGCTAAAACCAATTGACCCTACTGAATTGATGGTGGCCGTTGACAAGGTTAAAAAGCAAAAAAAATTACCATCTTCAGAACATTTTGAGCAGCTTTTTGACCGTCTGCAAAATAAGATCAGCGGCTTCCGAAATATTGCCATTCCTACAGTAGAAGGATTTGAACTTATCCCGGTTGACCAACTAATTTTCTGTGAAGCCGACGATAATTACACCTACCTGTTACTGAAGGATAAACGGAAGGTTATTGCCTCACGAACCCTAAAAGCAATAGAAGAGCAACTGCGGGAGTTTTCCTATTTTGTCCGTGTTCACCATTCCTATATTGTCAATATTAACGAGGTGACCAAATATGTTCGGGGTGAAGGGGGCTATTTGATCATGAGTGATAGTTCGGTCGTTAACGTATCCCGTAGCCGGAAGGAAGCCTTGCTTAAATTGTTTTGAGGGCTCGTCAGGTATACGCTCATTTAGGCTAGTGCTCGGCCACTTTAGACCTATACGGTTTTTGAAACCGCATCGGCGGCCCGGCGCAACGGCGGCCCGGCTTATAGGTTTGTAATCGAATACTACCCAGTTCAGGGTTGTTGAATACGAATCAAATTCGGGAAGCCTTTTCCTCATCAAAATCTAGATTAACTCCATTGGTTGGGATGGCAACTTCCCTGAAAAATATAATAGAGATAGAAATTTTATATAAAATCTCCCCATATCCATACAAGTACTTATCAAACCCGTCAACTACTCATTGCCCCTTTACGAATTCGGTCAGGCAGGATAGCTTTGACTACATCAACCAAATCCATTGGCCATCAACCAAAAATCGGTTATGAATTGATGAATTCCGATCACTGTAGCCTTGGGCGGGCTTGCATTGATTCTGTTGACTTGGTTGTTTTTGAATACAGTAAGGTTCCTGCTTGGGCACTAGTAGAATCACGGGGAAGGATGAAAAGAGCCATGTGCCTGGGACGGACATCCCAGGTTACCAGAACGTGTTTACTCATCCTTTAAATCAGTTTATTTTATTTAGTTAAATGGCCATGAAACGCACTAAAGAATTAATAACCAATACGAAAGCAATAGATAGAGTAGCGACTTTATCACTCTTTTTGATCGTACTTAAGATAGGTACTTTGAACGCCCAGCAATTACCGTCTTACGTCTATGCGTACGGGGATGCCACTCCCACTTATGTAGACGCGACCTCATCGCAGGTGCCCCAGGATCCTGACCTACATGCACTGGACGCCACGTTTGTCGATGTTGATAAGGATGGTGACCTGGACGTAGTCATAGCCGTTGAGATGGGCGCGAACCGTCTTTACCTGAATGATGGTAAGGGAAAGCTCTCCTGGAAAAAAGAGGCCTTCGGTAATGCTCGCCATGATAGCGAACATGTATTGAGTGCTGATTTCAATAAGGATGGTTATCCCGACATTGTTTTTGTGGCGGAAGATGATCATGCCCATCAACTTTTTTTAGGTGGTCCTGGTGGTGTATTTACAGAGGCCACCGACAGACTTCCGGCTAAAAGCGAAGGCAATGCGCTTGCCATTGGCGATGTCAACCAGGATGGATTTCCAGACATTCTGGTTGGTAATTCGGGAGAAGAAAAACCGGGTAAAAAAGAACGCGCATCCGGACAGGATTTCCTCTGGCTGAATGATGCCAAACACCCCGGCTATTTTATCGATGCTACAAGTACGCATCTGCCTAAAGATAATGACGATACACAGGATATTAAATTGGCCGATTTGGATGGGGATGGCGATCTGGATATGGTCATTGCAAACGAAACACCCCCAAGTCGCTTACTCGTGAACGATGGTCAGGGGCATTTTTCAGATGCCTCCGATAGGCTGGAGTTGCTCGTACCCATGGAAACCAGGCAGGTGCAGATATTTGATGCAAATGGGGATAATAAACCTGATCTGCTATTTTTTAACCTCACCAGTAATAATCACGGTTGGGATAAAGACCCACAGGTACGTTTGCTTATCAATGACGGCAATGGACGCTTTAAAGACCAGACCAAAAACCATCTGCCCGAAAATCAATTTTCCAGTTGGGGCGGCATAATTGTCGATTTTAATCGGGATGGTCGCCCAGATATTCTGGTTGGGGCAATCCAGGTACCTGGTTTTGTACCCTTACAGGTTCGCGCCTGGCAAAATGAGGGCAATGCAAACTTTAAAGATGTCACAACACAAATTGTCCCCGGATTGACAGTCGGACGTCACTGGGGAATGGCTCTGGGGGATTTAAATGGAGATGGTAAAGACGATATCTTTATCGGTGCGTGGGGTACACAAGCCCGTCTGTTATTTAGCCGTGTCAAAGGAAATACGGATTCAAAGTAAAGGTGAATAACCAAAATAGGTTCAAGAAAGGGTATTTATCTATTTGTCGTTCAAGGTTCATAAGCGTTAGTTGATACGAAAAAGGATAGTCATGGCATCGAAGTAACCAGAACAATATCATGCTTCGGTATGGTATTGTTCTGGTACTCATACTCCAACCAATATAGAGGTAGGTATGTGCTTTCCGGAAGTACACCGTATAAGACGAGGATGTTATGTTTGGTGATACTAAATATATATTACTGATAATCAGTAATTTGTCAAGAAGTGAAAAAAAAATTATAAAAAATATTGATTTTTGGAGGGGACACTTTCCGATTTTTTCACACTACTATATAAAAGCGAAATTGTTAAGTTTTTTCCCTAATAAGTCCAGTGACTGCTTATCTACACTATACACCGGAAGAATTCATTCAGGACGATCATTTTCGTCGTTGGGTGCTTATGCCTGACGAGGACACTGGGCAATTTTGGCGAAACTTCCTCACAGTTTATCCAGATAAAAAACCAGATGTCACCCGGGCTCGCGCCCTACTACTGGCCATGGAGTCGCTGGGCAATGATCCGAGCCTGGAACAGGGGCAGCGGATGAAGCAAACTATTTTTGACCACATAGAAATACAGGAGAATACAACTCAATCAGTATTTACCGTCGTTTACACCAATTTTTCGAGGTATTGGGTATCCATTGCCGCAACAATAGCGCTGGTAGGTATGGTTTGGTGGTATTTATCGACCCATAATTCGACGTATTTGCCACCAACTTATGACAGGCAAGTCGCTCAGGTACATGAACCGCTCATTGAGCAGACCAACCAAACCAAGAATACGCAACGCGTACAATTGCCGGATGGGAGTACTGTTCTGTTAAGTCCTAATGCTAAACTGAGTTATGAAAAGGTCTTTACCGGCACTCAACGGAAGGTTTACTTATCGGGACAGGGTTATTTTGAGGTGGTGAAAGACGATTCGAAGCCCTTTTTAGTCTTTGCCAATAATGTAGTTACCCAGGTAGTTGGCACTCGTTTTACCGTCAATAGCGCACAGAGCGCAATCGGCATAAGCGTCATTGTCAAGTCGGGGAAAGTAAAAGTATTCACCCTTGAGCAGTACCAAAAGCCAGAAACCCAAAAAACAGCGGAAACAATCGTGCTCACCGCCAATCAGCAAGCGACCTATGATCCAGCGCAGGCATTGCTAACAAAGAGCATCGTTGCCAGGCCGGAAATCTTACAAAAACCCGAAAAATTCCCTGGTTTCAATTTTAAAAGTGCTTCAATCAATGATGTATTTACCACGCTGGAACGGTCGTATGGCGTCACGATCCTGTATAACCAGCAGTCTGTTGAAAAATGCAATCTGACCGCTCAACTTGGTGATGAACCCTTATTTAAAAAATTAGATATAATCTGCCGGACGATCGATGCCACCTATGAAGTATGGGGAACAAAAATTGTCGTGACCGGAAAAGGCTGTTCACCCGATTAATTCCTACTAACCGTTAACCCCTCTCTGCCTATGAGAAACCAGTAGCCAGCTCCCGTATAAATAAAAATACCGGTAATGTGTCCGCATTACCGGCAATTCCCCCTCGTGTTATCCGCTAACAAACCTGTTTCCAGCAGGTCGGGGATTGTTTTGCCCAGTATGTCCAATACATGAACCAAAACGGAGTAAATCTATGCAATTATTCTTTAATTCCTTCCCCTTATTGACCAAAGTTATGAAGGTCACAGGCACCCATATCTTGCTGATTTTGATCTTTACCAACTTCAGCGTCGCTCGCCCCAGCTTTGCTCAGGAACTGTTGAACCGCCCGGTTTCGATGAATATCAAAAACAAGGAGCTCGGTTCAGTACTTGATCATATATCCAAAGAAGCCAAAATCCGATTTACCTATGTCCCCAAGCTCATTGATATGGACCAGCGAATCTCACTGGTGGCGACTAAGGAAAAGCTGTCTACGGTTTTGGATCGTCTCCTCAAGCCGCTTAATATCAATTACGAGATTGAAGGAGAATTTATCGTGCTTAAACGAGAGCCGGGGCATAGTAGCCGAACGAACGAAACGAATGAAGCCGGTTTGTTGAAAGCCGTAGCCCTGGCCGATATTGCCTTAACCGGTACCGTTGCCGATGAAAAGGGTGAACTTTTGCCAGGGGTCAGTGTCGTCCTGAAGGGTACGCAGCGAGGAACGACCACAAACGCAGAGGGGGCCTTTTCGTTTAATGTGCCCGATAATAAAGGCGTTCTGGTATTCAGCTTTGTGGGCTATATAGCGCAGGAAGTTGAAATTGGCAATAAAACCGCCTTCACCGTCCGCCTGGCAGCCGAGAGTAAATCATTAAACGAAGTTGTGGTTGTCGGCTATGGCGTACAGGAAAAGAAAACGCTGACCGGTGCCGTCTCTGCCGTTAATGAACAACAACTCAGAGCCGTACCTACCGGTGATGCAGCTGCCAGGCTTCAGGGGCGGGTCGCCGGAGTAACAGTGATTACGAGTAGTGATCCGGGAGGTAGTTCTACCGTTCGGGTGCGGGGTATTGGCTCGATCAACAACAATGACCCATTGTATATTGTCGATGGCGTTCCTACCAATTCGGGCCTGACGGGGATCAATCCGAATGATGTCGAGTCGATGACTGTTCTGAAGGATGCCTCGGCCTCAGCCATCTACGGTTCCAGAGCCGCCAATGGGGTTATCGTGGTGACCACCAAGCGTGGTAAGAAGGGAACATTAAAGCTAAGTTTTGACGCTCGGTATGGTACCCAGCGGTCTGCCAATCATCTTGATATGATGAACTCCCAGGAATTGGGTGAACTATTATGGCAGCGGAAGCGAAACGCGGGCTTAACACCCGGTGGCGCTGGCTGGGCGGATGCGCAGTACGGCAATGGGGCAACACCCGTTATTCCCGATTACATTATACCGACAGCAGCATCGGCCAGCCAGGTCAATGAAAGCACCTATTCCTATCCAACGCCTTACAACGGCATTACGAAAGCGAATAAAGAAGGAACCAACTGGTTCAACGAAGTGACTTCCGTTGCACCCATTCAGGAGTACAATTTAGCCGTATCGGGCGGGGGTGAAAAAAGTAATTTTGCCGTTAGCGCCGGGTATTTGAATCAAAAAGGCATTATTGATTATACCGGTTTCAACCGCTATTCCTTACGGGCTAATTCGGATTTTACGGTTACCAAGTGGCTTAAAATTGGCCAGACGATTGGCGCAACACTGTCTGACCGGTTAGGCTTCATTAATACGGGCACCAGTAATGCGGGTTCTCCAGTCGCTTATGCCATTCGCCAGCACCCCTTAATACCTGTTTATGACATCCGGGGAAACTTTGCAGGCACGAAAGCAGCCGGTACGGGGAATGGACAGAATCCCGTTGCGAATCTGTACCGGGCTAAAGACAACCTCAGTCGGCAGATGCGTATTATGGGTAGTGTGTATGCGCAAATCGACTTTACCCCCAATTTGTGGTTCAAAAGTTTAGTTGGTATTGATTACAACATAACCCGGGCCAAGATTCGAACGCTGGCTGATCCCGAATGGACACAAACTACCAACAATAATGTCCTGACCGAGTCGCAGCGGGACATTTTCCAGTATAACTGGACGAACACGTTAAACTTTAACAAGACATTTCAGAGTGCACACACAGTCAATGTATTAGCCGGGGTTGAGGCCATTCGAAATAACGATCAAATCTTTACCGCCACCCGGTCTACCTACCCCTTCACTGATCTGGACTATATGGTACTGGATGCAGGGCAGAAGGACGTATCGAATACGGGTACCTTCGATGAGTGGGCGCTTTTCTCCTATTTTGTCCGGCTTAACTACGACTATAAAGGGAAATACCTGTTTGAAGCGACCACCCGGCGGGATGCCTCCTCCCGATTTGCAGCCGCTAACCGAGGGGGAACCTTCCCGGCTTTTTCTGTTGGCTGGCGTCTTGTCGAAGAGCCATTTCTAAAAGGAGTGACCTGGCTTAGTGACTTGAAAATCCGGGCGGGTTGGGGCCAGAATGGGAATGATAATGTAGGAAATTACAATGCGTATACGACCTACCGTGCGGCCGGAGCTGAGTCGTACTATAATATTTCAGGAACCAGCAGCACCAAATCCGACGCCGGTCTTCATATCTACTCGCTGGGTAATCCAGCCGGGCAGTGGGAATCGTCTACGACCACAAATCTGGGATTAGACGTTGTGCTCTTTAATAATAAGTTTGAAGCGAACCTGGATATCTACAACCGTCGGACTACGAATATGCTCTACCCCGACTCCCGGCCCGATACCTGGGGAGCCGTTGTGCTGCCATCCATTAACGTCGGTGAAATGCGCAACAACGGGGTTGATCTGATCTTGAGTTATCGGAACCGCATTGGTAAAGATCTGAATTTCAATATCGGGGCCAATTTATCCCACTATAAAAACACGGTGGTTCGGCTGAATGGCAATCCGAACGAAATTCGGTACGGAAATACGTTGCAGAATGACGTTTATACGGCTACTACTGCTGGACAACCGATCTCCTCTTTTTATGGCTATATCGTCGATGGCATCTTCAATACACAGGAAGAAGTCAGTGCTGCTCCCAAGTACAATCCAGATATTAATGGCCGGGATACCTACAGCCGACCAGGGGTATTCAAATTCAGAGATGTGAATGGCGACGGAAAAGTTACCACAGCCGACCGGACCTTTATTGGGTCTCCCCATCCCACGCTTTCCTACGGGTTGAACCTGAGCGTCAATTACAAGAACTGGGATATGACAATGTTTTTCCAGGGGATAACCGGCAACCAGGTGGTAAATTATTTCAATCGTGAACTACTCTTTACCCGGAACGAAGGCAACTATTTGAAGAGCCGTTTGTACGAGTCCTGGACCCCGGAGCGCTTTGCCAATGGCGATAAAATTACGCTGCCCATCACGCTTACCGATGATGGAAACATGCAAAAACCGTCTACATTCTTTGTCGAAAGTGGTGCCTATCTGCGCATGAAGGATTTTCAGATTGGCTACGCTCTACCCGCCGAACTGACCAGGAAGCTTCACGTTGACCGATTGAGAGTTTACTTCCAATCGACCAATTTATTTACCGTTACCAAGTATTCAGGACTGAATCCCGAGGTTACCGAACCCAACGATGGCAATAAAGGCGTTGATACGACTGTTTATCCCACTCCCCAGATTTTCATGATGGGCCTGAACCTGAATTTCTAATTCCCTAAACCGAACAGACATGAAAAACAAGCTATATTTTACCCTGACGATCCTATCGGTCCTGCTGCTTTCCTGCACGGGGGAATTTTTAGAGATCAAACCAAAAGGACAAACGTTTTTTGATGCTCTACCCAACAAACAGGGCATCAATCTCCTGCTCACGGGTGCATATGCGGATATCGACGGCGTAAACGGGACCGTTGGTGATGGCTGGGCCAGTGGGGTTACCAACTGGGTCTTTGGGGGCGTATCCTCCGACGATGCCTATAAAGGGTCGAACGCGGGCGATCAAAATGCCATCAATGCTGTCGAAGGCTTTTTTGCTGATGCTCAGAATCTGTACGTAGCACAGCACTGGACGCCCCTCTATGACGGAGTCGTTCGAACCAATGACGTGCTGAAAGCGCTCAAACTGGCGACCGACATGACGGATGCTGAAAAAAAGCTGATTGAAGGTCAGGCACGGTTTCTACGAGCCCACTATTACATGGAACTGACCAAAGTCCATGGTAAAGTCCCGTATATCGATGAAACTACCACGAATCCAACGATTGTGCCAAACGACCATATCCTTTGGCCGGAAATGGAGGCTGACTTGAAGATGGCGGCTGATGCATTGCCGTCCCGCTGGTCCGATAAGGGACGGGCGACCAAATGGGCCGCTAAAACCTACTTAGCACGGGTCTATATGTTCCAGAAAAAATTCCAGCTGGCCAAAGACCTGCTCCAGGACGTATACACTAATGGTGGGTTTAGCTTAATGCCTAGCTATGAGCAGAATTACATGATCAAAACCATCAATAATGCGGAGTCAATTTTTGAGATTCAATACGCTGTCAATGATGGTTTTCCGAATTCGCCAAACGCGGGGCTCAGCGAATCCATATGCGGTCCACATTTTATTGGCTCCAGCGGCTTTTATCTGCCGACCCACAGCCTGGTTAGCGCCTATCGGGTAGGAGCAGATGGACTGCCTTTGCTGGACGATACCTATTCGGACGATGATATATTACCCTATTCAACCACTGGAGCCTCCGTATTATACAAAGGCCCCGTCGATCCTCGCCTGGATCATACGGTCGGTCGGCCTGGTGTGCCCTTTCTGGATTGGGGTATCCACCAGGGAAATTCCTGGATTCGGGACCCAAGTAATGCCGGTCCGTACAACAATAAGAAAAACATGTTTTTAAAATCGGAACAGGGCGCGTTATCGAATACTACCGGGGTGCGGGTATTTCCCAACGCCAATAACTACCGGATGTTCAAACTAAGCAATGTCATTGTTTGGCTGGCCGAATGTGAAGCGGAAGTCGGCTCGCTACAGACAGCCACAACATTGGTTAACCTGATCCGTAACCGGGCTAAAAACTCCAATGTCGTTCGGTTTGCCGATGGTACGCCTGCTGCCAATTATAAAGTTGAACCCTATCCGACAACCTTCCCGGATAAAGCCTATGCGTTAAAGGCAGTTCGCTACGAAAACCGGCTTGAATTCGCCATGGAAGGCATTCGCTTTTTCGAACTGGTGCGCTGGGGAACGGTCGGGCCAGTCATGAACAACTACCTAACCGTAGAGGGAACCCGATTGCCCTACAATAAAGGTAAAGTATTTAATGTAGGCCAACATGAAGTATGGCCCATTCCGCAGCGCCAGATTGACATTTCGGTCAAAGATGGCAAGTCGGTACTGACCCAAAATCCAGGCTATTGATCCTGAAAAGAATACACTTCCAGAGCTACTTGATTCAGTAGCTCTGGCCTTACTCATGCCAAAAAGTAGTCAACCATGAAACGAATTCAACTAGTAAGACGCCGAAATAAGATTTTTGGGATAGCATCCCTATCAATTGCCGCTGGTATTCTTGTCGGTTTAGTGGCTTTCCGGGATAATCGGAATGTAGATAAACCCTATACGGACTGGACGATTTACGGAGGGGGAAGTGAGAACATCAAATACTCGGCCCTTGATCAAATCAACACCAGCAATGTAAAAAATCTGCAGGTGGCCTGGGAGTATGCGTCCGGAGAAGCTTCCGCGACGAATACGACCGATATGAAAACCAATCCCATTATTGTCAATGGGGTCATGTACGGGCTGAATCCGCAACTCAAACTGTTCGCCCTCGATGCGGCTACCGGCAACGTGAAGTGGGTGTATGATCCAGGAAGTATTCCGGAGAAGGGAAAGAATTCAGGACGCGGCCCTTTTGGCCCTTCCACCAAGATTTGTCGGGGTGTAACCTATTACAATGGGGGTAAGAATGACCAACGTATCCTGTATACACCCGGTGGGGGGCATATGCTTTACTGCATTAACGCGCTAACGGGCAAGGTTATCCCAACCTTTGGCACCAATGGGCACATTGATTTGCACGATGAGCTGGATATGGAAAATGCCCATGATCTGCATATTTCCAATACTAGTCCCGGTATTATTTACAAAAACTTAATCATTATGGGTTCGCGGCTGGCCGAATCCGCTGAGGCAGCACCCGGTCATATCCGGGCGTTTGACGTGCATACGGGAAAACGCAAATGGATTTTTCACACGATTCCTCATCCTGGTGAACCGGGCTATGAAACCTGGGAAAGTCCAGGTGCCTATAAGTACGTTGGCGGAGCCAATGCCTGGGGTGGCTTTAGCCTGGATGAAAAACGAGGGCTGGTTTTTGCCGGTACGGGTTCGGCTACACCGGATTTTTATGGAGGTAATCGCAAAGGGAATAACCTGTATGCCAATTCGATTCTGGCACTGGATGCGGCTACCGGCAAACTGAAATGGCATTATCAGACCGTTCACCATGATCTGTGGGACTGGGACCATGCTGCACACCCCATCCTGGTAACGGTTAAAAAGGATAATAAACCGGTCGATGCCGTTGTCCAGATTACCAAGCAGGGGTACATCTTTATGTTCAATCGGGAGACGGGCGAGCCTATCCATCCCATCAACGAGGTGCCGGTACCCAAATCGGATCTGGCCGGTGAATGGACATCGCCAACCCAGCCGGTCCCTACTTTTTTCAAACCGTTTGTCCGTCAGCGGCTTACCGAAGATGATCTTCTAAAAGAAGGGATTCCCGATTCGTCGTATCAGGATATCCTGAAAAAGTTTCGCTCCTATAAAACCGATAACATGTGGAATCCGCCATCACTGCAAGGGACGATTGAAAGTCCGGGCTGGAACGGTGGAGCGGAGTGGGGTGGTCCCACCTTTGATCCAACCTCGGGTATCATGTACATCAATGCCAACGAATCGCCCTGGGTTATGAAAATGCAGGAGGTCAAAAAGGGGGAGATGATCGCGAAACAAACCAATTTCGAAGCGGGCCAGATGCTTTATCAACAGAATTGCAGTGGCTGCCACGGGAAGGACAGAAGGGCGGGAGAAACGAACAAGGCATTATCAGCGAATCCATCGCTGGTAGGCATTGCAGAAAACAGCAATTTGAAACCTGGTCAGAAATACGATGAGACTTCATTTAAAAGCCTCATCAGTTCGGGTCGAAATAATATGCCACCCTTTGGTCACCTGAGCGCCGAGCAGAAAACCGCGCTGGCTTCCTTCATTTTGAATCTGGACAAAATTAAGGATCAGCCCTTTAAAGATTTAAATACAAAGGAAGAACCGGCGCATTTCAGAACGCCCTACAGCTTTGCCGGGGGGCCATATGGGATTGGCAAATTCCTGACCAAGGAAGGGTTTCCAGCCGTTAAGACTCCCTGGGGACATTTGTCGGCCGTCGATCTCAATACCGGTAAAGAGCTCTGGAAACAGCCCCTCGGCGATTACCCTGAAATGAAAGCGAAAGGCATACGCTCTGGAAGTGAAAACTTCGGAGGATCGGTGGTAACGGCGGGTGGATTGGTTTTCATTGCGGCTACCCGCGACGAAAAATTCAGGGCATTCGATAAGAAGACCGGCGAACTACTTTGGGAAGTAAAAATTCCCGCGGCTGGTATTGCGACGCCCGCTATCTACCAGGTGAACGGGAAACAGTTCGTGGTGATTGCCTGCGGTGGCGGTGGTAAACAACGGACTAAGTCGGGGGATAAATACGTGGCGTTCGCCTTACCGACAGCCCAGAAGTAGTAGCCATCCTAAGACCAGCATTTTTTCATGAGAAACATACGAAATCTAGTACTGATCCTGATAACCCTGACTCTGGCGGGGTTACCAGCAACCGCCCAAAAGTCCGAAGGAGATTGGGAAATTCTTTTCAATGGGAAAGATTTCACGGGCTGGAAGCATCTGAACGGCAATCACAAAGTGGAAGTGAAGGATGGAATGATTGTCGGAACGGTGGTTCCTGGTGAGCCAAACGGATTTCTTTGTACCGAAAAAGAATTCGGTGATTTTATTCTGGAGCTGGACGTATCGATCGATACGACGATGAACAACTCCGGTATTCAGTTTCGGAGTTTGAGTACTCTTGATTACCTGAATTATCGTTTACACGGGTATCAGATGGAGGTCGATCCGAAGCCGCAGCGGTGGAGTGGCAGCATTTACGACGAAGCTCGCCGTGGCTGGTTGTACACGACTGAGTTGAATTTGCCTTCCAAAACGGCATTTAAAAACAATGCCTGGAACCACTACCGCATCGAATGCTTCGGTACCAGTAACCGCACCTGGGTGAACGATGTGGCAGTTTCACATTTGATTGATGACGAGACGCTTAAGGGGATGATCGGGTTACAACTACACAGCAATAACCCAAACGATCCGATTCCCCCAGGCAATCACCAGATCCGTTTTAAAAACATCAGAATCAAAACCAGAAACATCAAACCCTCCCCGCCCGATGATATATTTATCGTGAACCTGATCCCGAATGATCTTTCAGAAGCGGAAAAAAGAGCTGGGTATGGTTCACTTTTTGATGGAAAAACGGCGCAGGGACTGACAGGGGCATCGAATTCAAAGTTTCCTGACTCGGATTGGGTTATTGAACAGGGAACATTGACGATTAAAGAGTCGAAACGGAACGAGAAGAAAAGTGTGTTTTTGAAAAATCCGTATGCAGCTTTTGAATTGAAATTTGAATTCAGGCTGGCAGAAGGAGCGGATAGTGGTGTAAAATACCTGTTGTCCAAAGCGGAGGAAAATGCAGAAGGTCTCGAATTTCAAATCCAGGACGATATGCTGCCCGGAAATGTGCCGAGGGGAAAGGATCTCACCGCATTGGGTTCGGTGAAGGGGTTGGCGGAGTCGAAGCAGACGATTTTCTCAAAAAGACGGATCGGGCTGTGGAGCAATGCGATGATCCGTGTTTATCCGGACAATCGCGTCGAGCATTGGATCAATGGATTCAAAATGGCGGACTATAAAGGCAAACCGCATGAAAAGGGTTTTCTCATGTTGGAAAACAATGGTTTATCGGTTTCGTACCGGAGTATTAAAATCAAAGAATTACGCTGATGTATACGTGTAGAGTGCTCGCCATTTTTGTGCTGGTTTTGTGCGGTATTGTTTCAGGTTTTGGACAAAAATCGAACGGTAACACCTTTGAAATCGTCACAGAATCAGATACTTCGTTTTCAATTTACAAAGGCAAAGCAAAGCAACTGATACTGACGCAGGTAGCCAAACCCGACGAGCGTCCGTATATCCATCCCATTATGGCACCCGATGGGCAAAGCCCGGTAACCGAGTTTCGTCCCAACCATCACCTCCACCAGACGGGCCTATTCTGGGGTCTCAAACGAGTGAACGGACGAGATTACTTTATGAAGTGGAAAGGGGATTACTGGAAGCGGGTTTCAACCAAAATAACAGCTCGTCAGGGTAAGCAGGTTTCCTGGCAAACGGTCTATAATCTACTCGATTCAACGGGACAAACGACCCTGGTGGAAACGCAAAACTGGACCCTACAGGAAGTCGGCGGGAAATTTATGCTGGACCTCGAATGGAAAGGTCAGGCCAGGACCGATGTTACGATGGGTAAATTTTACGTAGGCGGTTTGTTCGTGCGGATGCCCTGGACAAAGGAACTTGCTGGTGAGGTGATCAATGCGACAGGTCAGACCAATAAGCAGGCCGAAGCCCAGCGCAGTGAGTGGCTGGATGTGGGCGTGCAGCGAAGAGGTCGCTCGGACTGGGCGCATTTTACGCTGTTTGATCATCCCCAAAACAAAGCGTTTCCAACTCCCTGGCGTGTCGATAACGAATTCGGGGTTGGCCCTTCTCGCCAGATCATCGACGACTGGACCATTCCCAAAGGAGAAACCGAGACGATCCGTTACCGAATCCTGATTTACACAGGCCCGATCAATCAATCACAAATCCAGGAGGTAGCTAAAGCCTATCAGAAAATCGATCCTCATTGATGAAGCCATGGTTATTGGCAGTGCTATAAAAGCGCATGGTAGCCTGATCTCCATGCCTTCACAATTCTCTGGGTTGTATTCCGCAATCGAAAAGCCCGGTCGTTGCCGAAAGCGGTTGTGTCACGTAGCTATTAACCCTTTTTAAATTCTTCTTCACCTTAATCAGCGCCGACTTTTGTCGGCATTAACTCAGTGAGTTTATGAAATTAAATATTGCCATCGTTGGCCTTGGTTTTGGGGCTGAATTCATACCCATTTATCAGCGACATCCAAACGCGACTATGTACGCGATCTGTCAGCGTAATGTCGAAAAACTAAACGCGATCGGGGATGCTTATGGCATTGACAAACGCTACAGCAGTTTCGACGAGCTACTGGATGACCCGGCAGTTGATGCCGTTCATATCAATTCCCCCATCCCAAATCATGCCGAGCAGAGTTTGAAAGCCTTACGGGCAGGCAAACACGTTGCGTGTACAGTTCCTATGGCAACAACAGTCGAGGACTGTATGGAAATCGTCCGGGTTACCAACGAGACGGGTAAAAAATACATGATGATGGAAACGGTAGTATACAGCCGTGAGTTTCTGTTCGTCAAGGAGTTATACGAAAAAGGAGAATTGGGCAAGGTGCAGTTTCTGAAAGCCAGTCACCAGCAGGATATGGACGGCTGGCCCGACTACTGGCCGGGTTTACCGCCCATGCACTATGCTACGCACTGCGTTGGCCCGGTGGCCGGTTTACTTAAACTGGAAGCCGAATACGTATCCTGTTTCGGATCGGGGACAATCCGGGAAGAATTGGCAAAAATCCACAATTCGCCGTTTGCGGTCGAGTCGGCGCATATCAAATTCAAAGACAGCGATTTATCGGCTTATGTGTATCGGTCGCTGTTCGATGTGGCTCGTCAGTACCGGGAAAGCTTTGAGGTATACGGAAGCAAAAAATCAGTTGAATGGCCCTTGATCGAAGATGAAATGCCTGTGATTCATACCGCTAAAAAGCCAGAACCCGAAATTCCTGAATTGGTCGTCGTGCCCGATTATGCGCACTATCTGCCCAAAGAAATTGCCGGATTTACGACAAAAGGAGTTTATGATGCCGATGACCAACAGCATTTGTCGTTTACCCAGGGCGGTGGCCACGGTGGATCACACCCCCATATGGTTCATGAGTTTATATCGGCAATTGTTGAAGACCGCGACCCATTTCCCAATGCAGTTCAATCGGCAAACTGGACGAGTGTCGGTATCGTGGCTCATGAATCTGCATTAAAAGGTGGTCAATTGCTCCCAATACCTGATTTCAGGGCAATTTAACGATTTTCAGCGCGACAGCCGCTTCGATTGCTGACAAAACCCTCGTAATTATAGAGCGATAAAGCCTTTTCCGTGTTTGATTTGTTAGGGGAGATTGGTTGATTTGAAAGGATTATCGAACACAGTTAAACGATTAACTCCAGGTTCGAAAAGTAGCATTTGTAGTTTTTTTCATAGGTTGATAGTTAGGAAACGGGATAAGATACTGTCTTATCCCGTTCTTTAGTTAGTAATCAGGTACTTAAACAACGATTTTATAGTTTTTCATTGTATTATATTGCTTTTAAATTGTGATTTTGTAATTCACATTCAGTAACTTTGGTTATTTCTGATACCTATAACTTTGGAACAGAGCCTACCGGTAGATCATGTACTTTGGGATGCAATCCGAGAGGGTGACAAAGCGTCATTAGGCGAATTGTATGAACGATATTATCGGCTCTTATACCGATATGGAACCAGGCTAATCTCCGATACGGACCTTGTGGAGGATACGATCCAGGATGTATTTATTACCATCTGGAATAACCGGCAGAAATTAGCCATTGTCAAGAATATCAAAGCCTATTTATTTACCATACTTCGGAGAGGAATTCATCAGAAATCAAAGAAAGATGAATTTGTATCTGACATAGATACGACGCCAAATTTAGCATACCCAGAAGGAAAAGGTAATTATGAGGATTTGGAGTATGAACAGTGGCTTATTGAGAAATTAGCAACTGTCCTTAAAAGTTTACCACAACGCCAAATGGATGTGATCCTTTTGCGCTACTACGAAAATTTCCAAACATCCGAAATCGCCACGATTATGGGCATTACGGAGAAGTCGGTTCGTAATACGCTTTATAAAGCACTGACACACCTGAGAACACACATTCAGCCTCTGGATTTTATGCTCTTTATTTTTCTACTACTTCAGACCCTGGGATTCTAACAGTGTCTGGTTTTCAGCTAAACGGGAGTGTCTCGTCCTTGAAGTATCGGCCTGCCAACTTATACGTAGTGCTATCTTACGCATCAGGCATCCGTAGTGACGACTTTCTGACCATCAGTTTGGTTTTTAAGACATTGTTGATCGAGGCAATTTGCCCGCCGGGATTTTTAATCAGATCAATTAATAAACTGGCGGCTGATTGCCCCATCTCGAAAGCCGGTTGGGCCACTGAACTTAACGGTGGATTCAGCAGTGACGCAAAAGGCAAATCCGCAAAACCAACTAAAGCAATCTCCCCCGGCATGGATAAACCAAGTTCATTAATGGCGGCATGACACCCTAGGGCAATTGTATCGCTGGCCGCAAAAATACCATCGGGTCGTTTGGATCTACCGAGCAGTTCACGGGTAATCTTCAGTGACTGTTGGGCATTAAACGCTAAGGGAATCATCCACTCATCCACAATAGGGCGGTTATAATCCAGTAAAGCCGCTCGGTAGCCATGCATCCGTCGTCGACTCGTCACCAGGTTTTGCGAACCCGCTAAAAGGGCGATGTGTTCGCAGCCCTGCTTAATGAGATGCTCAGTAGCCATATAGGCACCCTCGAAGTCATCGACCAGTATGCTATGGGTATCAATGCCATCACAAACCCGGTCAAAAAAAACGATGGGGAAACCGCGCTCATGCAGCGTTTGGAAATGTGAATAATCCTGCGTTGAGGTGGCAATCGAAACCAGCAGACCATCTTTTCGTTGTTGAGCAATGTGTTTCACATTCAACACTTCTCGTTCATAACTATCATGGCTTTGATAAATAACGACCTGATAGCCCTGGGCAAACGCAATGGCTTCAATACCCGCAATGACGACGGCAAAAAAAGGATTGGCTATTTCAGGAACGATGACGCCAATTTCCTGACTATGACTACTCAGTAAACTTAGCGCAACCGGGTTTGGATTGTAGTCGAGACGTTGAGCCAGTTCCAGCACCCGGCGTTTGGTTTCCGGATTAATTTCCCAACTGTCTCTCAACGCTCGGGAAACAGTAGAGGTCGACAGATTCAATTCGCTGGCGAGGTCTTTAATGGTCACTTGTTTCATAGCGATCAACTTATTGAAATAACACTATTTTGCTGGCCCTAACTAACGAAAATTAAAGTAAAACTACTTCCAACTAGCTTGCCTTGTAGGTGTTGATCGCATCCGTCACGCGGCACTGTATAGATCATTGCTCGTTACAATTATGCCCAGTATACGGGCCTGGCCAGCGCGTTCTTAGGCATGAAGCAAGGCCAGCCGCCAAGGTCGTCACCATCCGAATCCATAACCGTATCCAGAATAATAGGTACAGGTGGGCCAGAACGAGTGGATTGCGTCGGATGAACCAGTGGCCAACTGTGCAGACTTATCAGAATGAAAAGAATTTTTATTGCCGTACAACCAGAGATCTCCAGCGTAGAATTACTGTTTCAATAGCATGACCGAAACCAACATCATCAAGCCTGCAGTACCCCATCAGTGGTTAAACTGTCCTGGATGCAAAGTCCCGGTTAATCCTGTATACTGGTTATTGGAAATAGGCTAGCGAAGGATAGAATAGACGCTTAATCGCCTGGTAATTAGTAGCCTATATTTAGCTTCCGCCGTAGATAATAATCCGTTACCAGTAGTATACTTACGGCAAAAATGGTAAACGGATAACTAATCGGAAGGGCTTCGAGTGAACCATCTAAACTGGAAAGAAAACGATCCAGTCCAGACGATGTATGCTGGGCTGGCCCGGTAGGTAACACCAGCAAGCAAAAGAGAAGAATAAACAGCAGCGATGCAGCGATCATATACCACACTCTTGGGCTAATGATGGGCTCAAACTGTTTTGATTGCGAAACCATAACCTGACTCATCACCCGGCTACTAAAACCGGCTGATGGTTTCTCGACAAGGGTATACGATTCGAAAAGTTGACTCAGGGCTGCTTCTTTTGCCGACTCCAGTTCCGATTCAGCCTGTACCAGTTTCATAATGGTATTGGTAAAGTCAGCACCCGGTTTGTCGAGTTCTACTTTTTGGATCAGCTTCCTCAACGAATCTTCTTTTTCGTTCTCCATAGCTTAGCAGACCGTTTAGGTTAATAACTGGTTCATTTACAATAAAAAACGCAACTGCTCTTCCAGTACTTTTCTGGCCCGGAATAATTTTACCTTGATGTTGGATTCCGATAAGCCGGTGATTACCTCGATCTCTCTGATTGACTTTTCATCAAGGTAATACAACGTAATCAATAGCCCTTCTGTTACCGGCAATCGACTAATAGCAGCTTTAATATACTTCTGTTGCTCTGATAGCTGTAGATGGTCCAACTGAGGAGTCTGATACGAATGCGTATCGGGTTCCGTCATTTCGTCATGGATCGGAACCGTTGCGACTCGCTGATGGTCTAATTTAGTAATGGCTACCCGATAAACAATGGTGTAAAGCCAGGTGGAAAACTTTGATTTGCCTTCAAATTTATGGATTTGCTGATACGCTTTTACGAACGCTTCCTGCGCTACGTCTTCGGCATCTTCGGCATTCCGTATAATTCTTACCGCAATCGTATACGCCATATGCTTATAGCGGTCAACAAGAAATGCATAGGAAGCCGAGTCTCCATTTTTGACTTTGTCGATATAGACCTGATCTTCCGGTTGCTTCACGAGCCTGTTGGTTAGTTTGAGAATCTGTTCGCGCCCCTTACCCGATTAGACCTTCGTTTTCAAAATGAGGTTACAGCGTATAACCATTTTATTTTTATTTCTAAATTTTTACCAAAATCTGTAACCCGTTTTCTTTTTCAGATGTCATATGCTGCGAAAACCAGTTAGTAACAATCAGTAAACGAGTTGCTCTATGAATGGTGATGACATAAAACATATTCTTATTTCCCTTGGCGCATTCGCCAGTGTTTTCGGTATCATATATGTATTCCTGATGACACGTTCACGGGAACGCATGGCCATGATTGAACGGGGAGTCGATGCGTCTATTTTTTCGGGCAACGACTCTGTTTCGCCTACATTAAAATTCGGGATGCTCTTCGTAGGAATTGCCATCGGAATGATCGTTGGGGATGTCCTGCACGACAACTATGGGTTCAGTAAAGGCACTTCTTTTCTGGCTATGGTATTTTTATTCGGTGGGCTGAGTTTAATTCTCAACTTCGTAATTGAACGGTTTCTGGCCAAAAAGGGCTAACTATTTGTTAATCAGTTGTATATCAATTGTCCGTAGAGTCGGGCGATCCTTTCCCGGCCTGATCATTCCTGGTTAATTCCGTTACCGTTCCATTTCTACTTCTGTGATTTTCCAAAAGAGCCAAAAGCTCTTCGTGGTATCGCCTTGCCTTTACAGATCGATAAGTCAATACATCCATGAAAATACTAGCCTTACTTTTGATATCGATTCTCCTGGTGGGTCTGCATGGTGCAGTTGCCCAGAAAAACGTAGGAAGTTATTCAATCCACGGAATAATTGCTGATTCAGCAAACCATAAGCCCTTGACATTCATGACGATTCATTTACTGAAAAGCTCGGATGTGGCCATAAAAGTAGATTATTCCAGGGCGAATGGCTCATTTTCATTGGCAGGTCTGGAAGCGGGAAAGTACTCGCTGGCCATTCAGGGGGTCGGTTACAAGACCCGAAAAATCCCGGTCGAGTTGACCGATTCGCTTCAAAAGACAGTGGAACTGGGCATCGTAGCACTTACTCCTGACATGATGGGTCTGAAGGAAGTAGTCGTAGCCGGTACGAAACAAATTGTAAAACAGGAAATAGACCGCATTACCTACGATCTTCAGGCCGATCCTGAAAGTAAAGTGTTTAGTGTGCTGGACATGATGCGAAAAGTGCCGTTGCTTTCACTGGATGCCGATAATAATATCCTGATGAAAGGAAACAGCGATTTCAAGATCCTGATCAATGGTAAACCGTCGAGTATGATGGAGCGAAACTATAAGGATATTCTTCGGACAATGCCTGCTTCGTCCATCGAGCGTATTGAAGTGATTACGTCGCCCCCGGCCAAATACGATGCGGAGGGATTGGCAGGGATCATTAACATTATCACAACGAAAAAGCTGGATAACGGCTACAACGGTTCCGTCAATGTTAGCGAGCGTTTTCCTACCGGAGGGCCAGGCCTGGGCGGATCGGTTTCGGCTAAACTCGGTAAGTTTGGCATCTCAGCTTTTGGCGGAGCCAATCTGAATAATAATCGGACAGTTCGGGGTGGTATTCAGCGAATTACCACAGGGCAGCAGCCTACTGAGCTTTTGCAGGAAGGCACTACGGAGTCGAAGAGTCGGACGGCCTACATAGGCTACGAAATGAGTTATGAAATCGATACGCTGAACCTGGTCTCGGCTCAATTTAACCTGAATGGCACCAGCTCGGAAGGCAATATGATACAAACCAGTGATCTGATGAGTTCAGCTACTCATTTACAGGGATATACTCTGGAAAACAGGAATACTGGCAAGGGAAATGGCGTGGATGCGTCACTAAATTATCAACACGGTTTTCGGTCGGATAAGAACCGTTTGCTGACCTTTTCGTACCGGTATTTGACCTATGAAACGAAGCAGAATAATGACCTGAGTATCACCAATCGGGAGAATTATACAATGCCCAATTATCGGCAGGAAAACGATCAGCGGTTTTCGGAACAAACCATCCAGGTCGACTATGTCCATCCCGGTAAGCAGCAGCAATTTGAAGCGGGTTTAAAGGGAATTTTACGGGATAATAACAGCGATTTTCAGAATGCGGTAGCTGATTCTGTAACGCGTCAATATGTAATTCAACCGACACTCAGTAACCGATTCAGAAATACACAGAATGTCTTTGGCGGGTATACAACCTATCAATACAGCTTAAAAAACTGGGGCGTAAAAGCGGGTTTGCGTATCGAGCAAACCGTTATCGATGCCGATTTTATATCGGTCGATTCCAGGGTAAAAAGAACGTACTTTAACCTGATACCTTCCGTATCTGTAAATCGTAAATTCAAGAATAATAGTGGGCTTAATCTGGCTTATACGCAGCGAATTCAACGGCCAGGAATTTATCAGCTGAACCCTTTTGTGGATCGCTCCAATCCGAACTTTGAACGAACAGGCAATCCTGATCTGCGGCCTGCCGTTGTCAATGACATCCAGGTAACATTCAGTGGAACAGGAAAAATTCAACTGAATACGGGGTTGGGATTCACGTTTTTCCGGGATCTGGTTTTTCCGGTTTCAGTTTATGATTCAACGACGACCATTACGCGCACATCCTATGGGAACACAGGTACGGCAAAGCTTCCAAACCTGTACGTGACTATCAATTATCCGATTACTAAACAGTGGAACGTAAGTGCAAACAGCCGTGCCGCTTATGGGATGGTGCAGGGTTTGGTAAATGGCGTATTGATTAAGAACGAAGGGTTAATGTATAATGTCGCACTGTCAACCAATTACAAACTACCCAAAGAATGGCGCTTAACGGCCAATCTGCAGATGAATGGGCGAGGGATTAATTTGCAGGGAACGACCAATAGCATGCTAAGCACTTCATTCAGTGTCAATAAAGATCTGATTAAGGACAAAGTATCTATTGCGGGATCGATCAGCAACCCGTTTCGTAAATACAGGGAAAACCTTGCCAGTACGTTCGGCCCGGATTTCCAACAGACTAATTTCCGTTGGGATTATTTCCGGTCATTCACGGTCAGCTTGGACTATAAATTCGGTAAGCTCAGGGAGTCGATTAAAAAGAACAAACGAGGAATTCGTAATGATGATGTCCAAAGCGGAAACTAGTGCAGGTATCCGGTTTTATACCTTCTTCAAACTAGTGCACATCCAATTTAAACCTATAAGGTTTTTGAAACCTTATAGGTTTGTCAGCAACTCCATTCATGTCTAGTACGTATAAAATAGAAATCAGAAAAAGTAGGACTTCACGGGAGGGGATGCGCGATCCAGTTCACTATTAATAAGTTATTGCGCTGTGATTTATATTTGCCGGTGGTCAACCCAACCTTTTCTGAAATGAACCGTATTGCCAGCAACTCCCGTACGATATGCAGAAAAAGCCTCTTTTTATTTGCCGTTACAGTTGTTTTCTATCTCATCGTCAATCCGATAGCTAAAGCCCAGATCGTTTTACACACCGATGATTTACCCCGTTTCTACCAGGCCTATGATTCCGTCATGACAACAACTGACACAGCCCGGCAAGCCAACTTTATTCGATCCTTGTATGTAGACAAAGCAAGTCCCGGCTTAACTCAATTTATGGAATTGCGGGGTGGAAATACAGCCAAATGGAGGGCCTTTATCGAAAAGGAAAAAAACATACTGGCCAAAAAAAGACCGTGGATATTAGCCGTCCTGGACCAGAAAGCGGAAATCTTAAAACGAATAAGCCGATTTAAAGAAATCTATCCCGACTTTCGGGAGGGTGATATCTACTTTTGTGTCGGCATCAACAACTCAGGCGGCACTATCGATGATCGGACAGTCTATATCGGGACCGAAGTAGCGGCCAGCGACCAACCAAACTGGGCGGTTCCATTAGTGTTGCATGAATTCGTTCATACCCAGCAATGGACCCAACGAAACAAAGCTCGAGTCCTCCAGAATGAACACCTATTGGACGAATACACGGCCTCTCATAAGCAATTGTTAGGAAAGTGCCTGGAAGAAGGCATGGCGGACTTCATCGCAGAACTGGTTTATGAACAACCCCTGGCTAAAGTCAATCCCAATGGCCACACAGCGTTCGGTTTACAGCATGAGCAGCCGATCTGGGAAGCCTTCAAAAAAGAGATGTATTCAGATGTTGACTGGAAGGGGGGCTGGTTATACGCTAAGCGGGAGATTGATGGCCAGAAGGTGAGCGACTTAGGTTATTTTGTGGGCCACCAGATCTGTAAGGCATATTACCAAAAAGCCAAAAATAAGCAAACGGCCATTCGCTATATGTTGGGGTTGAATCTGACGGATGAAAATGCAAAACGCTTCCTCTTGGCATCCGGCTATTCCCCGGAAAAGCAGGTCGCCCATTGAGGATAGGTTATAAAATTACCTTAACCTGCCAGCGCTTGAATCCAGAGATTACAACACTTATATACTCAGTACCATTTTTCATGGTAAAATAGCTTTCTGGACTTCTCAATAAAGCAACTTTGGACTGCTCAATAAACTGACGTGACTGACGGACCTCTACTTTTGCATCACAGATAAACTAAAGATATTCAGTGATGGAGCGTTCAGAAACAGTATTGGTGACCGGAGGGTCAGGTTTCTTAGGCATGCGGATCGTGTTGCATCTTTTACAGATAGGATATCATGTACGGACGACCGTTCGCAGTTTGGACAGCAAAAACAAGTTGATTCAGACATTGCGATCAAACGGTATCACATCATTCGAAAGGCTTTCGTTTGCCGAGACGGAATTGACAAGGGATGACAACTGGGATAGTGCCATGAAAGGGTGTACCTACGTGCTGAGTGTGGCATCGCCTGTATTCTTTGAAACGCCTAAAGATGAAAATGAAGCCATTCGGCCTGCGGTCGAGGGGATACGTCGCGTCTTGACGTTCGCCAAAAATGCAGATGTCAGGCGTGTGGTAATGACTTCCAATTTTGGTGCCGTGGGTTTCAGTCATACCGACAAGACTATAGAAACGACAGAAGAAGACTGGACCGACGTTAACTTAAAGGGCTTTTCTGTCTATGAAAAATCAAAAACGCTGGCGGAGCGCGCTGCCTGGGACTTTACTAAAAGCGAGGGTGGTGATCTGGAATTTGCTACCATTAATCCTGTCGCCATTTTAGGGCCATCGTTAGATGCTCACATCTCAGGTAGTTTTCACCTGCTTGAGAATCTGTTAAATGGGTCGATGAAAGCCGTACCCAATATTCCCCTGAATGTTGTCGATGTGAGAGACGTGGCCGATCTGCATATTCGGGCGATGATCCACCCTGATGCAAACGGGCAACGGTTCATCGCATCCGCCGATGGGCAGATTTCAATGCCTGAAATAGCTTCACTGCTCAAAAGCAAAAGGCCCAATGCTTCGGAACTGGTTTCCACCCGAAAGTTACCCAATTGGTTACTTAGCCTGGCTTCATTTGTCAACAATCAGGCCAGAGAGGGAGCTATGCTGCTGAATATTAACCGTAATGTCAGTAATGCAAAGGCAAAGGCAATCTTAGGGTGGAAGCCCATCGCCACTCAGGAACAGGCTATATTAGCAGCGGTAGACAGTATGGTTAAGTATTGTATTCTGAAATGAGAGCAATTACCGAAGAGACGAAAGCGAAGATCTTAAACGAGCAATTTATTCCCGATCATGTTTTCCTCGTTGTCGTTCATGGGGAAATCAGCTTTTTTGATGCCAGCAAACGTTATACGATCAAGGCTGGCGAGTGCTGTATTGTGCGGAAAAACCGGCTGGTGAGATTTATGCGTTCAAGCGGTGCGGAAGAGTTTGAGCCGATATTATTTTGCTTCGAACAATCCTTTCTTCGGGCGTTTCAGAAAAAATACAATTATTCCAGGTCGGCAGGTTTCGAGACCGAGGACGCACTGATCAGGATACCGAAACCCGCCTTGTTGGACGATTTCATCCGGTCCATAAAGCCGTACTACAAAGGGGTCATGGAATTGGATGAATTGTTTGAAGAGTTGAAATACGAAGAGCTCTTAATCATTCTTCTTCAAAATCAGCCAGCGCTTACCGGCTTTCTCTTTGATTTTGAGATTCCCCAGCGGATTGATTTAGAGGGATTTATGGATCGTAACTTCAAGTTCAACATAAGTATCCAACACTTTGCTTACCTGACAGGACGCAGTTTGTCGGCCTTCAAACGGGATTTCAACGCGGTATTCAACGATACGCCAGGTCATTGGCTGGTGAGAAGGCGCTTGCAGGAAGCGTATTTTCTCATTGAAACAGGCAGACAAAAGCCGTCCGATTTTTATCTGGATCTCGGCTTTGAAAGCTTATCCCATTTATCATTTGCCTTTAAGAAGGAATTTGGAAAAACACCTTCAGAGGTCGCCATGCCAAACTGATCTTCAGTAGAGGTGAATGTTTCACGAAACCCTCGTGGCTATTGCACCACTCTATTCGTAGGCAAACTAATGAATCTGGTTTGCTGCTTGAGCCGTTTACCAGTCAGCAGGATCATTAATTTGGTCAGGCATGGCTTTGCAAGAGTTGTGCAATTGCCAGGGGCATTTCCTCAAACGGGTAAACATGAATAAGTAACTTCGTAGAAACGCTCTTACAATGGAGTTAGACCATATTTTTATATTTACTCATCAGGCTCAACAAGTCGCCACTGCCTTACAATCGTTTGGCCTGAGCGAAGGAACAGCCAATCTCCATCCCGGACAGGGAACAGCCTGCCGACGTTTCTTTTTTCAGAATGCGTATATAGAATTAGTCTGGGTGATTAATGAGGATGAAAATAAAAATTCAGAAATCAAACGAGCCAATCTATGGGAAAGGTCACAATATGAGTTCACCAAGTATTGTCCCTTTGGCTTTTGTTTCAGAACCTAACAGCAATCAAGCCAGTCGATTCGCTTAGTTTTTGAGGATGGCTGGCGATACCACTCCGTTTATCTACCCCAAGGCCAATATGCCAACATAGCCTCGAACGAGAACTTTCCTGCTGAACCAATGCTCTTTGAGATGCCTTTTTTTGGTTTAGCTCCGAAAGATTACCCGCCCCAAAAGCAGCAGCCTTTGACTCATGCAAAGGGCTTCAATGAACTGACGAAAGTAACCTTAATACTACCCCCGCCGATAAACGACTTATCGTCGGCCATGAAAAAGGTTCTTCATGAAAGTATTGTTCATAGTTCACAAGGAAAGACCTATCTGGTAGCCTTAGAATTTGACGATGGCAAACAAGGTCAACAGCAAAACTTTACGCCCTTAATTCCATTAGTCATAAATTGGTAAACAGTACCTACGTTCTCTAGCCTACATGTTTAGTAGCCTCACTAAACGTGTGAGCCTACGGTCACACTCCGACGAACAAATCGGCCGCTGAGGTTACAAGACTAGGTTGCAGTCTAAACTTAGACCATCTATTCGGGGATAGGAGTTCCTGGTTTTACATCAACGTTGTGGTAGGAAACGATTTTCCAACCGCCTGCCTCTTTGATTAACACCTGTAATAAACGGGTATTGAGTTGTCCCTTGGCATCCAGCTGAATTCTGGGTGGAAGACCTTCTTTGGCAAAGCCAGAAACCTGGCATAAGGTTTCCATAATGGCGACATCGGAGCGGACAAATTTCAGGGACACGATTTTCTGATTTAAGACCGTATTCTTAAAAAAGCTTTTAAAAATCACCTCGTGCTGGTCTAAAAACGCTTTATGACCTTTGAAGAACATACCTGCAATATTGGTAAAGGTGCCATCGGGAGAAAATGATTGGGAGTAAGCCGGGGCATCCCCTTTGTTCCAGGCCTGATCTTCCTGCTGGAGAATGGTTTGAATCGCTACCGAGTCCTTCGCGTTTTGCGCAAGTAGGAGGGAAGAAGTAAGAATGAGAGTTAGAGTAAGAGCCAAAGCTCCCCTGAAAGGTGAATCTATTTTCATGATTGCTGGCTTTACATAAAACAATTTGTAAACTACCCAAAGGGACACTCCCCACCTAATCACCTTTATTTATCGGTAAACTAGTGATGGGCCCATTTAAACCGATAAGGTTTCAAAAACCGTATCGGTTTGTAATCAACCCTAAATAGAAATGGGAAGAGTACTAGAAGAAAACCTGATCCATTGCATTGGGAGCGGTCCAGTTTCCAAAGGCTACCTGAACATCAGTTTACCAACACAGTTGTACCTATAGGCTTTTTTACCATGCCTATAGATTCTCACCTAACGGAGCTACCTCCATGCAATTGGCTGATAATATTGTTCCCCTTTTGACACTGATCGTTCTGGAAACCATTCTGGGCATTGACAACATCATTTTTATCTCCATTCTGGCCGATAAGTTGCCGGATGAACAGCGCGACAAGTTGCGCTATTGGGGTATCGGACTATCGATGGTCATGCGGTTAGGTCTGCTTGCTCTCATTGCCTGGATCATGCAGCTCGACCAAACCCTGTTTGTTATATCGGGAATTGCCATCACGGGCAAGGGCCTGATTTTACTGGCAGGTGGATTATTTCTGATCTACAAAAGTACCAAAGAGATTTACCATAAAGCTGAACTGGGCGACGACGCCAACGCGCCGGATACGGCCAAAGCCACGTTTCGCGATTTGCTGATCCAGGTTCTCATCCTGGATATGGTGTTTTCCATCGACTCCATTATTACGGCCGTCGGAATGGTCGAACAGCTTTGGGTGATGTACACCGCCGTAATCGTCACGGTAGGTATCATGATGGTGGCCTCCAAACCGATTGCCTCGTTTATTAGCCGCCATCCTTCGTTCAAGGTTCTGGCCCTGTGTTTTCTGTTGATCATCGGTATGTCGCTGGTGGCCGAAGGACTGCATGTTGAAATACCTAAAGGCTATATCTATTTTTCAATGGCCTTTGCCTTTTTGGTCGATGTGATTCAGATGAAGACTGTCCGCCCGAGTAAACCCGGCAACTGATTGACTGTGATTTATGCACGCTATTCGGCGTTGGTTGCTACCTTGCCAGTAGTTATTCCATATACCTGGGATCGGTTTCGCTTCCCAAACTAGTCTTAGCATAATGATGTCTGGTGTCAATGCTCATTTGTTGGTGGTTGAAGACGAACCCAAGGTAGCTACGTTCATCAAAAAAGGGCTTCAAACCCAGGCCTATACGGTCGACGTAGCGTTAACCGGTGAAGAAGGTAAACGGCTCTTCGACACTACACCCTACAAACTGGTCATTCTGGACGTTAATTTGCCTGGTATGAGCGGACTTGATCTGGCGGAGTACATTCGCAGTCAGCAAAGCCGATTGCCTATTTTGATGTTGACGGCGCTTGATACGACCGCCGACAAACTACTGGGCTTCGAGGCTGGTGCCGACGATTACCTGGCCAAACCATTTGATTTTCTTGAACTACTGGCCAGGGTAAAAGCCCTGCTCCGCCGGTCGACCCCGAATGAAGAAGAAATGCAGATACTTCGCGTGGCTGACCTGGAACTGGATCTTGACCAGCGTGTAGCCCGCCGACGGGGTAATACCATTGACTTGACCGCCCGTGAGTTTTCCCTGCTGGAGTACCTGATGCGCAATGCCGGACGGGTCGTTTCGCGGGTTGATATTGCCGAACAGGTATGGGATATCGGCTTCGATACCGGCACGAACGTGATTGATGTTTACATTAGCTACCTGCGTGCTAAAATCGACAAAGATTCACCCGTCAAACTCATTCATACCTTGATCGGAATGGGTTATGTGCTAAAAGAAAAATGAGCCTCCGTACCCGACTGACCCTTTTGTTCACCGCCATTGTCTCGGTTTTATTGGCTTTGTTTTGCGGGCTACTGTTCAAACTGGCCGGGCAATACCGGGAGCAGCAATTTCAGGAGCGTCTTCAGGCAGAAGCAACAACGGCGGGCCATCTGCTGCTGAGCCGGGAGCGAATTGGGCCGACCCTCTATAAATTACTGGACAAAAATCATCTGACGGTTCTTCCGGAGGAAGAGATCATTATTTACAATACAAAGAACAAACTGGTATACGAAAGTGGGACGGACTACCTCACGCTCACCCCCGAAAACCTGAATCACATTCGACAAAGCCGACGGGTGGTCTGGAAAGAAGCCAATCGTGAGATCGTGGGTATCCTGTTTAACGACCACCAGCAGCCGTTTGTCATTGTAGCCTCCGCAGTGGATACGTATGGAACCCGAACGGTACTGAACTTAGGTAAACTGCTCGGTGTCGGTTGGTGCGTCATGATTGGCCTGCTATTGCTCGCTGGCCGTTTTTTTGCGGGTCGTACGCTTCGGCCCATCAGTCGTATTAATCGACAGATCGACGCAATAACAGCTTCAAATCTCTCGCTACGCTTACCCGAAGAATCGCAGGGGGATGAGTTAACCCAGTTAGCTCAGCGATTCAATCGGATGTTAAGTCGGTTGGAAGAGGCTTTCCGGTTGCAGCGTTCGTTTGTGTCGAGTGCTTCCCATGAATTACGAACGCCCCTCACCGCTATTACAGGTCAGTTGGAAGTCTCGCTGCTGGCCGACGATGAACCAGACGAGTTACGGGCTACGCTCCGGTCGGTTCTGGACGATGTTCGTGGTTTAAACCGGATGGCCAATGGATTACTCGCGCTGGCCAATGCCAGCATGGATGCTTCCGCCGTGCCAATGGCCCTTGTGCAACTGGACACCCTCCTTGAGCAGATCCAGTTGGAGTTCCAGCGTATCCAGCCGACGTATACGATTTATCTGCACATTGACTCGAACACGAAAGGAACGGCTACCTGGCAACTGATGGGTAGTGAGGCTTTATTGCGGACGGCTTTTTTTAATTTGCTGGATAACGGCGGAAAGTTCTCGTTGGACCATACCGTTTGGGTACAATTGACTAGCCAGGATGCCGCGATACAACTGACGGTTCACAATACAGGTTCCGTTATTGCCCCCGATCAACTGGCCATTATTTTCAGTCCCTTCCAGCGAGGGCGTAACGCCAGTGGCCATCCCGGTCATGGTATCGGTCTGGCGCTTACGGAGCGCATTATCCGACTACATCAGGGGCAGATCCAGGTCGATTCAACCGTTGACGCAGGAACAACCTTTACGGTTACCTTACCCCGCTAGTATTCCTGGTTCGTTGTTGTTTATTGTAATTCACCGTTCGCATCGGGTAGCTGAACCGCTTTCAATCAGGCGCTCAGGCCGCTAACTGCATTTCTAATTCCGTTCTAATGCGGCTCTAACACGAGCCTAACCCCGAGGTATGATCTTTGTAAAGTCAACCAGCAGATGAGATGAAACGGTCTTAAGATGAGCTGGATAACGACTAAACTGGACAAACCATGAAACGGATCTTATTAATAGCAGCCCTCAGCGGCCTTTCGTTGGTAACAGCCACGGCCCAGAATGATAACAAAGTACGGAACGATCACACCTACTCGACGCATAACTACAAGCACGCCAACAAAGCAGCCACGGCTCGCCAATGGGAAAACAAGACGGGCGCTTCCGTTCGTGCACCCGGATTGGGCACGGCTCCGTTGGCCAACTACAAACACCAGGTACCGGGTGCCGTACCAACGGGGGGGGTGGTGCTGTCGCACACGCCGGAAACGGATGTAACCCTGCGGAATTATAAAATTCAGCGCGTAAGCCTGCCGAACTCAACCACCCGAATGGTGGCTAAAAAAGGTGATTCGACGTCCAGCCAACCGAACACCCAAACGGGTCAGTAAGTGCGGAAGTCAGGGTTTTGGCAGTCGAATCGCTATGATTCGACCCAGCCAGCTTTAGTACACGCTCCTGGGTTCGTCAGCCGATGAATGAGCAAACCCAGGAGCCGTGTTTCTATTAGTGAAAACAAAACGTTCGTTGTAATAAGTGGTTGAGGGAAACTCCGGGGGATGTGGGAACACAGCCTTCGGAGTTGATTCTGTCACCAGTACACGCCACCCTAAATGGACCACTCGGTGGGAGACTTTCCGTATTTCCGCTTAAACGAATGTGAGAAATGAGACAGGCTTTCAAAGCCCAGCTCTAGGTAGATCGCAGAGGGTTTTTTGTGCTTGGTTTCGATCAGATGCCGGGCTTCCGTAAGCCGCCTTTCCTGTAACCAATGCCGGGGTGCCATGCCAAATATCTTCTGGAAATCACGCTTGAACCCCGCCAGACTTCGCCCCGTGAGTCTTGCAAATTGTTCAACCGGAACGTTGTAATGAAAATTGCTAAGCATGAATTTTTCCATATCCAGCTTATAGGGTTCCGAAAAGTCGAATAAGAATGTCTCCAGTTCGGGCATGGTATGCAGTAGCAGATGGACAGCCTCCCTGACTTTCAGCAGACCCATAGCCTGGGTTATTTTCTCTTCCGGATGAGCAACATAGGGCATCACGGACTGAAAGAAAGCCCGCAGAAAATCGTTTGCGGGAATAAGTACGTTGGGTGGACCAAGGTATTTTTGACCGATCTCAAGTTGCTCCTCCAGGGCAATCTGCCTGAGCAGATCTTCTTTCAGTCTGATGACAATGGTTTGATATTCACCGCCTTCCAGGGGCGTTTTGGTCAGCTCCCCTAATTGATTTTTTTGGATCAGCAACATCTCACCGCTCCCCATCGAGATCCTTTCGGTGGCCGTTTCTATTGAAAAACGACCTGACACCTGCAATACCAGGGTGTTGTGTTCCATGAAAGCTACCTTCTCCTTTCTCATCGTCGAGTGATATGAGAAAAAAATAACTCCGGGGATTATTTCAATTGGGTTCGTCACCAGGTAAAGATAGTAAAATGTAAGGCTTATGGACTAGCTAAACTATCGCTGAAGATAGGTGCCGCCAAGGATCGCCCCTGGCGAAAACTGCGTTGTAAGCGTATCAATCTCCTCAGCCGTGAACTCGATGGCCATGGCTTCTATGTTTTCCGGGAGTCGCGATCGTCGGCTCATGCTGACCAAAGGCATGATATGATCACCCTGCTTATTGACCCAGGCGATCGCCAGTTGTGTCGGCGTGTAGCCTTTTTCGATTGCCATTTGCTTTAATACGTTCACCTTTTCCAGATTCCTGATCAGATTCTCGCCTTGAAACCGCGAGAAATGCGTATGGTAATCATTGGCTGGCAGGGGTGCTTTCATCTCACCGGTAAGTAACCCTTCGGCCGTGTTGGCAAAGGCCACCACCCCAATGCCCAATTCCTTAGCTGTAGGAAGGAGGTCGCTTTCAATCTGACGATCGGCCAATGAATAGCCTATTTCCAGGGCAGTTACAGGATGTACACTATGGGCCTTTCGCAGTTGATCCGCCGTTATTTCAGAAACACCCAGATAACGAACTTTTCCTTCCTGGATCAGGTCGGCAATTGTACCAATCACCTCTTCAATGGGAACACTATTATCAAGTCTGCATGGCTGATACAGGTCAATGGTATCGATACCGAGTCGTACCAGCGAATAGTTGATGAAGTTCTTGATGGCTACAGGGCGCAGGTCCAGCCCAATCCATTGGCCGTTGTAAAAAATAGCCCCAAATTTGACACTAATAAAAGCATCGTCGCGCCGACGTTTGATGGCTTTGCCTACCAGCAGCTCGTTGTGGCCGCTTCCGTAAAAGTCACCGGTATTCAGGAAATTGATGCCGCTGTCCAAGGCCAGTTGAATGGTTGCTTCACTTTCACGCTCGTCATTCGTCAGGCCTCCCCATACCGACGACATGCGCATACAGCCTAAGCCAAGTTTAGAAACGAGTGGGCCGTTTGTACCCAGGTTTATTTTAGTGATCGTGGTCATCGCTGTTGTTGTATGATTTAACTCATGCAAAGGTCAGCGTTGTTGGGCATTGCCGAATTTCGTCCACGGCTCAACTTACTTGTCTGTATGGATCAGTGGTACGTTCCGCTTGACTAAGCCTCGGAAAGTAGCCACGATTGTTTTGTGAGACGGTAATCAGATTGACCTGAACAGCACAGTATGGAAAGCAAGCGCTCAGTATTTTTTCTGCACTGTAGCAAGCACATCCTGTGGATATCCCATCACAATGGCGCTAACCTCATCGAGACGCGTTACCTGATCGGCTGTTAACCGAATATCAACCGCCTTCAAACTAGTCTCCAGTTGGGCCAGAGTCCGTGCGCCGATGATCGGAAATATAGCTTTGCTCAATACCCAGGCCAACGCTATCTGTCCCGGAGTGGCGTCGAGTTCGTTGGCCATCAGCTCCAGTTGATCGAGTACTGTCTTTGTTCGCTCATCTTCCTGAGAACCATCTGCCGCAGCATGTGCCAAACGCCCGGTGGAGCCCTGCCGGTATTTTCCCGTCAGTAATCCCCCAGCCAGGGGAGAGTAGCCCATAATACCCAATCCAACGTGTTCAGCCATTGCCGTTAGCTCCCGTTCTGCGGTTCGTTGCAGCAGGTTGTATTCGATCTGAATAGCCGTCAGCGGCATAGAAGCAGCGATGGTTGCCGCTTTCCAGGCGGGGAAATTTGCCAGCCCCGTATATAAAACTTTTCCAGCGGTAACCAGATCTTCCAGCCCACGAACAGTTTCCTCTACTGGCGTTACACCGTCATCAAAATGCGGCATATAGATGTCGATGTAATCCGTTCTCAGGCGTTTCAGGCTGCTCTCTATAGCCTGGCGCATGGCCTTCCGGTGATTTCCTGCATTGGCCAGCGACGGATCGGGTTGACTGCTCCGGGTGTACTTGGTACAAATAATAAAATCGTGTCGTTTATGCTCTAAAAACCGACCGACCGTCTCTTCTGCTTCGCCAAACTGATACTGATCAGAGACATCAATGAAGTTCCCACCGGCATCGGCATAAACTGCGAGTAGTTGAAGTGCGTCGTGGGCAAGCGTACCATAACCCCGTCGGTCGCCCAACTGCGAGCCACCCATAATCAGTTCGCTGGCTGGTAAACCGGTCTGTGTTCCGAATAATTTATGTTTCATTCAACAAAGGTCAGGAGCGGGCCAGGTACAATCAAGTATGGCTAAATTCAGCCGTATTTAAAAGATCGTCAGGTACCTTATATTTGTTGGATGTACGAGAGAAAGTTACCTGTCGAACTCGACTGCGGCCTCCACCTGTTCATGGAAGTGATGAATGGAAAGTGGAAAATTAGCCTCATCTGGAGCATTCATTCTGGCATCAGGCGGCCCGGCGAATTACAACGCAAAATTCCTAAAGCGTCACGAAGACTGTTAGACAATCAGTTAAACCAGTTAGTAGAGCATGGAATCCTTTCCAAAACTACTTTTAATCAATTGCCTTTAAAGGTAGAGTACGAGCTCACACCACTGGGCCAAAGCCTGATTCCCATTATTGAGTTGACAGCCCAATGGGGCGAAGATCATCGTAGTCTATTAGAACCGCTATTTACCAGGGAGCGCATTGAAGCTACTCGGTAAATTGGGTTACTTTGAGATCGCTCCTTTCTCGAGGTACTTATGACCTTCATTTTATAAATCAAGATATCTGGAGGGATAGGATAAGGGTAATTGATCTGGTAAGCGATAAAAAATTATGAACTATTTATTATTGATTATCTGTGTTGTCGGGGCTTTCCCTCATAAAGTTCTTGCTCAGAGGAACAATCATGCCGCTCATCAGCAGGAAGAAAGAGGCAAGTATGCCCAAGATTTCCCCGACTTCGATCACAGTTTACAACTTGAAGAGAAATCAGATACAACGGCGAATGTGAGTTGTGGTGATTTCGATGGCGATGGTCATCTTGACCTACTGCTGGTAAAGGGAAGGCATTGGCCCATCGTAGACCGGGTTTTACTTGGTAGCGGAAAGGGCAGCTTCCGAAAGGCGTATAACCTGGGGAAAGCAGCCGACCGCTCATATACCGGCGGATTGGCTGATTTTAATGGGGACGGTTTTCCTGATATTGCTGTCAGCAATGATTCACCGGACTCGAAGTTGATTTACATGAATGACGGGAAAGGCAATTTTACGGTTGGATCTAAATTTGGTTTACCTGAATGGCCAACACGGAATTTATCCATTGCTGATATCAATGCTGATGGGTTGCCGGATATCATTTTAGCGAATAGGGGTGATTCGGGATCGGCAAATTATGTCTGCCTGAACAAGGGGAAAGGACAGTTTAATGCTGATTGCTTCCCATTTGCCCGTTATCCTGCCACGACAATCGCCCCTGCAGACATAAATCAGGATGGTCATATTGATCTTGTTGTACCGCATCGGGACGGTGGTCAGAGTTATGTCTATCTCGGAAGTTCGGCGGTAAACTTTTCAGATACCCGCCGAATTCCATTCGGACCAGCCGACGCTACAATTCGTGTGGCAGCAGCGGCCGATATGAATTCGGATAATCTGCTCGACATTGTAACGGTAGATGAAAACAAAGGGGTTAGTCTCTATTTTGGCCAAAAGGATCAAACGTTCTCAACCGGCGTTCGTATCGCTGATTCAAAAATAGTTCCGTATGCTCTTGCATTAGCTGACCTTAACAACGACAAAAAAGTTGATATACTTGTCGGCCATATAGAAGCTCCATCATCCGTGTTTTTTAATGATGGGGCAGGCCGCAATTTTAAAGCCATTTCTTTCGGCGATTCACAGGGCACCGTCTATGGATTTGCAGTCGGTGATTTCAATCAAGACGGAAAGCCCGACATCGCTGCTGCTCGCTCAGACGCTCCCAATATTTTATACTTTGGAACTATGAAACATAGAAAAGACCTAGAGAAATAATTGGAAATGAATTGACCTTTCTACCACGTTCCCGTTCTGGTTTCGTAAAAACCTGGATAGGCCGAATGATTGATAAAATGGGAAAACACCAAAAGAAATGACGCAGAGTGGATATATTACGTCACCAGTTTATTGACTTTTAAGCCTCTTTGAAACGATCAGACGATACCCTCCCCATAAGCCGACAAAGATCCCTATCCCCATAAATACGATTTTATACTGCTTGTGGAGAAATGCAAATGCCTCTTCTCCCACTTGAGTCAGGTTGTGTCCTGCCAGGGCTACAGTTATAGCCCAGAGCAATGCTCCGAATGCATTCAATAAAGCAAATCGAATGGGAGGATAACTAGCTATCCCAACGGCAGCTGGAATGGCACCACGAAGTCCATAGAACGCACGAAAGCCCACCACCAGCGTAGACCCATAGCGGACCATCAATTTCTCCACTCGGTTATAGCGTCCTTGCCAACGGGGCCGCCTGGTCAGAAATGAACTACCATAGCGATGTCCCAGGTAGTAACAAAGTTGAGCAATGACAAAAGACGATAGGGCTGCTACACAGATGACGCCCGCCAGCGAAAAATAACCCCGATGGGCCAGGTAAACACCTACCAGCAGAAAAGCTTCACTTTCCAGCAATACGCCAAGAAATAGGATGGGGTAGCCATAAGTCAGCATTAATTCCTGGAAGTCCATTGCTCAGATGCTTAAAGATATACCAGTGCGAGACCAATTAGTATGCCATAAGGGTAGGAGCGGGGGCCTGACCGGTATTAACAGGCGAATGCAGTGCCTGTGAATCGGTTTTTATCAAGCCATTGGTTTCTACAGGAAATCCTGCCTGTCTACAAAATCACTCAATCTTGTAGATTGGAATACACAATATCTTCGCTATAAGGACTAGATTTAGCTATTAATCGACGCCTGTTGGTGTACTCGTCAATGCTATAAATGAGGCTTGGCACAGAGGGTGCCGCACCAGCGTACTGCCCATCGCTGGTTGCTGTGCAGTGCGTTCGCCTGATTTTAATACTTGCCAGCTCTACTCTGTAATGTCCGGTAATGATACAGAGTAGAGCTAACAACAGCCTGTCCATTTCTGTACTCCAGGTGTCCAAAAATGGACAAATCATCACCCGATAATACTATAAAACAACCCTTTTAAGACCGTCAGGACAATTTTAGATATTTGGTCAAATATTTGTACGACAAAGCCTATACTAATTACAACCGCGCTGACGGCCCGACTGGACCGTCTGTCGCGGAACTATTCTGACCGCTTTTCACGATGAAACGAGCATTTTTAGGTGAGTTAGAGGAAGTCGTCCTGCTGACAGTGGCTGCTTTGCAGGAGCAGGCCTACTGTGCGTCAATTACCCAGACCATTGATCAACAGATGGCTCGCACTATCAGCTTTCCCACCGTTCATACCACCCTGCAACGGCTGGAGGAGAAGGGTTTCGTCTCTTCTCAGATGGGCGGAGCTACTGCCGAGCGGGGTGGGCGCCAGAAACGCCTGTTTACTGTTACTACGGCTGGTCAGCGGGCCCTGATCGAGTGTCGGCAGGTGCGCAGCCAGTTGTGGGACCAAATTCCAACCCCGGTACTTGAGCTATGGGGCGCTTAACGAACGAAGAGGATCGGTTTCTCAGGCCGCCCCGCTGGGCCGACTGGTTACTGAGTCGATTCTGCCCGGCTGATCTGGAAGATGAGCTACAAGGCGATCTGCTGGAGATGTACGTCTACTGGCTAAAAACCATCGGTTTGCGGGGAGCTCGCTGGCGGTATGTACTGGCGGTCATGCGATTGATTCGTCCATTGAGCTGGCCCCGACAACAAAATAACTATTCTCAACCGGGCCGCCAGCTGGCGGAACACCGGACCATCTTTAGTTTACATCCGACTATGATTCGTAACTATCTCAAAATCGCTTTTCGCAATCTGACCCGGAACAAGGTTTTTTCGGGTATCAACCTACTGGGATTGTCCACTGGCATTACGGTATGCCTGCTGATTTTCCTGTTCATCATGAACGAGTTCAGCGTCGATAATTTCCACAAAAATGGAAAGAGCATCTACCGCGTCATGCGAGGGATAGCCAATGAAGGCAAAGAAGTGGCAGTTTCCTACGTATCGGGACCGTATGCGCCCGCCTTATTGAACGACTTTAAGGGACAGATTACCCAGGCAGTTCGGGTAAACCCTACTGATGCTTTAGTCACTATCCAAAACAAATCGTTTCACGAACGGAAAATCATTGATGTCGATCCCAACTTCTTCACCTTCTTCTCATTCCCCTTGCTGAAGGGTAATCCGGCTACAGTTTTGGCAGACCCCGCCAGTGTCGTGCTGACCGAATCGACCGCCCGAAAATATTTCGGTAGCATTGATAATGCCCTGGGCAAAATCGTGGAAATCGATAAAAACCTACCTGTAAAAGTTACTGGTATTGTTCAGGACGTACCGACTAATTCTCATCTGGATTTTGATCTGGTTTTGCCGCTGGAAAACTATAAAGACCGGAGCTACATGACTGCCTGGATCAATAATGGGATTTACACCTACGTGCAGCTTGCTCCGACTGTCAGCGAAGAACAGATCGAGCGTAATTTTTCGCGCTTCATGGATAAACATATGGGGCAAATTATGAAACAGGCGGGCTTCCACTTCAATCTATCGCTCACGCCGTTAAAGGCTGTTTACTTCGAAGAGTCCGTTTTCGATGGCGCAAGGCATGGCGATAAAAAAGTCGTCTATATCTTTTTGTCGATTGCTGTACTCATTCTGTTGGTGGCCTGCATCAATTTCATGAACCTGTCAACTGTTCGGGCCGTGGAGCGATCTAAAGAAATAGGTGTTCGTAAAGTGCTGGGAGCTATTAAAGGGCATCTGATATGGCAGTTTATTGGGGAGTCACTTCTGCTGGCAAGCCTCTCGTGCGTCATTTCAGTCGGATTACTGGCACTTGTTTTACCCTTTTACAAACAACTACTTGGCTACCCACTGAATCTATCGGTTTATGCGTTGCCGATCGTTTTGTTCCTAATCGGAATTATCATGGTAGTTGGCTTTCTGTCGGGCAGTTATCCGGCGTTTGTACTGGCAGCCTTTTCTCCTATCCAGGCATTGAAAGGTAAATTACGGCTGGGTAAAGGGGGAACTTCGTTAAGGCAGGTGCTAGTGATCGTACAATTCAGTATTTCGATACTGCTTATGCTGGGTACCGCCATTGGTACTCAACAAATGGGCTATCTTAAAAACAAGAAGCTAGGCTATAACAAAGAGCAAACCCTGGTCATCCCCATTGATAATAACGATATCTACAATTTCATCCTGAATCATAAACCCGAATTGCTGGCCCAGAGCCGGGTGGAGGCTGTTTCGATGATGTCGGGGGAGCCCGGTGGTTTTTTCGACGGGCTGATGTTTGACGTCGAAGCACATCCCAGCCGATGGAGAGCTCGAACGGAGTTTGCCGATTTCGATTTTGTCAAAACCCTGGGGTTGAAAATCATTGCAGGCCGGGATTTTTCGCCCCAGTACCCTAGCGATACCACTCAGGCTGCCCTGATCAATCGAACAGCGGCTGCCAAGCTGGGCTGGACCCCGGATCAGGCCGTTGGCAAGTGGCTTAAAAATACCCTACGGGATAACACCAACCGCACCATCATTGGCGTCGTAGAGGATTTTAATTTCATATCCCTGAAAGAAGCGATTGAGCCGTTAGTAATTGCGCCGAACGACGACCGGCGGGCTGCTTTGATTCGACTGAGCCCAGGCAACATAACGGCTACCGTCGAGACGATACAAAAGATGTATGCCAAAACGCGACCGGCTTACCCGTTTGAGTACCGTTTTCTGGACCAGCAGTTTGATCAGATGTATCAGGCAGACTTGCGCCAGCAAACAATTTTGGGTGTTTTTGCTGGCTTAGCCATTTTCATCGCCTGTTTGGGTTTGTTTGGTCTGGCTTCTTTTTCGGCCCAGCAGCGCACTAAAGAAATCGGCGTTCGCAAAGTGCTTGGGGCTTCTGTCGGCAGTGTTGTGAGCCTGCTCTCCAGAGATTTTCTAAAACCAGTATGTATCGCCATTCTAATCGCCAGCCCAATAGCCTGGTGGGTCATGAATCAGTGGTTGCAACGCTTTGCTTATCGGATTGAAATCGAGTGGTGGCTCTTTGCGCTGACGGGCCTGCTGGCAATGGGCATTGCCTTGCTGACGGTCGGCTATCAGAGCATTAAAGCGGCCCTCATGAATCCGGTGAAAAGCTTACGTAGCGAATAGGCCATGAATCTGTCAGCTGGTCCGTTTGTTGAATTGGAAAATCAGTTAATAGAACATAGGGTGTTGTGTCAATAGAGTACGGCTTTAACCAGATATTGGCGTAGTCCCACCAGGATTTTTGGTGTCCCTGAGCCACATAAGCCGAGAGGCCACCGCAACTTTCGGCCATTTTGTGTTCATTTGTAGGTTCCTAAAAACCTACTCATGAAACGGTTCTCCTACCCGGCCTTACTGCTGACCATTGGTCTGCTCAGCCTGACCGATAAACCCGACAACACCAACTGGCCCGAATACAACGGCGGGCCAGATCGCAACCATTTTTCGCCCCTCACCCAGCTAAATGCCACCAACGTTGCGGGCTTACAGGTTGCCTGGGAATATGCGTCGGGCGGAGTCGATACGCTCAAAAATAACACCCAGATTCAGTGCAACCCGCTCATCATCGACGGTGTCCTGTACGGCGTTTCGGCAGGGTCGCAGGCCTTTGCCCTCGACGCAGCTACAGGTAAGCAGCTTTGGAAAACAGCCTTCACCGACGATACCTTCGCCATGAATAGCCGGGGTGTTACCTACTGGACTGATGGGCGGGAGACCCGAATTTTCTTCGCCTATGGCTCGCTGCTCTACGCCCTCGACGCCCGAACAGGAAAACCGGTGGCCAGTTTTGGAAAAGGCGGAAAAATCAACTTAAAAGATGGCCTCGCCCGTCCGGGAGCCGACGATTACGTGGTGAGCAACACGCCGGGCGTCGTGTATAAAAATCTGCTCATCATGGGCCACCGAGTGTCGGAGATCGCACCTGCCCTGCCCGGCGACGTGCGTGCTTACGACCTGCGTACGGGGCGGATCGTCTGGACCTTCCACACCATTCCACACCCCGGCGAGTACGGGGCCGACACCTGGCCGAAAGACGGCCACCTTAATTTTGGTGGAGCCAACAACTGGATGGGTATGGCCATCGACCGGCAGCGCGGAATCGTGTATGTACCCACGGGAACTGCGGCATTCGATTTATACGGCAGTACCCGGCCTGGCCAGAACCTGTTTGGCAACAGCCTTATAGCCCTCGACGCGGCCACGGGCAAGCGACGCTGGCATTTTCAGACGATCCACCACGACATCTGGGACCGTGATATTCCGGCTCCGCCCAATTTATTCACCGTCGTACATGGCGGAAAAAAGGTGGATGCCGTTTCGGTTTTATCCAAACAAGGTTTCCTGTTTGTTTTCGACCGGGTCACGGGTAAGCCACTGTTTCCGATTGAGGAGCGACCCATGCCCGCTTCCACCGTTCCAGGGGAAAAAGCCTGGCCCACCCAGCCGATTCCCCTCAAACCCGCGCCTTTTACCCGGCAATCGTTTCCTGAAAGCGATATTAACGACTTTGTAACCGACCGCGATACGGTGCTGGCTCAGCTCCGGCGCTGGCAATCGGGCAAGGAGTTCTATCCCCTTCCCCTGAGTCCCAACCGTACCGTGTTTTTCCCCGGCACCGACGGTGGCGCGCAGTGGGGCGGGGCAGCGGTGGACGAAGCCGGCATTATGTACGTTCCGGCCAAGCAAATTCCGGTCACCATGGCGCTGGTTCCGACCCCCGCCGGTTCGTTGTCAGCCAGTGCCGTTGACCGCACCGGCAGCCAACTCTACCAGACCCACTGTGCCTCCTGCCACGGCCAAAACCGCGAAGGCAGTCACGACGGTACCTATCCGGCCCTGGTAAGCATTTCCCAAAAACGCAATGAGACTTCCGTGGGCCAGGTTCTGGCCAAAGGCCAGGGCATGATGCCTGCCTTTACCCACCTGAAGGCAACCGAGCGCAAGGCCATCGTGGATTTTTTGTTCGGCAAAACAACATCCGTCGCCAGCAACGCGGGCCTGAACACGGCGCCCTACCACCACACTGGGTTTACCCGCTGGTACGACCGGGCCGGATACCCAGTGAGTCGTCCACCCTGGGGCACGCTGACGGCGATCGACCTGAATACGGGCGAACACCGTTGGCAGGTCCCGCTGGGCGAGTATCCCGAACTGGTGGCGAAGGGACTACCCCCGACCGGCACCGACAACTATGGTGCTCCGGCCGTAACGGCGGGCGGGTTGCTCTTCATCGCTTCCTCCCGCGACGAATTGATTCGGGCTTTCGACCGAAAAACGGGCCGTGAACTCTGGCGCG
This sequence comes from Spirosoma endbachense, assembly GCF_010233585.1. NCBI lineage: Bacteria > Pseudomonadati > Bacteroidota > Cytophagia > Cytophagales > Cytophagaceae > Spirosoma > Spirosoma endbachense. Next base: position 8,973,151 of record NZ_CP045997.1, read on the forward strand.
CCAAACTGCCCGCAGCCGGGTATGCCTCGCCGAGTACCTATGCCGTCAATGGCAAGCAATACGTAGTGATTGCCTGCGGGGGTGGCAAACTCAAAACGAAGTCGGGGGATCGGTACGTGGCGTTTGCGTTGCCGTAATCAGCTACTTCGGCGTTGAGAGGTTGTCAAACGATTCATGAGAAACAGGAATCGTTTGACAACAGAAAATTTACCGGAAAATGGTCAGATCATAAACGACTAAGCGACTTGAATTTTTGGGTCAGTTCGGTTAGCGATACTTCCACGCCCATCCTCTCCAGCGAGGAGGCACCCACAAAGCCCTGTACGTTCGTCCGGTCAAGCACGATGCGAACATCGTCGGGGGTATTGATGGGACCACCATGCGCCAGGAAAAAGATGTCGGGGTTTACGGCCCGACCTGCATCGATAATGGCCTGCGTTCGCTCGACGGCTTCGTCCATGGAGCAGCTTGCTTCCGTAACGCCAATGGACCCGCCGACGGTGGTACCGACATGGGCAATAATCGCGTCGGCACCCACTTCGGCCATTTGGCGGGCTTCATCGGGTGTAGAGACGTAGACGATGGAAAACAGATCCATTTTACTCGCCAGCCGTACCATTTCAACTTCCTTATCGAAACCCATTCCGGTTTCTTCCAGCACCCGCCGAAAATGCCCGTCTACGATGCAATGGGTTGGGAAATTGTTAATGCCGGAGAAGCCCATTTCTTTCACTTTCAGCAGGTGATGCCACATCCGTCGGCGGGGATCGGAGCCATGCACTCCGCAAATCACCGGGATTTCTTCGACGACTGGAAGCACTTCAAACTCACCGATTTCCATCGCCACGGCGTTGGCATCTCCATAGGCCATCAGACCCGCCGTAGAACCGTGACCCGACATGCGGAACCGCCCGGAATTGTAGATAATTATCAGATCGGCACCCCCTTTCTCGATGAATTTAGCGCTGATACCTGTTCCGGCACCGGCAGCAATAATGGCCTTCTGACTATTCAACGTCGCTTGTAAACGCTCTCTGACTTCGTCTCTCGTATAGGGATTTCCTTTTCCCGTCCATTGGTTCGGCATACGATACGTCTTGCTTTATTTTGATTGTAGTAATTCCAGTAAACTCGCTACCAATACATCGGCAAACGCCGGATCGTTAATGTGCATGGGCGATTCAATCAGCTTTATCCGTTGGGAAAGATTGCTTTTTATGGTGTTGAAAAGTACCCTATTGACCTCAGGCTGGTAAAAGGCATTTCCAGCAGCGTCAATCTGCGAAATACCGTTCAAAGGTAAAACAACCGTTACGTTCGCTTTCGATTGATTTACTTTTTGAGCTAATAACTTTCCAAGCTGTTCATTCTCAGATGCGTCGGTTCGCAGGAGCGTTACAGTCGGTGTCCAGTTGTACAGTTGACGGTGCCGATAATGCGCTGGAACCGTGTCAGGCTGGCTGAAATTAACCATATCCAGGCAGCCCGGTACGACTACCTGCGGCAGGCCCTTTCGGGCAGCGGCCATCAGTCGATCTGGCCCGGCACTACAAACACCTCCGCATAATTCATCGGCCAGTTCGGTAGTCGTTACGTCCAGCACAGCGTCGAAATGCCCTTCGCCAATCAGGCTTTCCATTGCTCGACCGCCCAGGCCGTTGGCATGAAATGCGATCACTTCATAGCCCTGTTTTACAAGACGTTCTGTGCAATAGCTCACGCAGGCGGTTGTGTTGCCAAACATACTAATGGCAATACGCCCCGCCGATTTTCGATGCATTGTCGGTGTTACATCAGCCATCGCGCAAATGGCGGCTGCCGCCCGTTCGATTAGCGGGGTCAGCATTCCGTTTAGTCCCGCAACGTCAACTACCGAAGCCATTAGCGTTACGTCTTTCGTGCCAACCTGCCGGGTTAAGTCCTTACCGGCCATAGTTGACAGACAAAGTTTGGGCACTCCGAATGGAATCGGTTGCATAGCCGAGAGCGCCACGAACGTACCACCTCCACCGCCCATGCCAATAGCGCCCTTCAACTGCCCCGAACGGATCAGCTGTGCCACGATGGCAGCTGCTCCGGCTCCCATGATTTCAATAGCTCGCCCGCGATCCTGACTTGTGCGGAGTCTCTCCAGTGAATCGTCAGCGGCCTCGGCAACGACATCTGCATCATAATCAATCGGGAAATCGACCACCGTTTCCATCATACCCGTATTGATTGTCAGGACAGATTCGCCCCTCGCCAGTATGCAGTTCCGCAGAAAGGCGAAGGCGGGGCCTTTGGTATCGAAACAACCGATAATGACGATGGATTTTAGCATATACTACCGAAAGAGCGATTTGTAGAAATCTAACCCTTCGCTGGCCAGTTCATCGGGACTATTTGCCAGTGGCCGCCAGATGGACGCGGCTTTGGCTAGTTCTGCGGAAGGTGCACCGAAGGTTTCGATGACAACGGCTCCGTCATAGTCAATATCGACCAGTGCTTCTTTGATGCCAGGCCAGTCAACGTTGCCGGTTCCGGGTGTGCCCCGATCACTTTCGTTGCCCTGAACATGGCAAAGCAAATCCTTCCCAACTGCCCGAATGGTAGCCGGAATACTTTTTTCCTCAATGTTATTGTGGAACGTATCGAGTGAGATTTTGAGGAACGGATGACCAACCTCGCGCACCAGCGAAAGTGCCTGCTCTGCCGTGTTGATCATGTCCGTTTCGAAGCGATTGAGCGGTTCCAGCCCAATTACTACGCCACATTGCCGAGCTATTTCGCTGGCTTGATGCAGGTTTTCAAGGCACCAGTTTCGTTCCTGTTGTTTACGCTCGGCAGAAACAAGACGTGTTTTTCCTACTGCTGAATAAACCGGTCCGGTAAAAATGGGGCTTTCCATCGCTTCGGCCTGGCGCAGGCAATCTTCGATGTACGAAAGTCCATTTTTGCGGATAGCAGCATCGTCGCTGGATAGGTCGCGGTTGGGGCCGAATGCTCCGCTAATGGTTATTTTTAGCCCTGTTTCGCGGGCCAGTTGTTTGAGCTTTATCCAGTCGATCAGGTCTTTATCTTCAACAGCCACTTCAATAATATCGTAGCCCATGTCGGCGACTTTATAGAGCAGGTCGAATGAGTTAGTGGTGAACGGGGACACCCAGATGAAGGTACTGGCACCAAATAGAATCATGCTAGAAGTGAATTAGCGTTGAGCAAAGGCTGGAACGTAGTAATGAAAGCTATTAGTTGTATACGGTGACGCCGGTTACTAATAACCGACCTGGTGTGGTTTCTCAAAACCGAATGTTAAGAATATGAACAGTTCGGTTTTGAGAATCGCAACGGCGAACCGACCTCACTACGTCAGATGTAAGCATCTGACCTCACGGAAGCAATGCCAACTAATACGTAGGAATGGTGATACGTTCCCCACCTTTCATGGCCGATTCGTGGGCGCATATACCGGCGAGGGTGTAATTGGCGGCTAATTCGGCATCTACCGCCGAGTTGCGATCTTCAATGATGGCAGCCATGAACTCCTGTACCAAATGCGGGTGTGATCCGCCGTGACCTGCTCCCTGCAAAAAGGATACGTGGTTAGGATCGTCGATTTTTTCGCGCTTCGTGAAATGCTTGATGGGGTCGATGAGCAGCTCGTCGGTGTCCGGTACGTTGATACGTCGGGCATTTTCGCCCCCGTCGAAAATAATGTGTTCCTCATCCTGCAACTGCTCCCACTCGAACGACATTTTGGTGCCGTATACATCGTAGCTTTCCCGATACTGGCGTACTACATCGAACAGCGAACGTGTAGCTTCGGCAATTACGTCGGAATCTTTAAGCGTGAACGTAGCAGTTTCAACCGCAAAAGGTGATCCATAACGACTGGCCAGATCGTCGCTCAACCTCCCCGATCCGTGGCAGACGACGGTTTCGGCCGTTGTGTTGTTGATACGGAGCAGAGGGGAAATTGCGTGGGTACCGTTGAGCATCGGCGGGTAACCTTTCCAGTACTCGCCCCAGCCTTCCATACTCATGTCCTGGATGTGCGATCCCCGAACAAACTGAATCCGTCCTAATTCACCGGTTTCGGCTAGGTTCAGACCGTAGAGAAACTCGCGGGTGTAGAGGGCTGTTTCCATCATCATATACACCTTGCCGCTACGCCGTTTGGCTTCCACAATGGCCTTGCAATCTTCCTTGGTCATGGCCATTGGAATGGTGCAGGCAGTGTGTTTGTTGGCGTTGAGCGAAGCCAGCGTCATGCGGGCGTGGTCTGGAACGGGTGTCACTACGTGGATGGCGTCGACATCGGTGCGACCGGGTATATCCTCGAAGTGTTCAAAGCAAAGTTCCGGGTCGAGGTTGTATTTCGTTCTGAGGTCGTCTAGTGTCTGGCGATTGCGGGTACAGATACCCACCTTATTGATATTGGGGTGTTGCAGGTAAATGGGAATGAACTCCTTGCCAAAGCCCATACCAACAATGACAACGGTAATTTTCTGGTCACTCATAATAGATTCAATTGTTTTAAATGGGATGTTACTTGACTGATGGAAGCGCATCGGCGGCCCGGGCAGATCGTTATAATTTTTATGATAAGTTAAGATCTTGATTAATCATAACATTCATATAAATCTGCGTTCTATCTCCTTCCAGCCCATGCCACAGAATTTCGCAGCAGCGTCTGGTAAACGGGCAAATTGTGCGACTCGGCATCGTGGCCCAGCGCCAGACCGACGATACGTGCTTTGGGATGGTTGACCACAAACACGGAAGGGTAAACCGGGTCAGAGGGAGATAAGCTCGAACTGGCCAGCACCGTAATGCCTGGTCCGGCAGGGTCAGGAATGTAATAGTAGCGTTCGTCTTTCAGGCTGAATTTTTGTTCAACTCCCTTTGTAATGGGGTGTTGGGTATCAGTCACAGTTACGTCGAAGGGGCCATACTTGTCGTGTTTGCGGGTTCCGCCACTAACGAGATTCTGATTGTATTCAGGCCAGTCTTTCCAGTTATACCACATGGCTGCGTGAGCAATCAACAGGCCCTTGCCCGCGTTGGCATGGTCCGTAATAGCCTGACGAACTGCCGGGTTGGTAATGGGTCGGTTGTTGCTCAGGTACAATACGTCGGTCTGGGGCAGATAGGTCAGCATGGAGTCGGGATCGCCTACGTAGTTGACAGTGGCGAAACCGTCGCGGCTTAGCGTCTGTCCATCCACGTTGCGGTACCACATTCCGAAGTTATGCGACGTACCGCCACCTACTACCAGCACCCGAATGGGTTTACCAGCTTTAGCAGTGGCATTTGAACTCGTTTTGCAACGGCTGAGGGAAATAAGCAGCGTTGGCAGCAGGAGATAAATCAGAAATCGGTACATGGTATAAGTTGGTTATCGGACGTTCGTTGATTCATTTACTTTTTCGACGCGCATAACGCCCCGCATGATACTCCAGTGGCCGGGAAACGTACAGATAAATGGATAATCGCCGGGTTTGGCCGGGGCAACAAATTCGAGCGTGTACGATTCACCCGGATTGACTAAAATACTGGAAGCTACTATTTCCGGTAATTGTGGAACGTAGTGTTTCTCAACACTTTTAGGGTCCTGTGCCATCTTATCGGCGGCTTTCCCGACTTTCTCGGCAGTAGCGGGTTTGCAGATAACGATGTTGTGCTGCATGATGTCCGGGTTTTCAAGCGTCAGTACTACCGGTTGTCCGGCACGTACCGTAAACTGTTTTGTGTCGTATTTCATCTGCTCTTCTACCACCTTGATAGTCACTATCGTTGCCTTGTCAGAAATAGGCTTTTTAGGCATCACTGGTTGGGATTCGCCGGTTGGGTTGCGAATCTCCAGCGTAGCGTTTTGCACATTACCCACAAAATCGAAGGACGATGAAGCATTGTATGCGCCAGCATAAGCACCCATCGAGTTTTCATTGGTAAAATCGCGCTGCACCCGAATACTACCCGTCAACGGTTTCGTAAAAAGCGAAGGGGCTTTGCCTTTAGCAGCTTCCTGACCGTTTATAAATAGCACCATCTCGCCGTTGTTCACCAGACGCCCTTCAAACTCAAAATTGTCGGGCAACGCTTCCCTGGTGCTGGCAGAATAAACTTTTTCGTTTTGTTTCACAACCATTGTCAGGTGGCCATCTTTTACGTATAGCCCATAGCCGCCATCTTTATCACCTTGCCCCATAATGAAACCTTCCATGCTGCGGATTCCTTTTGTGGCCGAACCTTTTACAATAATCTCCTTACCCGTTACGTCGGGAGGTATGGTGATGACAGCCCGCCGTTGCAGCGAATACACTTCTTTATTGATGCCCGACTGCAACCGGCTGGCCAGTGAATTTTCGGCAGTAGGGGTAGCTTTAGCGGCTTCGGCCAGAAAACCGGTCCGGTGAACGGCAGCAGCGGCAAACAAGGCCCGCCCAAGCCACTCGTCGGCGTCGTTTTCGGGACGTAGCGCGGCCCGGTAGAGCGCGGCTCCGAGCGCTTCAGATGAAGGCATTTGCACCATTGCCAGCATAGCGGCCATTCGAACGTTCAGATTCGGGTCGTCCAGTAAACCCACTTTCTGAAGATTGTCTAGTGTCTGACTTGTTGCGGGCAGTACCTCAATGGCGGCTTTACGCACCCCGGCAGCTTTGTGCGTCAATGCTTTAGAAACTGCCTGAAGCGCTTCGGAATTAGTACCCGTTAGCGCGCCCAGACCATGAAGCGTCCACAGGGCGTGAACGGCGGGACTATTCAGGCCGATTTCGTCTACGTCGGGGTTGGCAATGACTTTGTAAAGCTCAGGAATAAGGGACATATTTTTCGACTCGACAATCAGGCGCTGGGCGTTCATTCGCCAGAACATATTGTCGCTTTTGAGGGCGGCAATCAAGCCTGCCGGTTCATTTTTTGACAATGTAATGGGCTGGTACGGTTTCGCTTTTTTGTAAACGATGCGGTAAATACGTCCAAAATTGATGTCGCGCAGAGGGCTATTGAAGGCGTTTCCCTGTCCACGCGGCTGCTCTTTGAAAGGCAACACCATTTCTGACGGGGCCTGCCGCTCCACAAATACGTTGTGCTGAATAATGAAGTTGTACCAATCAGCCACCCACAGGGCTCCGTCGGGGCCAACTTCTGCCTGCACAGGGCCAACCCACTCGTCGGTACTGGCGAGCATATTCCAGCCATCCTGCTCGGCGAAACCGGCTCCTTTGGGCTCGATGATGGCATTGTGAATCAGCCGAACGGTTGGTTCACATACAAACGCGACTCGATTCCAGTACGATTTTGGAAAATTCCGGGCCGTATAAAAATGGTGTCCTGCTGCCGACGTAAATCCGCCTACTACATCCACCTGCCGCAAATTTGGGGTCATTGTGTGCGAATCGTAATGCCCATCAATTTTTTGGACCGCCTGTACCGTCGCGCCCGGCAGATTGCGCTGCATGTAACGGGCAGGCATCGAATAAAACGCGCTGTGGGTATTGTTGGCCGTGGAAATAAAGACGTTATTATCCTCCGTAAAGCCCAGCCCCCAGGTATTATTGCTTGTATTTGCCAGAAAATCGAACCCAGTTCCGTCGGGGTTCACGTTATAAACGCCGGTTCTGAAATTGAGGGACAGCCCATCGCGGGTAGTACCGCTGTAGCCAGAGCCAACTACGCCCCAAATCTTGTTGTTGAAGCCATATTGCAGATTCGAGGGACCAAAGTGCGTATCGTTTTTGTCCCAGCCACTCATGATATTTTCCCGAACATCGGCCTTGTCGTCGCCGTTGGTATCTTTCAGGAAAACGAAGTGCGGAGCCATCGACACTACTACGCCACCATTCGCAAAAACCATGCTCGTTGGGATGTTCAGTTTGTCGGCAAAAATGGTGAATTTGTCGGCCCGCCCGTCGCCGTTGGTGTCTTCGCAAATTTTGATACGGTCGTTGGCAGCTCCGTCGGTTTCCAGAAACGTATTCGGATAATCGACCGACTCTACAATCCAGAGCCGTCCTCGTTCATCCCACGACATGGCAATGGGATTTGTAATGTCGGGTTCAGCCGCAAACAATTGAATGTCAAAATCGGCGGGCACCTGCATCAGTTTTTTGGAATCCTCAGGCTTCAACGCCACCTGCATGGCCGGAACGCGGTGCCGTTTGGTGTAATCGTCAATGGCAATGTTGGCCGACTCATAAATGTCTACGTTCGGAATCGCCAGTTTAGCAATCTGTTTGGTTACCGGCTCCCCAATGGCCCACAACACACCCCGATTTACCAGTTCACGGAAACCGGGATTTGCCCACGTACTGTCGTTATGGCCATAAGCCGTATAAAAAACCCGTCCTTTACCCTGTTTCCGTACCCACGTATAAGGTTCCTGCCGGTCGCCCTCCTGGCGGGTCGTCAGAACAGTCATATCGGGGTTGAGCCGCTGGTGTATGTATGTTTCATCCCAGGACGTAGTAAAGGGCGTTAACCCCTGCATGACCGGGTGATTTTTTGCGACAATGCTTTCCGTAATTGGCCCCGTTTTGTGCGACTTGAACTGCCCTCCGATGGTCGTGATGTACCAATCCGAGTTTTTGAAACAGCCTGAAGCTGAATGCAGGGGAATTAATCCTTTGCCGCCCTCTACGAACGCCTTTAAAGCCGATTCCTGCGCGGGCGGGAGACTGTCGTGATTGGCGTAAATAATCAGCCCATCGTATTTAGCCAGATTTTCGGGGTTAAGGTCGTTGACGTTAACAGTGTAGGTCAGATTCACCCCTTTTTTAAAAAGCGAAATAGCGAGCCAGGGGGCATATTTCCCTGAATCATGATGCTTGCTCCGGTTGCCCAGAAACAGCACTTCACCCCGGCGAGCAGTTGTCTCAGTGGTAGAAGGATTCTGCCCCGAACCCATTCCGGGCCGGGCAGTTCTTGTGCAGCCCTGGTGCAGCACGAGTGCCAGCAGGAGGGTAAAAATGGGCAATTTCATAAAGAAAAAGTTGAGCGATTAGCGTTGGTTTTCGAGCCAGACTTGTTGGGTAAACGCACCATTCACAGCGGCATCCCAGACTTCGACCCGGACCCACTTTCGATTTTTAAGATTTGTATCGAATCGATACGTTTTTTTGCTGAAGGGCAACGTATTGGTTAAGTCAATACGTTCGCGGTAGACCTGCTTGCCGTCGCCAGATACAATTTCGGCGAACGTGAGTGGGAAGGTCCAGTTTACGTCCAGATTGATGGTTGTTTTTCCGTCGGCAGGCACCGAAGCGGTTTCGCCCGCCCCTTTGCCATTCACCGTGAAGGCTGGCAGCAGGACTTCGCCCGTTGTTACGAAAAACTTGCCCTGTTTCATTACGTCCAGAACCGGTTGCCAGCCCGAATTGTAGTCGGGCAGTTTGTCCATCTGGAAGTAATTGACATTCAGGTGCGCATAGGTTTCATTTTCCGGCTCCATCGTAAAAATGTCAGTCTCGGCTATGGCGTGTTTTTTGTACCCCCAGTTCGAATAATCGTCCAGCAAATCCAGCACCCGGCGGCTCAGTCGCGGTTCCGACAGGTCAGCGGGAATATTCTTCCAGGCCGCTCCGAAGAAATGATCCGACTTAAAAAAGTCTTCTTCCTTGTATTTATCGGGGTAGCCCGTTGAGCCTTTTGTACGGGCGTGGGCCACCCAGGCCAGACCGTTTTCGGCCTCCAGGAGTTTAAGCATATCATTTTTGTCGGCAATCCGATAGACCTTCCCGTAGCCGGGTTCATTCGTCACGAAAGGCATTTCGGGTTTGCGCGACATGATCCAGTAGACATCCTTCGGAAAGAAAGACAACCAGTGTCCGCCGAAAAAATTGTTGGGTTCTTCGCCGGGCAGTAACAGAAAGTCATTGTTCGACAGTCGTTTACATTGCTCATGAAGGGCTTTTAGCTCCCGTAGTCGCAAACTGTCAGGGCCTTTCGGATGGCCAGGACCGTGAAACTCGGCCAGATGGACAATGTTCACGCCGTGGTCTTTAAATACCTTTACAAAGTTGGGTATCTCCGGTATGGGCTTACCTGCCAGCACCACTTTCATGGTGAACTCGTTGTGAAAGTGACTCGACATCGTTTTGTAGCCGGGCAGCGCAGGATACTTGTCGTTGTGCGTGAATCGCTTCACCTCGGCCAGCGTTTCGGCGGGTTTGTCGGTGCTGAGTAGACAGAAAAAGTTGAGCCGTTGCTGTGTGCCTGGGGGCGCATTGACCCACGGAACCCAGCGCTTGTCGCCCATTAAATCCTGCCGGATGCCGATGCCAAACTCTGGAACTAGGCTTCGATAGCCTGTCCCATACCACGTAAAATCAAGATTGTAGGCTTCGTCTAACGGATAAAAATACTGGTGCGGAGCCGGGAAAACAGCCAGCGTTCCATTGGGACCACTGCCCATGATAGTCCGGTATTTTACCGACTGTGCCTTGTTGGGAGCCGTCGGATTAAGTGGAGACTCCTGCATCCGGTTGTCAGTATCCGACCAGGCGAGTGTGGTCCAGTTGGACGGTCGCGGTTCCCCGCCGGGACCGTTGCCGTTTTTGCTCACCAGACCCGCGTCGTAGAGAATAGCCGTTGAGTCAACCTGCGTCGACATGACAGCTGCTACGTTGAATAACGGGCTTCCCTGATACACCGTAATTTCGATGGCTCCCCGGAAACGATCGGCTTCAGTATCACCAACTCGCAACACGGTTCGTGTGCCAACGGTGCTGACACTCGCCGATCGTTTGGTCAGTTGAACAGCGTAGGATTTACTGGGCAGCCGGTTGGTTTTATCAAAAAAGATGTTCCAGCCGTTTTGCGACACTAGATCCCGTTTACCGATGGTCAGAACAAAGGCCGGGTTCATGTCCGTGGCAATTTCGCTGAACTTCCCACTTTTTGACAACTGAATGTGACTAAACAACGGTTTATCCGAAGCCAGACTAACGATTAGCCGACCCATCTCCCGGCCCGAAGCCGGCCAGGTCAGTACTACGTCGCTACCCTGCTGCGATACGGTGGTGGGACTTTTAGTGTATTTCGACAAATCAACAGCCACTTGAGCCTGAGTGGCGACCGATCCCAGAAGAGTGAGCAGGAAAAGGAGTTTTCGCATTGAGTAAGAAAGGTTTGCAGGTTGTGTTAGTTGGTTATTGATCAGGTTTGGAAGACTAAGCACAAAGGTTCGCCACTTATACTTGCTGACGATACGTTCGTCATGCGAACCTCTGCGGCTTAGTAAACAACCACCAACCTATAAATTGATTTTCTGCACGGGCGTATAAATCATGTCTTCTACGCCTAAAATTTTCAGTCCAATACGGGCGTATACGTAAGCCTGTGCAGGAACCAGTGCGGGCATGTCACCCGTAATCAGGCTTACATTGGCCATGTCCTTTATGTCCGTGCCAGCTAAATCTGCCTTGTTCAGACTATTACCTGCATCGACGAACTGGGTTTTGTTGACGTATAAAGAGACACGTTCGACCGCCTTACCGTTCGTGGCATCCGTAATTACTTTTTCCAGCGAAACACTACCCGATATCTTCCGGCCACTGATCGCAATTTTTGGGTTTCGAAGCATGTAATACGGCATCACTTCGATGTCTAACTTCTGGCTTCCCTGAACGGTAACATTCAGGCTATCAGGCGTGTTGGCTGCCGTTTTTTTCCAAAGAAAAGGGCCTTGTCCATTGGGGACGATCAGTTTGTATTCTCCATCGAAAAGTAGCGACGAAAACGTACCATCCTGCTTGATGGGTATCCGGATGGAACTACGGTTGTTGTAGGCTTTCTGCCAGAGTTCCAGGAAAACCGGGAAATCGGAGTTGTTCGTGAACGCTACGTTCGAGCTTTGCATGAGCAGGGGTTCACCTTTATAAACAAGCCGCCCCTCGAAGGTAGATTTGGGTGGTTCGAAATTATCCAGTTCACACCCGGTCAGGCTGAGGAGGGTTCCGATTAATAATAAGTATGTCTTCATCTTTTTAAAGAGTGAATGAGCTAATGAGTGAAAGAGCGAATGAGTAAAGAGTGAAAGACTGACGCAGCACTATCGCTCATTCAATCTTTCGCTCTTTAATTTGCTTATTGGTTAGGGTTTCTGAGAATCAACGGATTGTTGTTGATGATTCCATCGTTGATGCGCGCGTAATAGTTGCCCAGCCGGAAAATATGGCTTTGCGTTACCCGACCCGACAGAACTTTGCGGTACACCCATTTATTATGGTTGGGTCCGCCTGGATCGTAGATTTTGTACGGCCACAAACTATATACCCGTGTGCTCGGCTCGGTGGCTTTACCCGGTAACGTAGTCAGGTCGGAGTTGCTGCCATCCCATACGACGTGGGCAAGCCGCCACCGCTTCATATCCCATAAAATGTGATTTTCAAAAGATAGCTCCACTTTGCGCTCGTGAACAATCCGATCGAACGTGATTTCTGAGGGAGTTAACGCTTTCGTGAGTCCTGCCCGATCGCGCACCTGTTTCATATACCCGGCAGCTATCGCAGTCTGACCTAGTTCAAAGGCTGCTTCGGCGGCATTGAGCAGCACTTCAGCGTAGCGATAACGTACATTCCAGACCTCACTCATCGTACCAATCTGCCCTGAACCAGTAACGGGGTCGTTGTATTTGCGCATATAAAATCCACTCTGCGCTGAGCCATCGTATCCTTCAATCGGTCCTGATAAACCTACTACCTGCACCGACGCACCGTTAACCATTTTGAGTTGGCCCAGTTGATCGCCCGACAAGGTGCTGCCGTTACCTAAAATCAGTCCGGCAAAGATGTCGATGGAGCGGTTTTTGAAAAGGTCTCCCGGTACCAGCACCGTTCCCCGAAGCCGCGCATCGCGTCCGGCGAAGAGATCTTCGGGTTTATCGTAGTAGATATAGTCAGTAGCCGCGCCTTTGTTTATCGGCAATGGCGCGAACGTATTATCTAACTTCTCGAACGACTGCACAAGGTTAAGCGAAGGATTCAACCGCCCCCCACGTTCGCCTTCTTCCGTAACAGCGCGTGGCTGATTATCTAATGCAAACGAGTGAACCTTACCACTTTGCAGTTTGTAATCCTCCACAAAAATCACCTCAGGGTTGTTCGCCTTGTCCAGGAAAATATTGGCGAAATTGGTGGAAAGGTCTGGCGCTTTCTGATAAAGCGAATACTGCCCGGAGGTAATCAATTCCTGAGCGGCATCCAGTGCTGTCTGGTAATACCCAGTTGCTTTAGCTACCGGGATGCCCACTTCGCCACCAGGTAACGTAACCGTCGGCGTATTGACACCGTATTTGGCAATGGAACCTGCATAAAGAGCTGCCCGTGATTTAGCGGCCAAGGCCAGTCCGTACGTAGCACGCGATTTCTCGTTGGGCGTTTTGGGCAGAATAGACTTGATCGCTTCAAGTTCGCTGATAACGTAGTCATAAATCTCCGACTCTTTGGCGCGGGGTTTACGGAGGTAAGCCGCATTGCCACTGTAATCGTAGGTGAGCGATTCGGTAATGAGCGGCACACCGCCCAGGCGCCTGACCAACTCAAAATAGACATTGGCCCGCAGGAACCGACCTTCGGCCACAAACCGGGCTTTATCGGCCGCGCTTAGTTTGGTTGCGGCATTGACCCGCTCGATGAACAGGTTAATCTCCCGGATGTAGCTATAATCCCAATACGTTACTTCAGGATTATTTATGCCCGGAAAGACATAATCGTATTCCCGGGTCTGATGCCGCGGGTAGTCGCCAGACGAGAAGGCTTCATCAAGGACCGCATAAATGCTAATTGTACCAGTGCCGGGCTCCTGAAAATCAGGAATACGGTTGTACAGGTCCGTTACGGCCGATAACACGAGCCGGGGGTCACTATAGACCTCATCGACCAGCAGAATACTGGTAGACTTAATATTCAGAAATTCAGAGTCGTCCTTACAGCCGGTCGTTAATGAAAACAGGATGGCGAACGATAGAATGTATTTTTTCATGGTTGTGTCGGTTTAGAAGCTCAGGTTCAGGCCAAAATTGAGCAGCTTGGTCTGCGGGTATTGCAGCCCGTTTTCATCCTGTACTTCGGGGTCGATACCATAAGGCCGGGTGTTGTCGATGGAGAACAGGTTGTAGGTGTTCACAAACACGCGCGCCTTCTGTATCTTCACTTTTTGGGTCAGCAGGACTGGGAGCGTATAGCCGAGTTCCATTGTCCGGTTGCGGAGATAGGTGATGTTGAGCAGCCACCAGGTCGAATTCTTATTGATGTTGCTATGTCCGGTATCGTTATAGCGAAGCGGAATTTGGCTACCGGCAATCCACGGACTGTCCGGATTGAGCGGGTCAGCCCGACGCCAGCGGTCATCAAAGAGCAAATGCGGTACGTTGCCCGTAGTCTGGTAAGCGTTTCGCTGTTCATTGATACGGTTAATCGCCATCATCCTGCCCCCGGAAAAATCCATAGCAAAATCAAAGCCTTTGTATTGCAGTGTGAAGTTCAGACCACCCGATAAAATCGGTGTGTTGTTAATGCCGTAGCCAATGGGTCGTTCATCGCGGGTATTGATGACCCCGTCATTGTTCTGGTCGCGGTAGATCAAATCGCCCGGAATCATGGTCCGGTTCCCTTGCCCGTCAATATTGACCGCGTAGTCGTTGATTTCATCCTGCGACTGAAACTGCCCAACGACTTCGTATCCCCAGAAAATGTTACTCCACCGATCCGTTCGCGAATCGCGGTACTCAAGCAATGAATTACCGAACAGTGGATTGTAAGGCCTCAGGAACCGATTGCGTGCAAACGACAGGTTGGCGCCAATAGTGAACCGAATGCCCCGCACGTTACCGTTATACGTCAACGAACCTTCGCCACCAGTCACTGCATCGCTCTCCAAGTTTTCCTGTGGCAACGCGTATCCTAATTCGCTGGGCACAAACACGTCGCTTTTCACGGCGGGCAATCCATCGCGAACTCGCCGGAAATAATCGAGCGTACCCGTGATCTTATTATTCAGCAGCGAGAAATCCAGTCCGATGTCGGTCACTTTGGCCGTTAGCCACGAAAGCCGATCAAAGGCAATCCCCCGGTCGCGAGCGGCTACGGTTGTCGTGCCCGACATAATGCCTATACCCGTATTGTAGTTGTAGCCAGGATTATAGGCAAACGGATCGAGTTCGACGTTGTTGGGCCGAATGTTATCGTCACCAAGCTGCCCGTAGGAGGCTCTTAGTTTAAGCTCGCTCAGGATAGCGCCGTTATTGGTCCAGGCTTTGAAGAAAGGTTCTTCGGTAATGCGCCAGGCCAGTGAGACCGACGGGAATGTACCCCAGCGTTTCGAGGGGGAGAATTTCCAGGAGGCATCACGCCGGGCGGCTATTTCCAGGAAATATTTATCGGCATAGCCATAGTTTATCCGACCAATGTAGCCTACCCTTGCCTGCGTAGAGTCGACATCGTTATACGCCACAATATCAGCGAATTGCATGACGGGCAGCGAATTGGTTTTGGGCACGGTGCGGGCCTCTACGTTTCGGATACGCTTCTTCAGCCGCTCGGTTAGGGCGATGGCGTTAATGGAGTGCTTCCCGAACGTATTGGTGTAGAGTAACTGGAACTGCCCAACGTTTTCGTCAATTTTGTTCACCACCCGTTGCCGATAGGGATTCTGACTACCACCCGTCCGATTGTATTGCTGAGTCGTTGGATTGTAGGTATACGTATCATAGGTGTACTCGAATACTTCGCGCTGGGCATCGCGGAACATGTATGAATACAAGCCCTTGATGCTTAGACCTTTGATGGGAGTTTGGTATTCGGCCGTGGCTTGGGGGGTAATGGAGCTATACACTTCTTTGAGAAAGCCTGACCGTGTGTAGTTCAGATAGCCCCAGTTCGAAGCCGGGTTGCTGATGGTGTTGATATAATCAGGATTATCATTGGCGTAGGGACGTTCGGTCGGGCGATTGCGCAGGATGGCCAACTTGGGCGCTACGTAGTCGTCACCACCCGGCACACCCGGATTTTCGCGCGTTTCCTGTCGCCCGGCAATGGTTAGTCCCACTTTGATTCGGTCTGAAATTCGGGCGTCAATGTTCGACTGAATATTGGTGCGGTTAAAGAAAAACTCGCGGCCCATCACCGAATTCTGATCCAGTCGCGTAGCGGAGATGTAGTAGTTAATACGTTCTGAGCCACCGCTGGCACTCAGGTTTATGTTCGACTGGGGCGAGTTAGGTTGAATAATAAAATTATACCAGTCGAAACTTTGGTAACCGTATTCCGTCCCTGCTTTATACTTATCTAATTCAGCCTGGGTGATGGCCGTCGTCCCATTGCGATTCACCTCAGCTTCCGCTTTTCCCAGATTCCAGTCGTAAGCGTTCACGACCGTCGGGAAGCGCGTCCAGTTCTGAAAACCGTAGTACGCATCCAGATTGATCGTACTTTTCTGGCCAACTGTTCCGCGTTTGGTCGTTACGATGATAACGCCGTTAGCTGCCCGCGAACCATAGATAGAAGCGGAGGCATCTTTCAGTACCGTGATCGTTTCGACATCATTGGGTGAGAGGTTATCGAACTGCGTTTTGTCTTTCGGCACACCGTCGATGATAAACAGCGGGTTGCCACCCATATTCCGGATTTGAATGGTAGCCGCAGCACCGGGTCGGCCGTCGGGTTGCCGGAACTGGACACCTGGAATTTTACCGGCCAACGTTCCCGTTACGGTAGACG
The DNA here is from genome assembly GCF_010233585.1 of Spirosoma endbachense. Taxonomy (NCBI): domain Bacteria; kingdom Pseudomonadati; phylum Bacteroidota; class Cytophagia; order Cytophagales; family Cytophagaceae; genus Spirosoma; species Spirosoma endbachense. Next base: position 8,989,848 of record NZ_CP045997.1, read on the forward strand.
CATGAACCCGGCCCACGTCGCGGGACGTAACAGCAGAGATGGCCCCGGTTATCGATTCTTTTTTCTGCGTACCGTAACCGACAACAATAACCTCCTGCAAGCCTTTGGAATCCGGGACGATCGTTACGTCGATGGTAGTTTGATTACCAACCGTCACTTCTTTTGATAGGTAACCGATGAACGAGACAACCAGCGTACCGCTCGTCAGATCGGTCGGAATCGGGAGAGAATACATCCCATCGGCGTTGGCTGACGTACCCGTCGACGTGCCTTTCAGCAGAACAGTAGCTCCTGGCAGTGGCCCTCCGTTCTCTGCGAATATTTTCCCTGAGAGCGTGCGTTGCTGGGCTTGGGTATGCCTCCCAATCAGAAGAAATAGCAGAAATCCAATCAGCTTGATTGGCCTCAACCTGTAGTTGTTCTTCATAGAATGATTTTTGGTTATAGGATTAAGGTGGAATTTGCCAAGCTCCAGGCAGCCTGGCATAATTCAAAGGAATGATTTTGCAATTTTAAGAAGTAGAGTTTACCTCAATCTTGACTTTTGATCAAATAACCAGGACAATTGTGCAATTTTTACCTCCTTATATCCAGTTTTGAATGATTGTGCGGATACAAATACATATAGCTGGTATTATGGTAATGCAACAAAAAATCTACTTTCGGTTACATTTTTTGACTCTTATTTTGTTGATTGTTAGTTTGTTACTCTCAATCGTCAGCACAAGTGAGGCTCAAAACTTTTATTTTAATGCGCTCACATCTGAACATGGTTTGTCGCACAATAGTGTTTTTAGCATCAAGCAGGACCACAAGGGCTTCATCTGGTTCGGAACGCGGGCAGGAATTAGTCGATACGATAGCCAGCGTCTTAAAAATTACCCGCTAAATGATACTGACCCCAGTGCTGAAGGGGCCAGAGTCAACTGCCTTTATACCGTTGGGCACGAACTCTGGGTAGGAACTGCTACTGGCCTGTTTCGGTACCTTTTCGATAAGGATGAATTTGTTCCGGTATCGCTGGGGAAAAAATCAGTCAACGTATTGGGTATCCAACGGGTATCGACAGGCGACTTATGGATTGGCAGTCAGGATGGGATCTATATTTTATCCGAGCGTGGATTAGTACGTCAAATTCTGCCAGGGCAGCTCGTTCACGATATTTGTGAGTTTCGAAAAGGTTCTTTTCTGATTTTGCATAACAATACGCCATGCATCATCAATTCAACCGGCGAAACCATAATTACACTTCCCATTGATGGGGATAATCATCGAAAATCACATACGCTGCGCAACCATAAGCTTTTCAAAGATCGCCGGGGAGCTATCTGGCTGAGTACGGAAAACGATCTGCTGCAATTAGATGAAAATGCCATGATCTTCAGGTCGTTAGAGTGGTTTTCGCGGCTTGTACGTGGGCGAGTACGGATAATTCGTACCGTTGTCGAAGATTTGGCCGGAAACGTCTGGATTGGCAGTGAAGCGGGGATAATTATGGTTGACAGCCAACGCCAAACGGCACGTAGCTACGATAAATCGTTTACGGCCTCTCCCTATGGCCTGACTGACCGGGCAGTTTATTCAAGCTTCGTGAGTCGGGATGGAATCGTTTGGCTGGGAACGTATTTTGGTGGGGTCAACTACACGAAACCCATCGGCATTTCATTCGAGCATCTTTTTCCAGCCACCGACGGGCAAACCATTGCGGGAAAGGCCATTAGCCAGCTTGCCATTGATGGGCAGGATCGTCTTTGGGTTGGCACTGAAGATGGAGGCATTAGTATTCAAGACCGGGTTACTGGTCGATATACGTATCATAACCGGGCGAATGGTCTGAGTGATAATAACATACACGCTATTTTGATCGATAAGTCGGGAGTGGCCTGGGTTGGTACGTTTCTGGGTGGGCTAAACCGTATCGATCCTGTAACGGGGAAAAAGAAAGTATTTCTACATAATCCGGATGACCCGACCTCGCTGGCAAGCAATTACGTTAATGCACTTCATCGCGACCGAACCGGTCAACTTTGGGTGGGTACCACTCGGGGCCTGAATATTCTGGATGAGAAAACGGGCACCTTTCGACTCTTCAAACCTCAGGAGTTGGGAACCCGCTTTGTTGTTGATTTGCTAGGCGATACATCGGGACGAATTTGGATTGCTACATCGTTCTCAGGTGTGTACCAGTACGACCCTAAACTCGATCAATTAACTCATTATGACGTCAGTAACACGCCTGTTTTGCAGAGCAATCAAATTATGAGTGTTTATCAAGATTCAGACCATAATATCTGGTTCGGCAGCCTGAATGGGGGGGCGTGTCAGTGGAGTTATAGGCAAAAAAAATTTATCAACCATCCAGTACAAGCTTACCTGTCTACTCAGACGGTGTATGAAACACTGGAAGATAACAATGGCACGTACTGGTTTTCGACCAATAGCGGGTTGCTTTCATTTAATCCAAAAAAGAACACACATCGGGTATTCGACGGGAGTAATGGGCTTGAGGCTACCCAGTTCAATTTTAAATCGGCCCTGAAAGACCGTCAGGGCAATCTGTATTTTGGGAGCGTAGACGGACTTTGCTATTTCAATCCAGACAGCATTGCGAAACGGGTTTTTGATCCGCCCGTTTATTTTACCGACCTCAAGCTCTTTAATAAGGAAGTCAGGGCCGACGGCGAATTGATGCTAACAAAGCGTCTTGATGAAACAAAGGAACTGGTTTTTAATTACGAGCAGAATGTCATTACGTTCGATTTTGTAGCCATCAATTATTTTTCGAAGCAGACCAATTATTATACGTATTACCTCGAAGGATTCGAAGAAACCTGGGGTCCGAAAACCACCGTTAACTCGCAAACATACACGAATCTATCACCCGGAACTTACACGTTTCACGTTCGGTCGTATCAATCAAATGGCGATTTGTCACCAACGGAGCGTACGCTTCAGCTAGTTGTGAAACCACCTTTCTGGCGAACGACCTTCGCCTATCTCTTTTATGGATTGCTCGGCATTGGTTTGCTGGTTCTCTATCGGCGGGTCATTACGTATCTGAACCGCCAGAAAATGGCCGTGCAGATGGAACGGGTAGAGCGCGAAAAAAGCAGAGAGCTGAACCAGCAGAAACTGAATTTCTTTACATTCCTCTCCAATGAATTCAAAACACCGATTACCCTGATTATCGCGGAGATTGACGAATTGATTCAAAACAACCAGGCCTGGCGCGCCGATTCTGCAACGAATTATAGTATCATCAAGAACAACGCCCGGCGGTTGCAGGCACTGATTGATCAGATTACCGAACTTCGTAAAACAGGCCACGAAATTCAAAAAATCCACCTTGTTGATGCCGATATCATTGCCTTCATCAAAGAAACGTTGAAGGGATTCGACCCCCTGCTCCGGGCCAGGCAAATTTACAAGCGACTTACCTTTTCTCCCCCGTATCTGATGGCGTCGTTTGATGCCGGAAAGCTGGAAATGATTATTGGTAATGTATATTTTTACCTGATTGACCAACTGGCCGAAGGAGATGAGCTGAATTTTGATGTTGAGATTGTTAAGACTTCGGATCAGGCAACGGCGGAATTGCAACTCACCTTCACATTCAATGGCCAGCCAGGGCTGTTGAAAAGTCTTGAAACCAGTTATCAGTATGCTGGAAATTCAGAAGAGATTTTTGCGCAGAATAATTCACTCAGCATCGGTATATTGTTAACATTCAGTCTGTTGAAAATGCTTTCGGGGCGCGTAATTTTTTCCGATATGGATGACTGGGGGCGAATTTCGCTCCAAATCCCCATCCGAAAAACGCCTGTCAGCAAGGCAACTGCGAACTCCAAAATTGAACACTCGATAAGTAGGCATATTGTCGATTCGCCGGAAGTAAATCTGGGGCGGGATGGGGACTTATTTAGTTTCCCGGTTGAGGATTCGTTACTGAATGATAAACCCAATCTGCTAATTATTGAACGCTCTAAAGAACTGGCTCAGTTTCTGAAACGCCATTACGGAGAAACGTACCGCATTAGCGTGGCGACTACGTTTAACGAAGCGCTCAAGAAGGCCGAAAGCAGGCTGCCTGAAATTATTCTCTGTGACAGCAATATGCTCGATAAAGAGTTTAAAAGCATCTGCCTGGTTCTAAAGAGCAATCCACAAACGCAACATATACCGATTATTCTACTACTGGAAAACGAGGAAGATAAAACGATTATTGAAGGCCTAAATAGTGGTGCCGAAGGATACATAAGCAAACCTTTCAGCCTGAAAGAGATGGATTTGATGATTACCAATCAACTGAAAACGGTATCCTTATTAAAAACTAAGCTAACAGGCAGTCTGGCGGGTTCTCTATTAAGCTCCCTGCCTCGACACAATAAAGATCAGGAGTTTGTGCTGCGGTTCGCTTCACTGATTAATCAGCAGTATAAAAATAAAGATGTAACGGCCGACGTACTGGCCCAGCAGATGAAATGCAGCCGGTCGCAACTGCATATGAAACTGAAAACACTAACGGGTCTGAGTACGAAGGAATACCTGAACGATTATCGCCTGATGTTAGCTCGTGAGTTGCTCGAAAGTGGCACAAGCGTGACCGAAGCGGCTTTTGAAGTGGGTTTCAGTGATCCAAATTATTTTGGTCGGGCCTTCAAAAATAAGTTCGGAATTACGCCAAGTAAAATTTACTAAGTTCAGGGAATTTGACAACCTATATCAGGCTAAGGAGCAACATCTTGTCCTTAACTCTATCGGGACGTTTAAATGAACCAGAGTAATCAACATAAGCAGATAGCTTACAAAAGTTCATTTTAAAACTTGTATGCTATCCCTAATCTCTTTTGCAGTAATCATACCGCCATCTTCATTCAGACCGAAGTGATTTGACTGGGTTCATCAGCGCTGTAGCCACGGTTCGACTACCGATCGATACCAAAACCAGTAACAGTACCAACAAAGCTGGCCAGGCAAAAAGCCACCCGCTTAATTCAATACGGGCCGCGTAGTTGGCCAGCCAGTTTTTGACTAATAAATAGGTGATGGGAAGGCCAATCAGGATCGAAAGCAGAACGGTTCGGATAAAATCGGTCGAAAGTAAAAGCATCAGGTTCATTGTGCTGGCCCCAATCACTTTACGAATCCCGATTTCCTTCGTTCGTTTGGAAACCGTAAACGTGGCCAGACCGAACAGGCCCAGGCAGGAGATCAGAATGGCCAGGCCAGTTAAGGCCCCGAATACTTGCTGAAAGCGATCGTCGGCTTTGTACTGTTTGTCATACTCACTATCCATGAAGAAATAGCTAAATGGTGTATGGGGGAAATTAGCCTCGTAAACCTGTTTCAACGTAGCGAGTTGCTCCTTAGCATTACCCCCGGCAAACTTCACACTGGCGAACGAATCGAACGAAGGGGAGTACATGTGAATAATAGGTATGTGGGCAGCCTTTGGTGATTCGTAATGGTAATTTCTGACAACACCTCGAATCGTTGCCTGATGACCCCAGAGGTCTACCCGTTTACCAATAGCCTGCTCGGGCGTAGGAATTCCCCAGAGCCGGATGGTTTCTTCGTTGACAATGAGCTGTCGATTCGTCGTATCTGAAAAACCCGGCCGGGTCGTGGCATCGAAGTTTTTGCCCGCCAGCAGCCGGATACCCATCAGCTCGAAGAACGATGTATCGATCTTTGCCATGTAATAATTGTAATTCGTTTTCTTGACGGCATCCGACAAATTGATGCCCGTCGTTGTATTCATCAAGGAAGACTCCAGGCCCGGTACGGCTCCCGAAACGGACACCGATTTTACCTGCGATTGAGCCAATAGCATTTGTCGAAACGCACCGTACTCCTGGCGGGCGTTATTGCTTGCTGGCGCTTTCACAACCAGCGTATGATCGATGGTTAGGCCTAAGTTCTGTTCGCGCAGAAAAGACACCTGTTGGTAAACGGCAAACGTCTGCACCAACAAGATAAGGGTAATTGTAAATTGAAAAACGACTAACGACTTCCGAAGCAAGGTGCCTTTGGTTGAGCGCGAGAAATTACCCTTGAGTACCTTGACCGGATCGTATGAAGACAAGACGAAGGCTGGATAAAATCCCGACAGGATAACACTCAGTAGCAGAAACGCACCGGCACTTTCCCAGAAAAACACATCGCCCATAACGCTAAAGCCTTCGGGTAGCCCCGCCACCTGAACAAACACCGACTGAAAGCCCGCCACTAACCCCACGGCCAGACCTGAGGCAATGATGTTGATCAGGATCGTTTCGATAAAGATCTGCATTCTTATCTGGCTCTGCGTGGAACCAACGACCTTTCTTAGTCCCATTTCCCGCGCCCGGTCGAGGGCTTTGGCGGTGGTCAAATTCACATAGTTGACTAAGGCGCTTAGCAGTACTAGAAAAGCTACGCCTAGCAGAACATATACAGACCGTGCTTCACCGTTTGGTTCGTTTTCGTAGGTTTTATGGGAATACAGATGGATTTCGCTGATTTTCTGACCGATCACCCGCTCGCTGGTTATCTTCTTTTCGGTGAGCAATCGGTCGCTAAAAGCAGCCAGCGATTTGGTAAACCGGTCGTAGCTGGTGTTTTCGGCAAGTTGCAGATAGGTGAATACATTATTGCTGCTCCAGTCATCTTCTTGTTGGCCAAAGTCGGAGCGCAGCGTCGGGTAGGAGAAGAGCATGTCAAATTTCAGGTGTGTATTGGCCGGGCTGTCCGCCACCACGCCAACGATTTCTAACAGCATGTTACCTTCCGGTTTTGGTACTTTCATCGTTTTACCCAGCACATCTAGGGTATTGAAGTACGTTAATGCCATCGATTTTGTCAGAACAGCCTGTCGGGGTTTGGTAAAGAGGTCTTTGCGGCTTCCTCGCAGGAGTGGGTAGTTGAACAGGGAAAAAAAGGAGGAATCGACCGCCAGTACTTTCTCCACGGCCTGATACTCCTTGCCAATCTGAACCGTCATACTCGGTTTGATGATGGAATAGACGCGGGTGTAGTTAACGACTTGAGCCATTTCCTGATTGGCTCTAGGGCCAATCTGAGGATACGTCTCGGCATCCTGAGCGTCCACTGCGCCCCCATTCATATAGTCCATGGTGAGTCGCACAATCCGATTGGCCAACGGGTTTGTGTTTTCGTAACTTAACTCAAAACGTACGTACTGAATAATAAGTAATGCCACAGCCAAACCCGCAGCCAGCCCCACGACATTAATGAGGGTAAACGTGCTATCTTTTCTGAAAATACGTTGGGCGATTTTTAAATAGTTTAGGAGCATAGCAGTCAGTGCCTAAGGAGCAAATAATTGATGTGTCAATTACTGTACCAGTTACTAAAAGTTTGGTTTAGAGCTGGGATACGGTGATTTTGTGAAACGGGTTGTCCGTTTATGGACAGCTTTTGTCCAGGAATGAACAGGGGAAATTGTTCATGGGCTGAGTCGAATCAAGCGGGGTCAGCCTGACGTTTTTTTGAACGGTGACGGCGTGGGGAGAGGTCGAGTCATTTCAGTCCTAAATGGTTTAATTACGAGCATCCGTAAGTAGCCAGCCAACTGTTTTAAACAGATAATATATACAATCCCTACCATACAGGCCAGAAAACGGTCGCCCAATGGTTAGATAAAATAAGGCTAATCAGCTAAACAAATTTCATAAACAACGCTTTTTACAGTGATACTGAAAGAGTGAATTGACTGTTAATCTGATCACTTTCCAAATTTCCTACTCGTTATGAATAAATCATCTACTCTTCGTTTTCTTTTTGTCCTGTCTGCTACCTGGCTGACCGCCTGTGAAGATCACAGTCAGAGTCCGAATGCACCATTTCCGGAACGTATTAATTTTGTGGCTGACCGCCAATATCCAGAAGGTATTGCTTACTCTTCGCAATTGGCTAAATTTCTGGTCACATCCATACCGCTTGGTAAGGTAGGTACAGTCGATACCGATGGTCGTTATGAGGATTTGCTGACAGATCCTGGATTTATTGCTGCTATTGGGATGAAAGTAGCCGATGGCCGCGTGTTTGTCTGCAATAGTGATCAGGGTCGGTCAGTTAGAAGTACTCCCTCAACCACCCGCCAAACGGCTGAACTACTGGTCTTCAACCTAGCTACCCGGCAGCTTGAGCGTCGGACGGATCTTGATGCATTGCTACCCGCTGCCGACCCAAACTTTGCCAATGACGTAACAATTGCTCCCGATGGGACAGCCTATGTGACGGATTCGTTTTCCCCTGTAATTTACAAAGTTACCGGAGCTGGAGCAGCCAGTATTCTGGTAAGAGATGATGTTCGATTCGCCAGCCTGACCTTCGGCTTAAATGGGATTGCTTACCATCCGAATGGCTTCCTCATTGTCGCTAATACGGGACAGGGGAAACTGTTTAAAGTGGATTTACAAAACGGCAATGCGATCACTGAAGTGAGTGGAACAGGATCGTTGCCCGGTGATGGACTGACCTTTCTCAATAACGACTTATATGTTGTGACCGGTGGCAATCGGGTGGCCCAGCTGCGTAGTACGGATAATTGGCAATCGGCCACAATTCTAAAATACGACGCCAGTGGGTACACGGGTGCAACAACAAGCGTAGCCGTTAATGGTCAGCTTTATACACTCAATGCCCGTATTGGAGAAGTTGGTGATGCGCGGGACTTCAGCATTCAGCGGTTCCGCTAGGCAAGTGGGTTAAGAGCCGGGCAAGCTGACGGATTCTTGTAAATGCCATAGCACCATCAACTGCCCATTTCAGCTAGATGGCACTCTAGATTACACCCAGCCAAACCGCTCCAATAAGCGATCTTTGTGCTGCCTGGATACAGGAATGTTGGCCCCCGTAGTCAGCACCAGATAAGTACCTTCGCCTTTGACCAGACGTTTAATGTGATCCAGATTCACTATGTACTGCCGATGAACGCGCAGGAAATTCCGTGTTTCCAGCATCTCCTGAACATCGCCGAGGGTTTTGGAAATGAGGTATTTTTCGCCCGTTTCCAGCACGAAATTGGTGTAATTACTGTCGGATTCGGCGTAGAGGATCTGGCTTGTTTCTACAAACGTCAGTCCATTGGCATGGGGCAGTGCTATTTTTGTTGGCAGCGTTGCCGGGGATGTACTCACCGATTGAGTTGTTGGATACCACGATCGCAACAAGTCTAACTGAGCCGCTCCCACTACACCCGAAGCCGTGAGACTGGCCTGTTCAGCCCGGCGAACCGTGTTCACCAGATCAATCGTATCGACAGGCTTGAGCAAATAATCGAGGGCCGAAAACCGGAATGCCCGCACCGCATATTGATTGTAGGCTGTCACGAAAACAACCTGAAACGACACCTCACCGAGTTGTTCGAGCAATTGAAATCCGTTCAACATGGGCATCTCAATATCCAGAAAAACCAGCGAAGGGCGCAACGTTCGCAGGGCAATCAAGGCCGATGGACTATCGGTAAATTGCCCAATAATCTCCACCTGTGGACAGTGCCGAGCCAGTTGAAGCACCAGCAACTGCACATTATCGGGTTCGTCGTCAATGATGAGAGCCTTCATAATTAATGAGTGAATGAGTGAGTGTTTAATTGATTGAATAGCTGACGCATTAGCTAATCAATCAATTAAACACTCACTCATTCAAAATTAAATCGGTATATCCAGCACGACTTTCGTGCCGAGGGGTTCGTCGTCGGGGGCGACCAAATCAAAAATCTGGGTCTGTGTTTGGGTGTTGTAGAGTTCATTAATCATCCGTATACGGTCGGCCGTTACTTGCATGCCAAAGGATTTATGGTTGCCAGCCGACTTGCTTTTGAGTTCTCCCGCCCGCGCCCGACCAACGCCATCATCCGTAACTTCAACGTGCAAATAGGTATCGTTAGGTTGGGTGACCTCAACCGTTACGGTTCCCCCTTCCATCTTATGCATCAGCCCATGCCAGATGGCATTCTCGACGTAGGGCTGGAGTAACAAGGGCGGAATGGTAGCCTCCTGCTGGTCGATGTCGGGGTCAACCCGAATGTCCACCCGTACTTTATGTTTAAAGCGCATGGCTTCCAAATCGCTGTAGAGTTGGAGAGCTTCCAGTTCGTTTTGCAGCGGAATGCGGTCAGCGCGGGAGTTTTCGAGGACGAGCCGGATAAGCCGGGAGAACTTGGTCAGGTAATCGGAGGCTTTATCGGTATCGTTTTGAAGCGTGTATAACTTGATGGAATTGAGACAGTTGAAGATAAAATGAGGATTCATTTGGGCGCGCAGGGCCGTCATTTCAGTATCGGCCAGTTTATGCTCAAACTCAGTTTGAAGTTGCTGAATGCGTCGGTCTTCCAGCAGTTGATTCTTGGACTCGATTTCCTGCGTTCGTATGGTGAGCTGCTCTTCGAGTTGCTGGGTGTACCGTCCTTGCATCTGGTTTTTCTCGACTTCAACTAACCGATTTCGATAAGCCAGGGCCAGCAAAAAGAAGAAACTCTCAAACAATATGCCCAGGCTGAAGAAAAACGGAAGGAACCTGGCAAACACCTGAATAAAAGAGTTGCCCGTCATAATTCGAACATCTAAAAATAAAACGAAATAAGAGATCAGCCATAGGCAGATAATTCCAACGAGCAGATAGCCTCGAAATGGGCTCTTACTGCGCAATAAGGCAATAAAGACCACGATACCGGCCACTAAAAATGGTAACTCCTGCCCGAGATAGTACCAATTAGCTCTAAAAATCAACCCATTACCATATTCGTAGATAGCCTGGGCTTCCTGAATGGCAAACACAACCAGCAAAGCACGTAGAAACGCCCAGGTTTTAGAGGAATGGATCGGTAAATCAATAAAGCGGGCAATAAACAAGATATAAAAGAACGAGATGATAAAGGAAAAAGGTTGATTTGTTGATCGCATCTGTAACGGCAGGCCTAACCCTAACGCAAAATTCATATTCCACACCACGGAGAAGGAAGCGGCAAAACAGAAGATTGTATAGTATAGAAAGACCAGATCCCGATTGAAATAATACTGCGTGACCGCAAACAGACTCATAATAAACAAACCAGCAGCTATCATTGCCATAGACAAAAACAACCATCTCATCAGGTATGAACGGTCGGCAATTATCAATTTCAGGCTTAAGGGGGTATGCAGCATGGGCAGTATGGGCGATACAACACGTACTAAATCCGTGATCTTCACAAAAAACGTGGTGGTCTGCAACGGGCCAACCTGCAAGTGAATAGGCTCCCATTGCCCGATATTATAGGGTAAAAAATAGATACCCGTTTGCTCCACATGCACGCCCCGATCCGTGTATAAGTCAATCTGCCCATGCCCGCCTATATCCAGCAGGGTTTCGGCCGATTGGGTTGGGCTAGTGTTTTGAACCCGGAATGCCAGCCAGGTAACAATGGTCGACACCTTTGATTGTGGAGGATTTCGGAATGTCTGCTGCTTTTGGGCAAAGGGAAGGAACCTCTGCCGATGAATGACGGGGAACGGCTCAGGCAAACCTGATAGGTCATCATAAAACAAGGTATGGCTGGCCATATCCTGCGACTTCGTCCAGTTGGGTGTACCATTCAGCTGGAATGGCGGGAGCATACCCACGGAGACAGCCTGATTCGTAGTGACAGCCCTGGCTGGCCCAACGTGTTGTGCTTCTACCAGTAGCGGCAACCCCAATAAAAGCAACAGCCAGTAGTTCATGGATAATGAGGTTTTCTGTAAAGCAAGCTACTGATTTTCAGATCACACTTGCTAGTTCAAGTTAGCCAATGCTCACTTTTCTTGTGTAAGCGACTTTCTTATTGAGGGAGCCTTGGGTATATACCGTTTCCTCGTTAGCTCACCATTCTGGTTACTCACTCAAAATCTGCGTCCTTCCCTCAATAGCCTTTGCTATGCCTTGCGCGTCGGCCTATGTTTGATGCCGAACCTAAACGGATAGCGTTCACGTCTGGCATCAATAATCCCCCAACCCTAATCTCATAAACCAGTGAAGATCAATCTTCTTCCTGCCCTGTGTTTGTCAATGGCTGAGATTGTAGCGCATGGTATGGCAACATGAAAAAAATGATGGATGACAACATGAAAAGCCTGCCCCCTTAAACCAGCCGATCCGCTCCCAAGTGGCGGGAAAGTTTTCCATCAAAACGTTTAAATTGACTAACTAATGAAAACGAAACTATTAATAACTTTCACGGCTTTACTTTTAGTTATACTTCCATTTTTGGTGTCGGCTGTGCTGGGCAACTATTCGCCCTATGTTGATGGGAATAGTTTTCAGAATTATATACTAATTTGGATAGTTATTTCAATTGGAATTGTTTCGATTGCATTACTACTATTTAACTATTTTCATCAATCATTCGAAAAAATACCAGTTGGCGGAATGTTGCTTTTTTTGTTAGTATGGCCAATTATTGGTATATATGGTTTAGCTTCCGCACCTGACCTCAGCGTTAAAATGCTTGAACACCCCGAACGGGAACATTTAAGGTATAGTTTACTTTTTTTAGCATTAATACTCTTTGGATGTTTTGCCTTGTTCCTGTTTAGTAGTAATTCATTGAAAATAAAAAAAACGACCAGATGGATAATGACCGTGATTTTTATCATCGCCATCGCAGAATATACATGGGAATTCACTCATCACTACTTATATCCGGAAGGGTTGAAGGAATGGGTAAGTCAGGGTAAAAATCCTGAAGAATTTGGCAAAAATTATGATAATTTCAATATGATTACAATTGGCGTGATTGGGCGGTATGTTCAATTCATATTAGTAATATGGCTTTCATTACATTTGTACAAGTTGCAACAAATCAAAATCTGGAGTCCAATCATAAATACAATGTTCAGTTTAGTGGGAATTGTCTCAGCAACACTAATCTTCATTACTGAAATGAACCTTCCGAAGGGATTTGAATTTTTATTCCTATTCTTTATTCCGGGAATTCCGTTTTTTCTATTATATTGGTTAGGGATTGCGCTATTGACAAAGCTCAAGAAACGAGATATTACAGCCTGAAAAATCACAATACAGAACAATTTATTGTTTAATTATAAATACCATATAAATACGCTTTGTCCACAAAATTCCTTCGATAATTGAACGGCTATCATTGCCAATGACTACTTAATGCGTTCACGAAAAGTTTGCTTTTAAGCGAATTTTCGCCCGTGAAAGTAGATGATAAACCTTCGTTACGTATTAACAACCAGTTGGAGAGGAGCCCCCTGGCAAGGCTCCGACCGTACCCGAAGTTGGGCCACTATGGCATCAGCCCGTTGCTGCATGCTAGTCTGACCAGTTCGCAGACTTAACAGGGTTTGATCAAACCCTTTTCCGTTGTCGCCAATCAGAACTCTGAGCTGCTCCTGCTTATACTCGAACCCTAAGCTCCTCACGAGCATACCGAAGCCAGTTAAGCGGCCAGTTCATTTTAGGGTTTTTAACTCATCCTGTAGCTGAATCAGAATACCTTGCTGTTGCCAGTTCACAGGTACGACTAAGGCAGTCGGAGCAGTTTGAGCCAGCATCCAAACCGGACTGAGAAGCAGAAAAAGTAGTTTAACGCAGGATGTACGGCAAAAAAATCATAGAACTACGTAGTTAAAGGCCAATCAGTCCCAGTGAAGGGATTCTAATTTGCCAACCAGAAGTAGATTGCTGAGATACCAGCCATTTTCGGCGTAGCGACTGGGGTCGTCTATTTTGATGTTCCGTTTCTGTAGGATAGCTGCCTTGTCGAATGCCCTTCCGGTTACGCGTACAGTTACTTCATGATCCGTATCGCTTAAACCATCCAGATAAAAACTAAACTTTCGGTAATAGTGACAGTACTGATCGAATCGTTGGACTTCTCGCTTCTCGCCATCGAGCGTCACTTCCAGAATCCCCGATCCCGGCCCAACTATATCATAAAAGCCAAGCGTAGTTCCCTTAAATCTGACACGTAGTAAGGCATCCGGTGAAGTTGCTTTATAAATAGCTGGCATGAATTTGGAGAACGACTTAACGAGTTCGTGATCGGCCGGTAACTTTTGCCAGTGAACCGATGGAGGCAATTCAGAAAGTGTGATTAGCTGGGCTGTTTCCCAATTGTCAGCGGCTAATGGGGTAGACAGAACATGTGGTTTTGCGCCACTCAGGCGTTCCATTTCTTCAAGATATTTCCGTACAACACTGGCATAAATCGGATGGCCAGATTTCGATAAAGGGTGCGTTCGGTCGGTCGTAAAGACAATCTTGCCGGGATTTTCTTCGGGTTTACCAGTGAAAATTAATTTGCCCTCTGTAGCCAGTCGGGCCACTTCTACCCCCATATTAATGGACGGAATCTGATACCGATCGGCGATTTCTTCCATGGTTTGTGCCGTCACCTGATAACGTCCTTCCTGTAAATCCTTTAACTGGTTTGCAGACAGCGTGTATACAAAACAGATATCGGTAGCTGGATTGGCTTCCCAGATTTTTCGAACAATACCTTCCATCGACTGCTCGATCTGGTGGGGAGAACGCCCTGAATCATTGACCGCAAATTCTACAAAGACCAGATCGGGCTTATGGACAAGCACGTCACGATCAATCCGAAAAACGCCCAGATTTGATCCTGTTCCGCCGATAGTTGCGTTGATTTCGTTAAATGAATTATGAGGGTAATTGATTCGGAGCCAGTTAAAGGTCAGACTACGCCAGCCGTCGCCCGCTTCGGTAATACTACCACCGATATACGCCACGTTAATTTCACGCCCTTCCTTTATTTTCTGAAAGAAATTCGGCAGGCCATTCCGTTGGTGGAATTCCTGTATCCCCCTCGAAGCTGTCTTTTTAGAAGAGGTAGCACCTGTTGACAATGGTTTCTGACAGCTCCAGCCAAGCACTAACGTGAGAACGAATACGGGTAAAATCAGGGCAGTTCGGTTCATTTCTGATAAGGATACTTTGGTATAATGAATTGCTCCTCTCCCTGCCCCTCTGCTTAAACAGGAGAAGGGCCGGGTGAGAAGAATCAGTAGCCCGGATTCTGTATAAGTATAGGATTATATCTGAATCTTGGCTAACGGAATGGGGAACAGCATCTGGAATGGTTGCACCTGAACAACTGACCCACCACTTTTAACGAAAAGTCCTTTATTACGTACGTCTACCGTATTCGGGATCGAGGCATATTTCGTAAAGAAGGCACTACATGCCGCTCTGCAATCATGCCGTTCGGTTTGTGTACAATAAAGAGGCAGCCGAAGATTTGGTGATTGATGTGTTCAGTTAGTTCTGGCAAAAGCAATTACACCGTTCCGTTACGACATTCTACCGCGCTTATTTGTTTACAACCGTACGGCATGCTGCCTTCGCGAGCTTGAGGAAAGAATTTGGCCGAGAGAAGCCTACCGACGATTTTTCTTGCCAGATTTTGGAGGTAACGCCCAGTACATCAGGAATTACAATTCAACGAACTCTACCTGAAGATCGAGCAAGTTATCCGCTCGGTACTTCCTTAAAGTCAGAAGGTATTCATTATGTGTCGGTTTGAGGGAAAAAAGAATACGGATATTGGAAGCCTGAGGAATGAATGTCGTCGAAATCCAGTTGAAAGCAGAGAAACGATAGCTAGCCTGATGAAATCATTTCTTTATAAATCGTTCTTCGTGTTTGGTAGCCTGATGCTGGCTGGTAAAATTGTTCGGGCACAACAACGACTATTCCTGTTGGCCGGACAAAGCAACGCCGTTGGGCAGGGCGATAGTCGGACGTCAGCGAAATACCAGTGTCCCACTTGCTTCGATTATAACGCAAAAAAAGATTCTCTGTCGGTCTTGAAAGACCCCGTCGGGCAGGACGATCAGTATTTTAATAAAGCCAATACGGGCAGTATTGCTCCAGCGCTGGCCACAACATTACACAAACTTACCGGCGATTCAATCGTGATCGTTTCAGCAGCGCGTGGGGGCAGTTCATGTCATCAAAAAGCTGAATTAAAGGCCTATGGTAGTTGGGCCGAAACGGGTCGTTTACTTCTGTTTGCACCAACAATTGAAAAAATTAAAAAGGCTGAACGAAGGGTAAAACACCGGGTCGATGGTATCATCTGGATGCAGGGAGAACGGGATGCCAATACCATCAATGACAAACTAATGACGGCTGATGAATACGAAACGGCGCTCACTACCTTAATTGCTCGTTTTCGAACGGAGTTAGGGGCTAATCTCCCGTTTTTCATCGTATTGACTGGCTACTATGCTAATCACCCCCGCGAAGGCTACGATGAAGTTCGTCGAATTCAGCGTAAGGTTGCCAGGCAGGTACCCGGTGTTCAGTTGATCTCTGTTGATCCGGGACAGTTTCCCGACAAAGACTGGATGACGGATGAGATTCATTACAGTCAGGCTGGCTTAAATAAAGTTGGCGAAGCCGTCGCAAATCAGATTACTAGCCAGAAAAAATAGCGATTTGTGGGGCCTAAAAATAAAAACTATTTTAGGTCTAATCAGCGGTTTAACTGAACGATTTCTACGATGATTAATCTTGGTGCAAGATACTGACTGATAGTAGTTTGCTGGGTCAATTGCTAAGTTGACCCAGCCTTTTTTTGAATTAAAAAGGTCTGATGGAGGTAGGAGTAGCATAAGGCATACTCTTAGTTAATAACTTCCAAACCCAGGCAGTTAATTCGAAACGATGAGTTACCTTTTTAATGCTCCCCAAACCATTATTCATGGTGCTGGCGCCAGACATGAATTGCTTTCCCAACTTGCCCGCATCGGCGCCCGGCGGGTGTTTTTCGTTACCGATCCGTTTATCAATGGTACGGGTTTAGTGCAGACATTGGCGGAACCGCTCCGTCAGGCGGGTCTTGCTGTAGCTGTATTCAGCGCTGTGCAGCCCGATCCGACGGTTCAAAATGTTTTGGACGGTCTGGCAGAATTGAATAAATACGAAGCCGATGTAGTCGTGGCTGTAGGAGGAGGGAGTTCAATTGATGCCGCCAAAGCGATAGCTGTGATGCAAACGAATGAAGCGCCTTTGCACCAGTACATAGGTTATCATAAAATTCCGAATGAGGGATTACCATTAATTGCTATCCCGACCACTGCCGGAACCGGTAGTGAAGCCACTAAGGTAACCGTCATTACCGATACAGAGAGGAACGTAAAGATGATGATTCTTGACGCCCATCTCATGCCTACTATAGCGCTTGTTGATTACGAACTCACGCTTTCAATGCCCCAGACCTTAACCGCCCATGTTGGGGTCGATACGCTCACACATGGTATAGAAGCGTATGTATCGCAGAAGGCAAATCTGCTGAGCGATCCGCTTGCTTTATCATGTATTAACTTAGTTTCCATGCATTTGCAGACTGCCTGGCAAGAGCCTATGAACCGGAAAGCCCGTGAAGGAATGGCAATGGCAGCCTGCCTGGGTGGTATGGCCTTTACCAATAGCAGCGTATGTTTAGTACACGGTATGAGTCGACCCCTTGGTGCGCAGTTTCATCTGGCACACGGGTTGAGTAACGCCATTCTATTGCCTGTTGTGACACGATTCTCGGTGCCTGGTGCTATTGAACGATACGCAACAATAGCCCGGACAATGGGTCAGGTGGTCAACGAGTCTGATGAGGCTGCCTGCAACGCTTTATTAGCTTATTTGGACCAGCAGAATCAATTGTTAAAAATACCACGATTACGGGATTGTAAGGGTATAGACCAACTAGTTTTTGAGCATTTACTGGAAAAAATGGCTACTGACGCGCTTGCCTCCGGTAGTCCCCAGAACAACCCAATCGTACCCACCCCAAATGAAATTATTGCTCTCTATCAACAAGTCTGGTAAGTAAAGCGGTTTATATTGCTAGTTAACACCAGACCAGAATGTAAAACATTGGATGGTCAATTACCAACAGATCATATATTGGTTGGATAGAAACTGGTGCCCTGGCTAGCCTGTCAAAAATAAAGGCAAAGACCGCACCGATCCTGCCAGGCAGTTAGCTTTCTAAGGCAGGTTAAACAGTTTCGCGCAAAAAGAAAACGCTTTAGCTGCCCAACCTGGCTCTACATTTGGGTGGTTTACTGATTTATCAGCTTACTGGTATTGCCTAGATAACCTTTACCCCTATAAGTTTCAAAAATAGCAGCACCAACGCTCAGTGCAGTTGTCGCTTACAATCGTAGGACTTTCGCTGCCAAGCGTGCCACGGTTATCAAGAGCGGCATCAGTAACCGTGGCACGCTTGGCAGCGAAAGTCCTAAATCTAATATAGGCCTTCATCTACTTCATGTACACTGACCGGTTTGGCCGGATATATCTGGAGCTGGTGAAAGAAACAGCTTATCGAATTGTCAAATTAATACACTAAGACTCACATCTAGGAACTATAAAATGGAGATGAATGGCACCGCTATTTTGAACCAATAAAAAAAGATATTAAAAAAAGAATTCTGACTACGTACAACAAGGTCTTTTTTTGTCTGTGTTGGTATAAGGTGAAATTTTCAAAGAAAATATTGTTAGATTTTAAGCTTATGTCCGTTGTCTTCTCTTTGAATACAGAGCTTTCCACGAAGAAGGGAACGCTACACCCCCGACACTCAGATGAGCAAGACAGTCAAATGTCTCATGGAACGCCAATAGATTCAGAATTATTTATTCGAAAAACCTTTGAGACTAACCCTCAAAAAGGATGTGAGCTGCTCTTTCGACTCTACTATTCGGCAATGTGTACACATGCTGTACGCTTTGTTTACTCTAAAGAAATAGCCGAAGACCTTGTGGCTGATGTTTTTTTTTCATTTTGGAATACGAAAGCCTTTCAGGGCATTACTCAATCCTATCGCTCTTATCTTTTTCGTTCGGTCCGCAATCGAGCTTATAATTATTTAGCCAATGAGTTAACCAAGACAGATTCTCTGGAAGCCATTCTTCATCTTGAATCTTCTGCTGCGGATGTTCCTGAATTAATGATGCGGGTTAACGAACTGTACGCTCAAGTTGATGAACTCGTAGCGTCTTTACCTCCTCAGTGCCAGAAAATATTCATAATGAATCGGTTTGAAGGCATAAAACCCAAAGCTATTGCCGAATCGCTCAAACTATCGGTCCGCACCGTTGAAGTTCACATAGCCAAAGCGTTAGGAACCCTTCGTACGGGTTTAAAAGACCAATGGATGCTTTTACTGGTGATGTTGATAGGTTCATAAAAAAAATCTACTCATTCGGCTACGTATCTTTTCGCTAAAATTTGTCTGTTATAACAGATTCCACAATGAGATGAAAACAATGGTTAATAAACAATTACTTTTTGACCATTTCGAGAATAAGACGATGCCTTTGCAAAAAAGGTTAATCGAGGAATGGTTACAAAAAGAAAAAAACCAGGAGCAGTTCTATCAATGGTTAGTGGAATGGGAAATGCAGTCGGCGTTGTATCAGCCTGAAATTGAACTGCCTTTGCAACGCTATGTCCAGCACATGGAGACTAGTTCGCATCCTTCAATAGAGGATCAGGGGCCGGTTGAGACCTCAGTTCCCGGAAGGCATACGTTTCAATTGCCAACCTTGCATCGCTGGCTTGTAGCCGCAAGCCTGGCGCTTTTGCTGCTATTTTCTGCCTGGATTGGCCGTGAGTCTATTTTATTCAGAACCTACAGGACGGCTTTTGGGGAAACACGTACGCTGAAACTGGATGATGGCAGTCATGTTGTTTTGAATGCCAATTCGTCCTTACAGATACCTCGTTTTGGGTTTGGCACGCGAACACGAGAAGTTTTATTACAAGGGGAGGCTTTTTTTGCGATTAAGCATACGACAGATAATCAGAAGTTTTTAGTAAAAACGGAGAAAGGCTTTAACGTAACTGTACATGGGACCGAATTTACAGTATACACCCGGTCCCAGGGGGCTAAAGTAGCCCTAGAGAAGGGTAAAGTCGCTATTAATTACACAGTAGGCAGTGTCACCAAAGAAGTGACCCTCAAGCCGGGTGACCTGGTTATTCTGGATCGCCATAATCAGCCGAAGCTTAAAAGGCAGGTTGATGCCCAGAAATATTCTGCCTGGAAGGAACATCGCTTTGTGTTTGACGACATGACTCTTCGCCAGTTTGGTGATATGCTGAATGAAACATATGGTCTCCAGGTAGATATTCCTAGTGATAAATTGGCCCAACGGACACTGGTAGGATCGTTTCAGGCTGATGATGCGGACGAACTTCTCAAAACGATAGCCGACATATTCAACCTCAAAATTGAACGACAAAAGAATCACGTGATTCTTTTGAATAACGTCAACTAATTCCTAATCACCTTTTTCTAACCTTTTAACTTTTAGTTCACCATGAGCTACCCCTTAGGCATACTGAGGGTAGGGATGTTTTTGCTTTCCCTATCCGTTTTAGGCCAATCCAGCGGAGTACCTACCCTGGCATCAGCTCGCCAAACCGTGCGAACAGCCAGAAGTTCTGGCCAGGCTGGCCCCGAAATGCGACCCTTGCGCAGTGTTCTCCAGGAACTGAAAAAACGCTATCAGGTTGACATTTTATTTGAAGGTGGCTTAGTCGATCGTATTACCGTCCCGGCCAATGTGATTGACTACAACGACAATCTGGAGCATAATCTGGACCGGCTTTTACAGATCTCCCGGCTACGCTACAAAAAGGCAAAAAATGGCGGGTACGTGATCATGGCTAAAGAACACGTTGGGAGTGAAGGAACTAGTAGTATCCAAACGCCATTCGCCTTGACCATCGCTCATGCTGAAGCACAGGACATTCAGTTTTCAGTACCACTTTCATCCAAACAAGTAGTCGAAAGTAGTACAGAACAGGTCATTCAGGGCACGGTAGTTGACGAAAAAGGCGAAAACTTACCGGGCGTTAGTATCATTATCAAGGGCTCGCAAAAAGGGACTACTACAGATGCCGATGGCCATTTTCGACTGGAGGTTGAGAACCCTTCCGCCATCCTTATATTTAGTTATGTCGGTTATCAGCCACAGGAAGTAGCTGTTGGTAATCGTACGGCACTCAACATTACTCTAAAAGCTGACGATAAGACACTCGACGAAATCGTAGTGGTCGGGTATGGGTCGGTCAAGAAAAAAGATTTGACAGGCTCCGTCGGATCGATTGATAATAAGGAAATTAAAGACCTGGGCGTGACCCGGCTCGATCAGGCTTTGGCGGGTCGTGTAGCGGGCGTACAGGTGAAAGCGGTTTCTGGAGAGCCGGGTGCCGCCCCTCAAATTCGGGTAAGGGGCATTGGTAGCATCTCGGCAGGGGCCGGGCCTTTGTATGTTGTCGATGGCTTTCCGACCGACAACATACAGTCATTAAACCCCAACGATATTGCCAGCATGGATATTTTGAAAGATGCATCGGCAACAGCTATCTATGGATCACGCGGGGCGAATGGCGTGATCATCATCAATACCAAACGAGGTAAAGTGGGTCGGGGAACGCTAACGTTCGATACGTTTTATGGATTTCAGCAATCCCTAAAAACACCTAAGTATATGAATGCCCCGCAACAGGCTCAGTATTACTACGATGGGATTGTGAACCGAAATATAGATGCCGGGAACAGTATGACAGGTGATCCGGCTACCTGGAAAATTCCCGTTCCTACGGATATTATCGATGTGCTCTCCGGAAAAAACACCACCAACTACGTTCCGCTGGACGCTGTGCTGCGTACAGCACCCCAGCAGAAATATCAGTTAGGAGCTACGGGAGGGAGTGAGAATGTAAAATACGCGGTTAGTGCTGAATACCTCAACCAGGATGGGATCGTCATCAATACGAATTTTAAACGCTACTCTTTTCGCGCCAATATCGATGCGCAGGTTTCCCGCAGATTAGCCGTAAAAGTAAATTTAAATCCTTCGTTTTCGGATGCTAATGTCGTTACATCGACAGGCGCTTCGGGCGGAGCGAATGAAGGCGTCATTGCCCAGGCAACGAATGTGCAACCCTACTATCCTATGTTCAATCCCGACGGATCGTACTTCATTTTTAGTCCGGGGATGAGCGCTGGACCTACGGCCTATAACCCCGTTGCCCTGGCCCGTGAAGTTCTGAATAAACAGAAGCGAATGGGGTTACTGGGTAATGTCAGTGCCGAATATACCATTCTGAATAACCTGAAATTTAATGTGATGGTAGGGACCTCATTGCAGAGTTTCAGAGCGATGAAATTCTTTCCAAACCTGCCGGTTTTCCTGAGCAACCCGGCCGTTGGTCGAGATAGCACCGCGATGAGTTATAACTGGCTGACCGAATATACCTTAAACTACACAAAGAGTATCAATAAGCACCAGTTTACGGCCCTGGCGGGGTATACCGTTCAAAAAGAACATACCGAAGCCAATA
The DNA here is from genome assembly GCF_010233585.1 of Spirosoma endbachense. NCBI lineage: Bacteria > Pseudomonadati > Bacteroidota > Cytophagia > Cytophagales > Cytophagaceae > Spirosoma > Spirosoma endbachense. The sequence continues at coordinate 9,012,223 of NZ_CP045997.1, forward strand.
GCTTAACCAGTAATAATTACCCGAATAATCTGGTACCAACGCTGAGTGCCACCAGTGGAATTATCACGAATGGAACCTCCACTATTTATGAATGGTCACTGATATCCTATCTGGCCCGATTGAATTACAATTACAACAGTAAGTATTACGTCACGGCTTCGATCCGTACCGATGGGTCGTCCCGGTTTGGGAGCAACCATAAGTATGGTGTGTTTCCGTCGGCAGCGCTGGCATGGCGTATTTCCGACGAGCCTTTTATCAAGAATCTACGCCATGTCAGTGAACTGAAATTAAGAACGAGCTACGGAAAAACTGGGAATAATAATATTGGGAATTACGAGCATTTTGCCACCATCAATTACTTAAAGTATGATTTGGGCGGGGCTGCTATTTCGGGATTTGGACCGGCTAAACTGGCCAATCCGGATTTGACCTGGGAAAAACAAGGCTCATTTAATATTGGGCTTGATGCTGCCTTTTTCAACAACCGGCTCACGTTGAATATTGATCATTTCCTGTCCCGGAATACAGATTTATTACTGAATGTAAACGTTGCAGGCATTACGGGTTTCAGTAACTCCTTACAAAATATTGGGGAGGTCAAAAATACGGGCTGGGAGTTTGTCGCAAGCACGATCAACGTCGACAAAAAATTTCATTGGTCAACGGATTTTAATTTATCGACCTATCAGAATCGCGTTGTCAAACTGGGGCCAAACGGCGATCCGATCTATGTGGATGGAAACGTGACCATGATTGGCCAGCCCATCGGTATGTTTTTTGGCTGGTTAACCGACGGAATTTTTCTAAATCAGCAGGAAGTCGATAAAGGACCCATTTTTGCTCCTGGAGCCGTCACGAAATCACGTCCGGGCGATGTTCGGTTTGTGGATCTGAGTGGTCCTTCGGGCAAAAAGGATGGGGTTATTGACAATTACGACAAGACCATAATGGGGTCGCCCTATCCTAATTTCTTTTACGGGATGACTAACCGGTTTGCTTATAAGAACCTGAGTTTGAGCATTAGCTTACAGGGTTCACAAGGTAATCAGGTACTAAGTAAGGCGAAAGCAGGTGGTGCAGCGTCTTTACGAGGTCGAATTCCTTCCTTTGCTTATTTAAATAATTACTGGAAATCCGAATCAGATATTGGGGATGGCCAAACGCCAAGGCCAAACGATCAGCCGACAGGTAATGCACGGGGTAATTACAGTACACGGCAACTTGACTATGGGAGCTATATGCGTATCAATAACGTCACGCTGAGTTATGTGTTCCCCACGAAAGTTATTGAAACGCTCAAGTTGAGTTCGTTACGAGTTTACCTGAATGCTACCAACCCATTCTTATTTACCAGGAACGTCAATTTCAACCCCGACGTCAGTACCAGCGATAATGCATTGACGCCAGGCATTGATAATAACGATTACCCGCTGCCCAAGAGCCTGATTCTGGGTTTAAGTGTCGGATTTTAAGATCATTCCTATACCCTACGAGAGCCATGAAAAAGATTTTCTGTTTACTCACCCTGATGTGCTTTTTTTCGTGCCGGAAGGAGATTATTGAATTAAGTCCTATCTCGACCGTCAGTACCGATGCGTTATACAAAAATGATAAAGATTTTCAGGATGCTGTAATTGGTATCTACCAGCCATTTATGGCACAGTATCTAAGCTTTTGGCAATATGGTGATTTGCCGGGCGACGATATGGAGCAACAGCATTCGGCTTCGATCGATCTGGTTAACATCAATAATTTTATTGTTAACAGCAACACCCCTATCCTCAATACCAGTTGGTTAGCGTATTATCAGATTATTTTTCGGGCGAATACGGTATTGTCTAAAATAGAAGCTGCCGACCCGAAACTGATTACGAATAAAGATCGGCACATCGGTGAGGCCAAATTTCTGCGGGCGCTGGCCTATTTTGACCTGGTCAGAATATTTGGGGATATCCCGCTTATTTCTGCGCCCATATCGGCGGCTGAAGCGTCAACAAAAGGTCGTGATAAAGTCGATGTCATTTATAGCGATCTGATCATAAAAGATCTGATGGATGCGGAGAGTAAACTGCCGGCAAAATATACTGGTGCGGACGTGGGTCGTGCCACGAAAGGAGCTGCTAAAGCGCTATTGGGCAAAGCCTATCTGACGCATAAGGAGTTTGCCAAGGCAGAAGCCAAATTGCAGGAACTGACAACGATGGGCTATTCACTGTTGCCCAACTATACTGACTTGTTCGATTACACGAAAGACGAACACCATAGCGAATATATATTCGATATTGAATACCAGGATGGTGGGCTGGGATTGGGTAGTACGTTCACCAATATCTTTACCCCCAATCTATCGCCGGTTCTGAATTTTTACGGCATCAAAGGCTCGGGCGGCCAAAATGGAGCACCTACGGAAGGCATCTTTGCTCTCTACGAGTCCACGGACCAGCGAAAAGCCGTTTCCGTTGCTAAAGTAGCCGATGGATTGATCGACAAGAATGGCAACAAGATCCCCATGACTCCCATTGACGTTACGACCTACAGTAAAAAGTACATGACGTCGGAACCCAATGCGAACGATAGCCGGGCCAACTGGAAAGTCATTCGGTATGCGGATGTACTGCTTATGTATGCCGAAGCGATGAGCGAGAACGGGAAGACCAGCGAGGCCCTCACGGTGCTGAATCAGGTACGTACTCGGGCAGGAGCCAGCAAATACAGTAATCTGGTTCAGGGCGATTTGCGGGACAAAATTTACCTGGAACGTCGACTGGAATTCTATCTGGAAGGCCAGCGATGGTTTGATTTAGTGCGAACGGGACAGGCACTTACTGTGCTGCAAAAACAGGGAATAAAGCCGTTCATGACCATATTCCCGGTTCCGCTCGCGCAGATACAGGTTATTAACAATCCCACTATTTTCCCCCAGAATCCAGGCTACGATTAACGGGGTATGTTCCAGCCCAAGCAGGGGCAAACCCGGTGGTTTGTCCCTGCTCCCTGACACGCAGACTTTCCATACTGTGATGTCCTTCATTCCTATTGCCTTGAAATCCACCATAAACTGATCGGTCAGTTGGTTGACGATCAGACGAATCAAACCGATATTATGAATACAAATCGACGGGGATTTATTAGTTCCGCCGTGGCAGGTGGTCTTGGCGTGGCATCTTTGCCCCTATCTTCCTATGGAGGAGACATCCGATCCCATAGCGCAATGCCCAACGACCTTCAGGCCCGATACGATAAGCTGGATGAGGTCGTGAAACGACCGATCTTCCGAAAAGAATTGTTTTCCTCTCCAGTTATTCTGGAGACTATTGAATTGCTGCGCGACCGGGATAATTTTTTGGTGCGGGTACGCTCCAAAGACGGCGCCGAAGGCATTGCGGCTGGTCACGGAAGTCAGAATAGCAAAAGCTGGCCTGCCTTTAAAGGTCTTATGAACCGGTTTCTCGGGAAAGATGCCCGTGAGCTGGACACCCTGGTCCCCGGTGACAGTGGTAAAAGTGGTGGTATTCCCTTCAATTCTCAGGTGGCCGTTCTGGAATTTGCCATTCTGGACATGATGGGAAATCTGGCAAAAAAACCGGCAGGCGAACTGATCGGGAAAATCATCCATCCTATGATACCCATTTATCAGGGTTCGCGGGTTGTGGAACTACGTCAGCTACCACCAGAACAGTCACTCGAAATTGTCAAGAAGGATTTATTGGAAAGCAAGGCCAAAGCAATCAAGCTGAGAGCGGGCGGTGGCGGAGTGCTTGATGGTGACAATGCGCCGGGAAGGACGGAAAAGTTGATCAAAATGGCTCGGGAAACGTTTGGCGATCAGATTGTTCTGGGCTGTGATGGTAATGGAAACTATACCCGTAAAGGTGGACTCCGTATCGGCAAAGTATTGGAAGAATACAATTACCAGTGGTGGGAGGAAATGGTTCCGTTTGGCCAGTATGACGACCTGAAACACGTAAAAGACGGGCTAAAAATCCCGATTTCAACCGGTGAATCAGAAAGTTATATCAGCACATTCCGATGGCTGATTGCCAACGATGCCTGTGATATAGTCCAACCCGATCAGCTCTATTTCGGGGGTATGATCCGATCCATGAAAGTGGCCCGGATGGCTGAAGCGTTTGGCAAAACGATTGTACCGCACATCACCCAATACGGGCTAGGCTATCTCTACATGCTGCATTTTATTTCAGCCTGCCCCAATGCCGGGAAATACCAGGAGTTCGATCTGTTTTCGACTCGCGATGCCAATGGGAATCAGATTCCGATTGTCTACAAATCCGGTGATCCAATTGTCAGTCATGATGGCGTGCTGAAGGTGCCAACGGGGTCGGGGCTTGGTATTGTGATTGACCCCGATTATGTCAAAAAACACAAAGTAGTAAAGGATTGGTAATTCAATAAAACGATTTCATGAAAACAAATAGACGACATTTTCTTAGTTCTGCCATGGCAGGTGGCCTTGGGATGGCCGGCTCAGTAGCTGCTCTGGGCGGGGATGGGCATTCGGATGCCCCGAAACCGCTTGACCTGAAAGCACGCTATGCGAAACTGGATGAAGCACTGAAACGACCCGTTTTAAAAAAGGAATTATTCCCTTCTCCTGTCATGATTGAGACTATGGAGTTGCTGCGGGATCGGGAGAATTTTATAGTCCGGGTACGCTCTAAAGATGGAGCCGAAGGGATTGCCGTTGGGCATACGGGGCTAAATCCCAAAGGGGGAGGGGGGCAAAGCGTCCGAAATTGGCCTCTTACCCATTTCTATTTTACTCGTTTTGAGGGTAAAGATGCCCGCGATTTGGAGGACCTGATTCCAGATGAACATGGTAAATCGGGTGGGGTTCCTACGAACGTTGTTCTGGCCACGGTGGAGCTGGCCATCCTGGATATGATGGGCAACACGATTAAAAAACCGATTGGTGCGTTGATTGGAAACATCGTCAATCCTATGGTTAATGTCTATCAGGGAAGCCGGATCACTGAATTGCTATCGTTACCGCCGGAACAATCGCTGGAAATTGTCAAAAAAGACTTGGAAGAGACAAAGGCAAAGGCCATCAAAATGCGCGTGGGTGGGCCAGGGCAGTTGGATCAGGACAGTAAAGCCGGTAATTTAAAACTGATCAAGATGGCCCGGGAAACCTTCGGGGATAAGATCGTGCTGGGCTGCGACGGCAACAACAAATTTACGGTAGAGGGAGGCATCCGAATGGGCAAGATCCTCGAAGAATACAATTATCAATGGTGGGAAGAAATGGTACCCTATGGTTGGTACGATGAGCTCAAAATGGTGAAAGACGGGCTGAAAATTCCCATTTTTACCGGCGAATCAGAGGCCTTTATCAGTACATTCCGATGGCTGATTGCCAACGATGCCTGCGACGTTGTCCAACCCGATCAGCTCTATTTCGGGGGCCTGATCCGTTCCATGAAAGTGGCCCGGATGGCTGAAGTATTTGGTAAAACGCTGGTGCCGCACATCACCCAATATGGGCTGGGCTACCTCTACATGCTGCATTTTATTTCAGCCTGCCCCAATGCCGGGAAATACCAGGAATTTGATACGTTCAACACCCGTGATGCAAACGGCAATAAAATCCCGATCGTCTACAAATCCGGCGATCCCATCACCAGTTACGATGGCGTGCTGAAGGTGCCTACGGGGTCGGGTATGGGCATCACCATTGATCCGGATTATATCAAAACGCATACGGTAGTCAAGGATTGGTAGTGGACTGAATTGCCCGATTTGATAGACGGCAGGGAACATGAATCGATTATCTGTTCACGCTGGTCAGTGATGTAAAACTAGTAATATAGTTGTTGTTGGCCAGCGTGAACCTTCCACTGGTTTTAGCGCCTTATCACAACCTGAAATGATTGAAAATTCAAGCATGAACTATTCTCCGGGTTACCGTTTTCGGAAAGCATTACTCCTTGAAAAACCCTTACAGATCGTAGGAGCTATCAATGCTAATCATGCGCTGCTAGCCGAACAGGCCGGTTTTAAAGCCATATACCTCTCGGGTGGTGGAGTTGCCGCAGGCTCGCTCGGAATCCCCGATTTAGGAATCACTACCCTGGACGATGTGCTAACCGACATCTACCGAATCACCAACGTAACCGATACGCCTTTACTGGTGGATGTGGATACCGGTTTTGGCCCGTCAGCCTTCAATATCGGACGCACCGTTAAGTCGCTCATTAAAGCCGGGGCCGCAGCCTTACACATCGAGGATCAGGTAGGAGCCAAACGCTGCGGCCATCGCCCCGGCAAAGAAGTGGTGAGTCAGGGCGAAATGGTAGACCGGATCAAAGCGGCAGTCGATGCTCGTACAGACCAGCAGTTCGTAATTGGAGCCCGCACGGATGCGCTGGCGGGGGAAGGAGTAGTTAAAACACTGGAACGATGCGTGGCGTATAAGGAGGCTGGTGCCGATTTCATTTTTGCCGAAGCTGTTACGGAACTGCCTCTCTATGAGCAGTTTGTTAATGCTACCGGGCTGCCGATTTTAGCGAACATCACCGAGTTTGGCATGTCTCCACTGTTTACGATCGATGAGTTACGAGAGGCTGGTGTCGGGTTGGTTTTGTACCCGCTTTCGGCCTTTCGAGCCGCCAACAAAGCGGCCCAGACCGTCTATCACACCATCCGAACCGATGGTACTCAGCAACACGTACTCGACAGCATGCAAACCCGTCAGGAGCTTTACGAAAGCATCAGCTATTACGCATTCGAACAAAAGTTAGATACGCTTTTCTCCCAGGCAACCAACAGTTATGGAAATCATTGACCAGCAGCCACTCCCGAAACCGAAAAAATCCGTTGCCCTCTCAGGCGTCCCAGCGGGTAATACTGCCCTCTGTACTGTCGGCAGAACCGGTAATGATCTACACTATCGGGGCTACGATATTCTTGAACTGGCCGACGGAGCAACGTTTGAGGAGGTGGCTTACCTGTTGATTCACGGTTCGTTGCCCAACAGCGCCCAGTTAGCTGCCTATCAGGCTAAGCTGAAAGCCTTACGGGGTTTGTCTCCCTCTGCCAGGAATGTGCTGGAACAAATCCCGGCGTCAGCGAATCCGATGGATGTGTTGCGCACCTATGCATCCGTACTGGGCATCCTGTTTCCCGAAAAACACGACCACAATGCTGCCGGTGCCCGCGAAATTGCCGATAAATTACTCGCTTCGTTCGGCTCAGCGTTGCTGTATTGGTATCATTTTTCGCAAAATGGGAACCGCATTACTGTACAGACAGATGATCAAAGCACTGGAGGCCACTTTCTTCATTTATTACATGGAGAAAAACCGTCTGCTTCGGCCATCAGAGCCATGCATATTTCGCTGAATCTGTACGCCGAGCACGAATTTAATGCCTCAACCTTTACCTGCCGGGTTATTGCTGGAACTGGGTCTGATATTTATTCAGCTATTTCGGGGGGCATTGGTGCCCTGCGCGGCCCAAAACATGGGGGTGCCAATGAAGTTGCTTATGACATCCAGAGCCGCTATGCTTCGGTTGAAGAAGCTGAAGCCGATATTCGAAAACGGTTACAAAACAGCGAGATCATTATTGGATTCGGCCATCCGGTTTATACCACCTCCGATCCGCGCAATCAGGTCATTAAAAAAGTGGCCCGAACCCTATCCGAAGAAGCAAACAGTATGCTGCTGTTCAACATTGCCGAACAGCTGGAAGCGCTGATGTGGACGGAGAAAAAGATGTTCCCCAATCTCGACTGGTTCTCGGCCGTATCGTTTCATCTCCTGGGCATTCCTACCGTACTTTTTACGCCTTTATTTGCCATCGCCCGGGTTACTGGCTGGAGCGCCCACGTGATTGAACAGCGTGAAGATGGTAAAATCATTCGGCCAACGGCAAACTATAAAGGTCCTGAAAATCGGAAAATGGTGCCTTTGTTTAACCGATAAGTCAGCCATCAATCAGTCTCAATTTCTCAACACACGAATGTCTTCCTATATCGCCAACGAGCGTCCTCGAACGGACAAAGTTTTAACTGATATTGTCGATTATGTTTTCGACTATCAGATAAAAAACGAGCTGGCCTGGACAACCGCTCACTATTGTTTACTCGATACGCTGGGTTGCGGCTTTGAAGCACTCAGCTATCCGGCCTGTACGAAACTGCTCGGCCCGATTGTACCGGGAACTATTGTTCCCCAGGGTGCGAAAGTGCCAGGCACCTCCTTTCAACTAGACCCCGTTCAGGCTGCCTTCAATATTGGCACCCTCATTCGGTGGCTTGACTTTAATGATACCTGGCTGGCCGCTGAATGGGGGCATCCATCCGATAATCTGGGCGGAATCCTGGCCGTTGCTGACTGGCTTTCCCGAATGGCAATTGCCAATGGAAAACCGCCACTCGCCATGAAGGATGTAGTTGATGCCATGATTCGGGCTCACGAAATTCAGGGAGTGATCGCCCTAGAAAACGCATTCAACCGCGTTGGTCTGGATCATGTTTTGCTGGTCAAATTAGCAACAACGGCAGTAGTTGGTAAACTGATTGGCCTATCGCGCGAGGAATTGGCCAATGCGGTTTCGCTCGCCTTTGTCGATGGACATTCGTTACGTACTTATCGTCATTCGCCAAATACAGGAAGCCGGAAATCCTGGGCTGCAGGTGATGCTACTTCTCGCGGAGTACGGCTGGCGCTGATCGCTAAAACCGGGGAGATGGGGTATCCATCCGTACTTACAGCTAAAACCTGGGGATTTTACGATGTACTGTTTAACGGTCGACCATTTAGTTTTTCCTATACCTACGGTTCGTATGTGATGGAAAATGTATTGTTTAAAATTTCCTTTCCGGCGGAGTTTCATGCGCAAACGGCAGTCGAAGCGGCTATGATCCTGCACGACAGTTTGCGAGCACTTGGCAAAACCAGTCAGGACATAGCCAGCCTGCGCATTCGCACACACGAAGCCGCCATTCGAATCATTGATAAAAAAGGCCCACTACACAATCCGGCCGACCGGGATCACTGCATCCAGTATATGATTGCCGTTCCATTGCTCTTTGGACGACTGACCGCGGCCGACTACGAAGACGATGTGGCTCAGGACCCGCGTGTCGATGAGTTACGGACTAAAATGAGCATTGCCGAAAATCCCCAGTTTACCCTCGATTACCTGGACCCGGAAAAACGGTCCATCGCCAATGCACTGACGATTGAACTCACCGACGGAACGAAGCTGGAAGAAGTCGTGGTCGAATATCCTATTGGGCATAAGAACCGACGGCAGGAAGGGATTCCGAAGTTGATCGACAAATTTAAAATCAATCTGGCCCGGCGCTTTCCGGCCAAACAGCAGCAAACGATTTTGAATCTGGCCCTTGATTTCGAGTCATTTATGCAAATTTCCGTTCATGAATTTGTAGACGTGATGGTCATCTAAGGTGCATAGGTCATCGAACAGGTTATACTTAATCACTCAGCTTCAGGCTGATTAATCAAACAAGTCTTATGAAAAATCAAACCCGACGGAAGTTTCTCAGTTCTACCGCCTTGATGGCAACCAGTTTGCCAACCGCTACACTCGCTGGTACTCCACCCACTAAACCGCTGATTCACCACGTCTTTTTCTGGCTGAAAAATCCCTCTTCCAAAGACGATCTGGCCAAGCTGATAGCGGGATTACAGACCCTGAAAAAAATTGAAACGATTCGGGCTATCCACATTGGCATACCAGCCAAGACCGAACCACGTCCTGTGGTCGATAGCTCCTATAGCGTTTCTGAAGTGCTGTTTTTAGATGATTTAGCGGGACAGAAAACCTATCAGGATCATCCGATTCACAAAAAATTTGTGGCCGACTGCTCGCCCCTATGGGAGAAGATTCTCGTCTATGATTCTGTAGACGTATAGTATAGATCGTTAGTGCTTCTTTGGTGTCGTGATGTAGCGTTACGTACCAGCCGCAATGGTATATGACCGTATATCAGATAGATCTTTTTTTGTCTCAATACAACCAAAAACGTGGGAACCATGATCAGTGAAATGACTGTAGCGATTGAGGACTGGCAGCTTGAAAAGCAGGAATGGATTGAGTCGATGGAGGCCATTCTCGAAGCGTATGGCGAAGAAAAAGCAAAAGAACTGCTTAAGACCATTACCCATTTTGTGATTCGTAAAGGGGTGATGTTTCAGGGTGAAAACATCAATACACCGTATATCAATACTATTCCTGTTGGGAAGCAGCCTGCCTATCCCGGCGATATTGTCCTCGAACATAAAATCGAAAATATCAACCGCTGGAATGCCATGTGTATGGTATTGAAAGGCTACGATAATGGTTCAGGAGTAGGCGGTCACATCGCAACCTATGCTTCGGCAGCTACCATGTACGAAGTTGGCTTTAACCATTTTTTCCGCCAGCGTAGCGCAACGTATGGGGGAGATCTGGTGGCTATTCAGCCCCATGCTTCGCCTGGTGTCTATGCCCGTGCATTTTTGGAAGGGCGGCTTTCGGAGCAAAATCTGACGAATTTCCGGCGTGAGCTACAGCCGGGAGGTGGGTTACCATCGTACCCACACCCCCGTCGAATGCCCTGGTTCTGGGAGATTCCCTGCGCATCGATGGGACTAATGCCGGTTAGTGCCATCTACCAGGCCCGCTTTAGCAAGTACCTGATCAATCGCGGATTAAAAGCCGATAATGGCGGTAAGATCTGGGCCTTTATTGGCGACGGCGAAATGGATGAACCCGAAATTGTGGGAACCCTGAATATGGCTACCCGTGAAAAACTGGACAATCTCATTTTCACGGTCAACTGCAATCTCCAGCGACTCGACGGGCCCGTACGAGGAAATGGGAAAATTATTCAGGAGCTTGAACGACTGTTTTTAGGCGCGGGCTGGAATGTGATCAAAGTGATCTGGGGTAGCGAATGGGATGCACTGCTGGCCCGCGATGACGATGGCGTGTTAGTCAAACGCATGGGAGAAGTATTAGACGGTGATTACCAGCGCTATTCGGTGTTAGAAGGGGATAAAGTTCGCCAACACTGGATTGGCAACAATCCTGAATTAGCGGACCTGATGCGCTCATTAACGGATGAAGAAATCCGATCTATCCGTCGGGGTGGGCATGACCACAAAAAAGTTTATACAGCCTTTCATAAAGCAGCCAATCAGTCAAACGGAAAACCGACAGTGCTGCTGGTGAAGACCATCAAAGGATATGGCATGGGCAGCGCTGGCGAGGGACGTAATACCACCCATCAGAAAAAGAGCATGTCGGCGGATGAGCGTCGGGAAGCCGCGCTCCGCTTTGGGATTCCGCTGACCAAAGAAGCAATTGAAACGGCTGATTTCTACCGTCCTAACGAAGATAGCCCTGAGATTCAGTACTTGAAAGCCCGCCGGAACCAATTAGGTGGTAGCCTGCCCGCCCGGGAAGAACATTGCCCGGTCATACAGGCGCCCACTAATCAGTTTTTTGAGGAGTTCAACGAAGGAACCGATGGCAGATCGGTTTCGACCACCATGGTTTTGGTGAAAATCATCACCAAACTGTTGAAAGAGCCTCAGATCGGCAAATACATTGTTCCCATCATTCCCGACGAAGCCCGCACGTTTGGTATGGATGCACTCTTTCGCCATGCGGGTATTTATCATCCCGAAGGCCAGTTGTACGTTTCGGTCGATGCCGACAGCCTTTCTTATTACCGGGAAGCGAAGGATGGTCAAATATTGCAGGAGGGTATTTGTGAAGCGGGAGCGCTGGCCAGTTTTATGGCAGCTGGTTCTGCTTACGCCCAGCATGGGTTACCCATGATTCCGTTTTACATTTTCTATTCCATGTTTGGATTTCAGCGGGTTGCGGATATGATCTGGGCCTGTGGGGACATGATGTGTAAAGGATTTTTGTTTGGCGGCACTGCGGGTCGGACCACCCTGAACGGCGAAGGTGTTCAGCACCAGGATGGACACTCGCACGTATATGCCAGTACGGTCCCGAATCTGAAATCCTATGACCCGGCCTTTGCCTATGAGCTGGCCGTTATCATTCAGGATGGTATCGACCGGATGTTCAGTAAGCAGGAAAAGATTTTCTATTACATAACGGTCTATAACGAAAACTACCCGCAGCCCCGAATCCCCCAAAATGTAGAGGAAGGAATCATAAAAGGAATCTACAAACTGGCATCCTCGACCCTTACTGAAACACCTTCCCAAGCCGTGAACGATCCGGCTGACAGTGGAGCAAAACGGGTGCATTTGCTGGGTAGTGGGTCTGTGATGACGCAGGTTCTGGAAGCGCAACAGCTTCTGGAAGCGATGCAGATTTCCACCGACATCTGGAGCGTCACCAGCTATACGGAACTGGCTCGCGATGGCTTTGAGGCCGAACGCTGGAACCGGCTGCACCCCAATGAACCCGCCCGGATTCCCTACATCCAGGCGGTTACCAAAGATCAACAGGGTGTGTTCCTTTCCGTTTCCGATTACCAGAAAAGTCTGGGGGCCAGCATCAGCTCCTGGATGCCGAAAACCTACACGGTGCTGGGAACCGACGGCTATGGTCTGAGTGAAGCCCGCCCTGAACTCCGCGATTACTTTGAGATTTCTCCCCAGTTTATTGTCATGACCGCTCTGTATCAATTACAGCAAACAGGAGCCGTTTCGCTACAGAAGGTAACGGAATACATCCGGCAAGCTGGTATCGATCCTGATAAAATTAACCCTGCAACTGCCTAAGCCATGACTGATGTACGGATGCCCTCATTGGGCGAGAATGTAACCGAAGGTACGGTAGTTGCTATATTGGTAAAGTCAGGCGATACTATCCAACAGGGAGATAGTCTGCTGGAAGTTGAAACCGATAAGGTAAACTTTGACGTACCGGCCGAAGTAGCAGGTGTCATTGGCGAGGTACTGGTTCAGAAAGGTGCGAAAGTGCGTCCTGGTGATCGGGTTGTAACGGTAGCATCAGAACCGGTTGCTGCGGAACCGGTTGTCGGTGCACCATTAGCTATAGAAGAGGTGCCTGATTCCAAGCCTGCTGTGCCTGAACTAAAGCCGATTTTTGACGAGGATAGCCAATTGGAGGCCAACCATACCGGAACAACAAATGGAGCTCACAAAAAGCTGGAAGCGGTACGAATCATTGCCACACCCCTTGCTCGAAAGCTGGCCCGCGAACTGGACCTTGAGATTGCCGAAATCGGAAATAAAATAAACAAACGAGTCTCATTCAACGACGTCAAAACGTTTGCCCGTTCGAAACTACAGAACCGTACTACTAGCCCTGCTACCGCTTATGTCGCTACGCCACCGCTTCCGGATTTCGAAAAATATGGCGCTATCCGTCGGCAGGAAATGGCGGGTATTGCCGTGGCGACGAGTCGCAACATGGTGGTATCGGCCAGTACCATACCCCACGCATGGGTTTCGGAAAAAGTGGACATCACGGACCTTGAGGCCAGCCGTAAGAAACATAAACTCCAGGTGGAACAGGCGGGTGGTAATCTTACACTTACGGCGCTGATAGTGAGGGCCGTTACCCAGGCGTTAAAAGCCTTTCCGCTCATCAATGCGTCGGTAGATAGTCAAAAGAATGAACTGATTCTCAAAGACTACATTCATATCGGTGTGGCCGTTGATACCGATCGTGGCCTTTTAGTCCCCATCATTCGGGACTCGGATAAACAAACAGTCACGGATATTGCCATTGAATTATCGCGGCTTTCCCGGGCAGCCAGAGAACGGCGAACCAGGCTGGAAGATCTGGAAGGGGCAACCTTTACGATTTCCAATCTGGGTGGCATTGGTACGACGGGTATACACCCGCTCGTTAACTGGCCTCAGGTAGCTATTCTGGGTATTTCAGCCAGCGAACTGGAGCCGGTTTGGCTAGACAACCAGTTCAAACCCAGGCTACGCATGCCCATGACTTTGGGTTTTGATCATCGAGTGGTCAATGGAGCCGATGCTGCCCGGTTTCTGGTATACCTGAAAAAAGTGTTAGAGGACTCCTTTCTGTTACTCCTCTAAGTAGAAACGTGTCGGTTGTTTTTCACCAGAATAGAAAATTGAATCTACAATGCTCGTACATCTTAACGACCGCCTGGCAACTATGCTATGAGAAAATTGATAAATGTCCGAATGTTGGCTCACCTCCTGATAGTTGTTTGCTCACTAAGCTATCAGACAAATGCTCAGTCGAATGAAACCTGGACGGGCAATCAGGCTATCCAATGGTATACCAAAATGGAGTGGCTGAACGGGCTTGCTGCCAAACCTGGCGACGGAATCAATCCGGAAGAATTTGCTAAACGATATCATGCTAATCAGGCAGGGTGGGAAAAGGCCTTCGCCTTTTTGAAGAACACCGATTTTACCCGTTTGAGACCAGGGAAATATCCGATCGACGACGAGAATGTGTTTGCCACAATTTCGGAAGGACCACCCAGAGAGTTATCTAATTCGAAGTGGGAAGCACACCAAACCTTCAGCGACATTCATTTCGTGGTGAAGGGCAAAGAAAAAATCGGGATTATCCCAGTGCAGAAAATAAAGTTGAATGTGGCCCAGGAATACAATTCGGCGAGGGACATCGCTTTCTATACCACCGAGGAAGGTAAATTCTACGTCGCCGAGCCTGGCGTTTTTTACATCGTTACCCCGACGGAAGCGCATAATCCGAGTAACAAGGTTGACGGGTATGATGGGGTCAAGAAAGTGGTTGTTAAAGTCAGAATAACGCCTTAAAAGGATATTTGGGCCGATGGGTAGTGCTGCCCTCAGGGTTTTGAGCATCAGCCTATTGACCCTAAGTTAACACAAAGGCTAAAACTGGCAGTAGGTGGGCTAGTAGCTTGGCATGTTTTTTCAAGTGGTAAAGATAGGTTTAGATCACCAGGCTTCTCCCTTCCTTTGGGAGGGAGAACTTTTATGAGAAGCTAATTTTAGAAATTTCTAAAAAATGTGGATGACCTGTGGTTAAATCTACGGGCTTTAATGGGGTAGATATCAAGTAATGGATAAGAACGTGGTTGAACAGAACTATCAAAAGAAGCCGTCATCGGATGGGTCACCTGGGCTTTTTCGCCAATTAGTTCAGATCCCAGTCATCGTAGCGGCTTTGGGTTACTTTGTGGATATCTATGATTTATTATTATTCAGCATTGTTCGGGTGCAAAGCCTGAAGGATGTTGGCGTTAGCGATGCTGATATGTTACCCAAGGGAATTTATCTCATCAATATACAGATGGCGGGCCTGTTAGTGGGTGGAATTATCTGGGGTATTCTGGGTGACAAACGAGGCCGGTTATCGGTATTGTTTGGCTCTATTCTAATTTATTCCCTGGCCAATATTGCGAACGGATTTGTCACCTCGGTCGATCAGTATGCGTTGCTTCGCTTTATCGCGGGTGTTGGGCTGGCCGGGGAGCTGGGGGCAGGTATTACGCTGGTGGCTGAAATTCTTCCGAAAGAAATTCGAGGCTATGGGACGTCGTTGGTGGCATCGGTTGGGTTGTTGGGGGCGGTACTTGCTTATTTTATTGCCGATCTGTTTGCCTGGCGGATTGCCTACTTTATTGGTGGAGGGCTGGGATTGCTCCTCTTACTAATGCGTGTGAGTGTGTTTGAGTCAGGCATTTTTACCAACGCTAAAGATAGCGAAACGGTATCCAGAGGTAATTTTTTGCAATTATTTGCCAGCCGAAGCCAGTTCTTAAAATACCTCCGTTGCATTTTGATCGGACTTCCCGTCTGGTTTGTGATTGGTATCCTGATGACGTTCTCTCCTGAATTTGGGAAAGCCCTGGGGCTGAGCGAGCCGATTGTGGCCGGTAAAGCCGTC
The DNA here is from genome assembly GCF_010233585.1 of Spirosoma endbachense. NCBI lineage: Bacteria > Pseudomonadati > Bacteroidota > Cytophagia > Cytophagales > Cytophagaceae > Spirosoma > Spirosoma endbachense. The sequence continues at coordinate 9,028,075 of NZ_CP045997.1, forward strand.
ATGTGGGAGTACATTGGCCTTTCCATCGGTGATTTGTCGAGTGGGATTTTCAGTCAGTATTTGAGCAGCCGGAAACGCGTACTCGGATTATTTTTGCTGCTAACCACAATTCTGGTGGTTGTGTATTTGTACGTACCCTTCCAGTCGGCTGCTGGTTTTTATACCATATGCATGGGATTAGGTTTTGGCGTCGGCTACTGGGCTTTGTTTGTCACCATTGCTGCAGAGCAGTTTGGTACCAATCTCAGGGCAACGGTGGCTACGACGGTTCCCAACTTTGTGCGCGGCAGTATTAACCTGATGACTCCCTTATTTCTGCTGTTTAAGGATCAAATCGGGATCGTTAACGGGGCCGCTTTATTGGGGGCACTCACCCTTGCTGTAGCTTTCCTTGGTCTCTGGAAGATGGAAGAAACGTTTGGAAAAGACCTGAATTTTCTGGAGAAATAAACGTGAAAGCTCCAGCCCTAATCCGGATCAACTGCCATGACCTGGGTACAGAAAATCAACCCGTTACATAATCTGGTCCTGCCAATCTTGGTATTAATTACTCTAACTGTCTTGCAGTTAAACCGACAAGCACCTTTTCAGCCGTCTAAACCGGCCCGTCATTAATCTCCTTACATAGTATGTTTAAAATCCGTCCTCATCTGCAAGATCAATACCCTGACGTATATACGCCCGAAGTCCTTGCGGCCCTTACCGCGTTGGCTCCTTTCAACAAACGCATCAAAGAGGTGATGGATGCCCGGATGAAAAGACGAAGCACCCGGTATCAAACTCAAACCCAAATCAATTTTCTCGATCCGTCAACCACCATCCCAGGTACTTCCATCAATGTCCAGGATGCCCGCGATGGAAAGTTCGAAGGAGCGGTCATTCCTCCTGATCTTCAACGTCAGTGGATTCAGGGCACCGGACCGGCTGCCAAACCTAATGCTTCCATCGAAAACAGTATTCGGAATGTAGCCTATGCCCTGCTATCAGGTGCAGATGGCTGGATGTTCGATGGTGAAGATGCATTGGGGCAGGTTACGAGCATGTCGCTCGATAATCAGCGTAACCTCAAACTGGCTATTCATAAAGACCCCATTTTCCTGAAAGTGGCCGAGCAGGTGGCCAACGAAATGAACCGCTGGGCCGAATCCTTTCTGGGCCACCAAACCATTACCAATTGGCAGGAACAACTAACATTTACTACCAAAATTTTCCGGGCAAGAGGACTGCACCTGGATGATCGTCATATCCGCGATGCCGATGGAGTAGCCATGGCTGCGTCCATTGTTGATACTACGCTTTATGTGGTCAATAATTATCAGGCACTGCAACAGGCGGGCTCATCGATTGTACTCTATTTGCCCAAAATCCAGACTGCGGAGGAGGCTGGGGTTTGGAACGAATTGCTGAGCGCTCTTGAATCGCATCTGAACTTAATGGTGGGCACCATCAAGGTGTATGTGTTAGTCGAACAGTTAGAGGCCACTCACCAGTTAATGGAGATACGGGCAGTGCTGGGTAAACATTTTGTGGGTTACAACACGGGGCGCTGGGATTACATCAACAGTGTATCGGATGCAATGGCCTGGGATAAAGACTTCGTCAATCCCAATATCGAGTCCATTACCATGACCTATGGCTACATGCGCAATTACGAGGATCGGGTTCGTCGGGCAGTCAATACGCCGGACATTAATGGAAATTTTGCGTTATGGCAGGGGGGAATGGAACCTAATATACCAGTAGGTTCGGAAGCAGGTGTATCGGCCAGCATGGCTAAGGCAGTGGCAGGAGCGGAGCGAGAGCAACGGGAAGGGGCCAGTGGTAAGTGGGTGGCTCACTGGAAGATGGTTCACATCGTCCGTCCGGTTTGGGAAAAGGTAGGCGAAGCGAATCAATTGGGCCGCACATTTCCTCGCCTGAGTTATACGCAACAGGATGCAGATGCATTAATCCTGCTGGAACCGGCACCCAGGGACATTCGGGGAGCCCGGAATCTGCTGAGTGTGGCTCTCCAGTACGGTAATGCGTTTGGTCAGGGAATGCAGGCCGCTGCGCTCAAACCAGCCGATTTCTTTGGGAATGATGATATCCTGTACCTGATGGAAGATATGGCGACGGGTGAGATTCGGTTGAGCATTTTATGGGAATGGCTTCATAAGCAAGCGGTTTTGACAGAAGCTGATGAGGAAATGAACATCGAGGCAGGATCTGTTTTTTCGGAGTCACTATACAAAGCCTTACTAGAACAGGAGTATGATAAACTACTGAAAGCTACTAATAAAGATGTTTTCGAAACCTCAAAGACTACTACTCTTCCAATCGCCAGAGAGATAGCGAGTGACTATGTATTGAGTCAGGAAAAAGCCCCCTGGTTTATCGACTTGTTGAATATCAATCTGAACAATATGGATTTGGCGGAAGCTAAAGATCGTATTCAGTTCTTTATGTACAGCTTGATCAGAAATGGTAGACGAATTACTGAAAACGTGGACTTTTCACCTTCACTAATTTAATGGGTTGTCTTTCTGAAGGGAATAGACCTGACCTATTAACCATCTGGACTTCTAAAAAATAAATGTTCGTAACGGATTCATTATTAGGTTGGTAGTTTGAAAAAAAATCCACTATTTGAGTGGATTTTTTTTGCCTATAAAACAGCAACCGCTCCCGAAAGCTGTTGGAAGAAAAAGCCATGGGTTTTGGTTGCGGGCTCATGCCATTGGCAATGGGAGAGTAGTCGATGCCGATAGGTGCTTTCGTTACGGCCTGACCAGCCGCCGAAAGAGACCTTCACTCAAACGGGGTAGTAACTGGACAACTACCAGTTCAGTCCATCATGATCTAGTATACACGTTGAGCTACCTAAAAACTAGCTATACCTTTACCGGTATGCCAACGGCGGTACCGTTTCCTAAAAACGTTTTGATAAACAGGTGCTTATCCATAATTTGGCAAAGCAAGCCCTTAGGCTTTTGATAAGTTAGGAGGCTAAACTAACTTTTTCTAACTGTTATCTTACCGCTCACCCTGGCAGCCAATAAAATTACAGGTTCTCGTAGTGTACCCGCAGCCGGAAGGAAATTTACCTCATAGTCTCTTTGCTTTAAGGAATGGCAGGTAATGGCGTTTTTTTTAATCCCAGGCTGTTTCCCGGTGATAAGTCCGTGACGACTATTGACTAGTTAATAAAATCAGATCGTAGGTATGAAGCGTGATTGGCTCCCAGTTACACACCCACCCAACTTACCTTTTCACTATCATTCTTCTTTGTTCTTGATCTCAAATCCGGGTACTTATGAAAATTATCTGCTTTACCCTATTCAGCTGTTTTGTTTTTCTATCGCCCTCAGTAGCCCAGCCAGTAACATCGGTTGCCCGGTTACCAGTAACAGCCAAACGTCCAGTCACCGACACTTACTTTGGTAAGACGGTAGTCGATAACTACCGCTGGCTTGAAGATATGAACAGTCAGGAAACGAAAGATTGGTTTAAAAGTCAGGGCGACTATACCAACGCCGTGTTGAACCAAATTCCGGGTCGCGATAAGTTGATCCAGCAGTTCGTCGACTATGATAAGCTGCTGACTGTGCGCTATGGGGAGATCAAAAAAAGAGGCAATCGTTACTTCTACCGCAAGACCCTACCGAGCGAGAAAGCAGGGAAGCTCTATGTTCGGGAAGGAAAAACGGGTAAAGAAACGCTGCTCTTCGACCCACTGGCATACGGAAAAGGCAAGACGTACCTAATGACGGCCTTCACACCCGATTCCGACGGCAAAAAACTGGTGATCGGCCTTCAGGAAGGCGGAGCCGAACTGTCAACCGTCCGAACCATGGACGTGGTCACGAAGACCTTCGGGCCGGAGAGCATCACAGCTGTGTTTGGCGGTGAAGTAAGCTGGCTGCCCGACAACAACGGCTTTCTCTACACGCCTAACAACTCGATGGATACCAAAGATCCCCAGGGTAACCTCAATACAAAGGGACGACTGCACAAATTAGGTACCGATCCGACCAATAATCCAGACTTATTTTCAATTGAGAAAAACCCCGACTTCGGCATTAAGCCCGACCAGTACCCGATCATGTTTTACTCCGACGATCAAACCCAGGTGTATGGCTATCTGGGTACAGTTGATCGTCGCACTACAGCGTGGGTCGCCCCGGCTTCAGAAGTGGGCAAGTCGACCATTGGCTGGAAGCGGCTCTGTACTGTAACCGATAGCGTGACCAGCTTCATTAAACTGGGCGACCAACTGTTTCTGCAAAGTGTAAAAGGTGCACCGAATGGGCGAATTCTGGTAACCGACGCCACTAACCCCAACCCGGCAACGGCCACTGTGCTGTTACCAGAAAGCAAGCAGAACATTACCCGCATGGCCTCCTCGAAAGATTTTCTGTTTGTTATCCTGAGCGACGGCATCAACGAAAAAATACGACAGTATGACCCGCACACCAGGCAGTGGACCGACGTGCCCGTTCCGGGGACCGGTACGATGGGTATCGAATTCTATGATGCCCCACGGTCTAATGATGCGATAGTGTATTCAACCTCGTGGAACGATCCCGGCACCATCTATGACTACAACCCTGAGACGCGCAAACTGGTCACCAGTACGTTCCATGTACCCATGAATTATCCGGGCGTGGCTGATCTGGTGGTGGAGGAAGTCGAGATACCCAGCCACGACGGAACGATGGTACCGCTCTCTATTATTTATAAGAAAGGCCTGAAGCGCGATGGTAGCGCGGCCTGTCTGATGAATGGGTATGGAGCCTACGGCATGTCGGGAACGCCTTACTTCAGTCGCCGTAATTTAGCCCTGCTGAACCGGGGCGTAGTGCTGGCGGAAACCCACCCGCGGGGTGGCTCCGAGAAAGGGCAGGCCTGGTACAAGGCGGGTTACAAAACCACCAAGCCCAACACCTGGAAAGATTTTATCGCCAGTGGCGAATACCTCGTCAAGAACGGTTACACCAGCGCGGGCAAGCTCGTTGGCATGGGTACGTCGGCGGGCGGCATTCTGATTGGCCGGGCCATTACGGAGCGACCTGATCTGTTTGCCGCGGCTATCAGTAACGTAAGCTGCTCTAACGCGCTACGGATGGAAAACTCGCCCAATGGCCCCATCAACGCGGCCGAGTTCGGCACCGTCAACGATTCCACCGAGTGCATGGCGCTTTATGAGATGGATGCGTTCAACCATGTAAAGGAAGGCACCAGCTACCCGGCGGTGATCTGCGTGGGCGGCTGGAACGATCCACGCGTGATTGCATGGCAGCCAGGTAAACTAGCCGCTGCGCTTCAAAACGCCAGCACGTCGGGTAAGCCCGTCCTGATGCAGGTGAACTACGACAATGGCCACTTCACCGAGGATAAAACAGTGTCCTTCCGTAACTTCGCCAATATGTTTGCCTTCGGGCTTTGGCAGGCCGGGCATCCTGATTTCCAACCCATTAAGGAGGTTGTAAGGAAATGAGCAATGTCATGTTGATGAGGCAGCGCTGCGCTTAGAATTGATACGTAATTTTTGGTTCCTATTCGTCCCTGCATCTGCCTGGGACCACCACTTGGTGAGGATCCGCCCGAATCGGTGAAAGGCAAACGTGCTGGCTCCCGTGTCTATATGCGACTGGTTATCATTAGTAACTTTTGACTGTGTGCATGAGTGCCTGATCCAAACGGGAATGTTAACAGAAGCAACATGTATCGAAACTACATGAAGTAATTGACATCGGCTTAAGGGTTTATTCTGGAAAACCGGTAAACTGCCGTGTAGGGTACATCAACGGTCTCCGTGGCAGTAGTTGGTGGATTGGTGGGTGCTTTGCCGCCGGTAGTGGCTATTCGTTGAATATAATCCACCCCCTGAAAAATACCGGTAGGAGCGATACCCGATTTGGGCTTCAATAGCAACCAGTCAATAGTGTTCGGATCTTTGCTGGCCGATTTAGGAGGGTCATACGCCTGCCCTACAATCAGGGCGTTTACACCCGTTAATTGCCAGGAAGGACCGACGAAGTGGGTTCCTGCCTTCGTGTTGGTGGCATCATATAACTCGGCTTCTGGAGCAACAAAGACCCATTCATAGGTTATGGGATTACTGCCCGCCTTTTCACGAGCCTTATATTTTTGTACACCCTGCGCAAAATACGTGGCAACCCGGCCATTTCCGTGAGGGTTATTCGTCGGCAATTCTATTTCGGGCGGAATGATGGCTTGTTCGCTGGCTGCGATGTGTTGAGCTGGTGTAGGGCTGCTGGGATCTAGATGGTCTGTGCAGGAGAGCATCGTGATTGCCAGAAAAATACCTATACCGAAAAAGCGCCAAAGGAGCTTGGTATTAATCATTTTCTTAATGTGTTGTGTTAAACTAAAGAGGTAGCTGTGTAGTGCTAAGTGCGGATGTCGGTGGTTGGCCGTTTACCGGATAACAGCAACGGTCGCTCGGTTGGCACAATTAGGAGGAGGTAATAGCTAAGCAATGGTGCTTGCACCATTGCTTAGCTATTAAATCAACGCTTTACGGTCACCTGTAAGTAGGTAGCCGGAATAGAGGTCGTATTTTCAGAAGCACTTTGATTCTGGCTGGCAAACAAGTCCTCCAGTTCCCGTTGCAGTTCCTGTGCTTTTCCATTCCTTTCGGCAGCTGCAAACGCGTTCATAGTGGGGCCATAGTAGTTCTTGAAACGCGCTAAGAATTCAGAAGTGGCAATTGGTGCCTGGAAGGTATACGTAGCCCGTTCAAAGGAGATATTCTCTTTAGGCACACCAGCTTGGCCGAACCGTTCGATCACCTGGCTCTCCACACCCCACAACATAGGACTGATGAAACCCTCTGGCGGGGCAGGCGTGTAGGCTGAACTGATACGCAATATCTGGGCAACCAGTGTGGGGTCGCCCGGAATCCAGTTACCCATCACAATGCGACCGCCCGGACGGGTTACCCGCACCATTTCCTTAGCTACCTCCTCAGGTTTGGGCGCAAACATAGCCCCAAAGATGCTGATCACCAGGTCGAACGTTTGGTCGTTCAACTGGCTCAGATTGGTAGCGTCCCCGTGCTGGAACGTACAATTGAGAAGACCTTCACTTTGGGCCCGTTTGTTACCGGCTTCCACCAGATTCCTGGCGATATCAACGCCTGTCACATTGGCTCCTGATTTGGCGGCCGGTATGGCGGTGGTGCCATCGCCACAGCCCAGGTCAAGGACATTCAGCCCTTTCGTGATGTCAAGTTTGGCGATTAAAGCGGCACCGCTTTCGCGCATTGTTTCGGCCAGGCGCGTGAAGTCGCCTTTTTCCCATAATTCCTGATTTGGATTCATCTTTTTGTTGTTTTGAAAATGGATGGTTAAAATTTTTGCTTCTGATTTTTCTGAATAAAATAAGGGGTCTGCTTGCGCGGGGTAATTGGATTACTTCTTGAATTTCAGTATATTAGCAATGTTGTGCGCGATTTTCTTACCATACGGCTGGCTCACATCACAGGTTTTGCGGTAATGGATACCTGCATACACCCGCGAGTCGCCAGCCTCAATAGCTGCTTCTTCAAAAGAGTTGTAAGAGCGCGGTTTGACGTTTACTAAGTGATACGGTGTATCAAGGTATTTGTAATTTGTGCCAAACAGTAGGGTCAGCGTTTGAGCTGCTGCCGCTGACATGACGCTGTGGCCCGATGGATATTCGGGGTGGGCGGGTGTCGGAATCACCGTATTCCAGGTGGGCTGATTCATCACCGTGCGGATGTAAGTGATTGGCCGAATGGCGTTATAGCGATACTTCTCTTTTAAGAGACTGATGGCAGCATCTGACATAGCAATGCCTACCTGGGCAAAGGCAACGGCAGCAACCCCCATGCCTGGCTTTTCAATGGCCAGTACCTGATTCAGAATATCAAACCAGGAGTTATCGGCCCAAAACAGGGCAATCGTTTTTTGCTCCGCGGTCAGGCTATGCGATATGTCATAGAGTTCCTTTGCCTGGGCATAGTAGGCCGAAGCGGGATCTTCCGAATAGGGTGTTGGTGGACCTTGCTCGGCCCCTATATCACTACCCTTGACAAAGAGCCGATTTTTACCCCAGTTGGTTAAAACCGCCGGGGCAAAGGCCGGTGGGGTCGGCACCCATAAACCCAGACCTACGGGCGGTGTGTAGGGGGTTGTATTATCATTGCCATCACTCTTCGACCACTCGAAAATGACCGTAGCGATTTGTCTACCAAACTCGGCCGACCGATTCAACTCCTCGGCGGTTGACTCTTTTAGGTAGAGCACCGTATTAGCCGCTTCTAAGGAGTCAATCGAGGCTTTGCTGGTAGCAGTTGCTGTGGGGTACAGATTACGATTCATAGTGGCTAAGGCCGCGTTGGCACAGGCGGGCCAGTAATAGTTCACCTTGGGGGTAACAGCGGGTAAGGGCGGCAGACCGTTGAGTTGGGGAGCAAGGCTCTGGTAACCCACCATGCCCGGTACGATGGATTCATAGAGTGCAATACCTGCATAAGTAAACCGCCGGGCTACCACAGGTGGCGAAGCAGGCATAGTCAGGCTGATGTTAAGCTGCATGGTTAGCCAAGAGGTAACTACGTCGGCGGAATATGTGGGCGTACTGGGCGTTGTTGGCGTTTGATGATCCTGGCATGAAGTGATAAGCAGGGCGCAAACCATTAAAAGGACGGAAGGCAGGATTATGTGCCTGATAAAGAGGGATGAGTTCATCGAACCTGTTGTTTTTGGTTAAAAAAAGGCAGCCGCATCGGATAAATACGGTCGTGCCGGGAAAGCTGAACTAAACCCGGCACGACCGGCATACGGCAGCGGGATGAGCATTAGAAACCGATCTTGTTCAGCCGAAAGGTGACCAGCAACTGGGTGTATGCCGGAACAGCCATCCCGGCGCGGTGTGCCGGAAACCAGGCGGGCATGTTCGAAATCAAGTCGTAGACAGCTTTGTCCAGGATGGCTCCCTTCGACTGCACCACCTTAATGTTGGTGAGTTTTCCGGTTGGCTGCACTTTGAATCGAACCTGTACTGTGCCTTGCAGGCCAATTTGTCGCGCTGCTTCCGGATACAGATCGGCGTTATCAAAATAGGCTCCTAACGCCTTCGATCCACCCGGAAAGGAGGGGTCATTAGTCAGCAGAACCAACTCGTCGGCGAGTTGCACTGGTCGGAGCGTAGGAGTAGTATCCGAAACCATCTCCGGGCCATTAGGAGAAGTAGAACCCAAAGTGGGCAGAAACGGCGCTACAGTCAGTAAACCGATTGCCGAAAAGTAAGCGAACGTCCATGTGATTCGTTTCATGGTAAAAGAGGAAATTGTTTTAAGTTGACCATTAGTTATTTGTCGCTGCAAAATTCCGCACTCGTCGCGTCGAAAAAATCACCGAAATCCGTGGTTTTTTGTCACTGATTTCGGTGATTTTCGGGATAAACGGCCCGCCTGCTTACCAAAATCGCGGGGCAAAACCAGAAATGCGTAGCAGTATTGTTCGTCGGTAGCCGCTACGCGGTTCCTATCATTAGTGTCGTTATGCTTCCTTTTTGACAGGCTTGAGGATCTACACACATTTATGCATGACCGTTGAGTAAGCCATAATCGATACCTGTATTTTAATAAAAAAAGAAGGCTATTTTTGATCTGTAAATCAACTGGTTATAGGTGAATCGTACTTGTTACGATGCCTTTTATAATCACTGGTTTAGGGGCTTGTTAGTATAAATGATCGTTCATGCCTGGTCGCGCCTAGACCTGACTCACTTAGTGTCCACTATGAAACCTTTCCTTACCCTGATGCTGCTGATGGGTTGGCTGGCCATTAGCGGTTCGCTACAGGCGCAGAGCTATGACACGCCCCCGTTTAATTTCGACCGTAGCACAGACGGAGTCTATGTGGACAGCCTCCTGCATGCTACCCGTGTTCGGCTGGCGGGCCTCGACCGGCTGCGTCCAACACCCACCGTCGACACCGCCCGTATGGAATACCTGCATTTCTTAGGGTATGTCCATTATAGCGGCAGGGCCAATCGCGACAGCGTCCTCGTCGTCGCCAATCACCTGCTTCGGCTCGCCGTGCGGAAAAAGAATGTCAAATTCCAGATCAAGGCATTGTTGCAGATTGAACGATACTACCGAGAGGTGGCAAGCAATTATCCCCAGGCGATTCAGGTCAATTACGACCTATTGTCGCTCGTTGAAACGGGCCCTGATAAATTCGACCTCTATTTCTGGCGGATTTACCGCAACCTTGGCCACATCAGCAACATGATCGGTGAGTACGGTGAGGCCGTGACGTATCTACAGAAAAGTATTGCCTGGTTTGGCCGTGACAAAAAAATTGATCCGATCCACTTGTCGGACCTCCACCGGTCGTTAGCCAGTGCCTACAAGGGCCAGCAGCAGATAAATAAGGCCGAAGCCCATTTCTTACTGGCATGGAACCTGCTGAACCAGCAACCCAGCGTGCCGGTCTCCAATAAAGCGTTTCTGACAAATGCCATTGGACAGGTATACAACAGCCAGCAGAAATTTACGCAGGCGATTCAGTACCTGACCCAATCTGTTGCATATTGGGGCCAACTCAATGCTCCGCTACCCCAGGCCGATGCATTGGCCGATTTGTCTCTTGCCTACCTCGGCTTATGCCGATATTCCGAAGCAATTGCGGCTGCTCAGGACGCCTTAGTGAAAAACCAGAAAGTTTACGCTCCCAGGTTGACAGCCTATTCAGTGCTCGTAAGCGCTTATGAGCAGCAACAGGACTGGAAGAGCGCATTTATGTACCAGCGGCTTTACGAGGCTACAAAGTCCGAAGCGCAACAGGCGATCAACCAGACCGAAAGTCTGCGCACCAAGGCTAAGTTCGACCGAGATCGGCTCGAAACGGCTTACAGGCAGGAACGGCTGTTGCAGCAACAACGCTACCAGAACCTGGCAAAACAGGCCGAAATCGACCGGCTCAGCAGCTCATTCAAAACAAACGAATTACGACGGCTGGCGCAGACAAACGCGTTGAAAAACCAGCTCGAGCGACAGCAATTGACGGCTGGAGCGGCCCAGAAACAGGCGCTTCAGCAAGCGACCATCAAGCAGCTAAAAATTGATCAACAGGCCACCGAACGTATCCTGTTACTGGTTGGAATAGTGCTTAGTAGCGTTGTGGGACTGCTGCTATTGTATTATAGCTTTAAACTCCGCCGGACGAACGTTGCCCTGCGCGCCAAAAACAGCGAGATTCAACTGGCCCTGATTAAAGGTCAGACGCTGGAGCGCAAACGTGTGGCTACCGAGCTTCACGACCGGGTGAGTAGTTTGCTTGGAGCCACCAAAATGACCTTCCAGACGATCGATTCAGCTGTACTGCCCCCCCGCGACAAGAAGCTCTACGAAAACAGTTTAGACCTGCTTACCGATGCCGCCACACAGGTGCGAGAGTTGTCGCACAATCTTATTCCCGACCAGTTACTCCAGCAGGATTTGTCCGTGTCGCTCATGGGGTTAGTTAAAAAACTGAATCAGGTGGGGAAAACCGAGTTTATGCTGAACGGTGAATCCTTCGACAAACGGCCGCTTACGCAGGAAGTAAAGTTTAATCTGTACGTGATCTGCCTGGAGCTTTGTACGAACATTCTTCGTCATGCAAATGCGCAAATGGCTCATATTGAGTTGGTTTGGCAGGACACAAGTGTAGTGATACACGTGTCGGACGACGGCGTTGGACTGAACGATACGCTTCAGGATGGCTTCGGATTGGCCAATATTCGGGAGCGGGCTGAAACGATTGGTGCCCAATTCCGGATGGAATCAGACCAGAGGGGTGGGACGAAGGCCAGTATTCTGCTGCCGTAAACTACCTGGAAAATGCCCGGCTAAGCGACCGTTTCATCAGGCCCAGCGAGGTTGTCACCCCTAATTTCTGATATATCCGTTTTCGGTGCGTCTCCACGGTATTAAACGAAATAAAGAGTCGCTCGGCAATCTGATTGCTGGATAACTCATCTAAAATCAGACTGACAATTTGCGTTTCCCGGTCCGTAAGCAAATCGTCCATCGACGAAGCCGATGGCATTTCCTGCATGGCGAAAACGCGACTGTCCATATACTGACGACCGGCCGCTACGGCCAGAATCGCATCGAAGAGTTCGGCTTTATCGGCGGTCTTTGTCACATACCCACTGGCTCCGGCCTGCTTCACCTGACGAATCATCCCTACATCATCGGAGCCAGACAATACCAGAATCGCTACATTCCGATACTTAGCTTTCACTGAGGAGACCAGTTTAAGTATGTTCAGGTTGGGCATGAGCATGTCCGTTACAAGCACATTGACAACCTGGCCGTTTAGGTGGTTTTGCTCCAAAATATGAAATAGATCCGATTCATACTGGGCCGTACCGACAACCCGAAAACGGTCGGATGTAGCCAGCAGGTTCGCAAAGCTTTCCAGCACGACCTGATGATCATCAACGAGGACGATATTGTACATGAAGACAGAGCCTGATTAGTGCAAATTTTTACGCAAGAGTCGGTTATTTAGTTAAACATTCGTCTACTTTTTGAGTGAACGGTTACATTATGCGGCCTGGTCCTACAACTACCTCCCTTTTTGCAGCGCTAATGCACCCGTATGTTAAAAACTGAATTTGATAGACAGCAAATTATCAGGTGGGAGTCGGACGTTTAACTGAACGATTTTTGAGCTTGAAAGGCATTTTATGAGGATAGATTTATTTTTATAGACTGCTTCATGTCCCTGCACATCAGGATAAACCCATCCAGATCTTCTGGTTTATCCATACTTTATAAATTATCAATACACAAATTAAAGGCATGTTAAAATCGTATCGCCTTCTGATCCGAAACTAGTGGCATCTTGGCTTATATCGCTGTCTATTTGCATTATTGAAATAATAGTTTTGCCATATGGGGTAAAATTAACATCTCTTCTTTGCGAATTTTCAAAAACAAACCAGTTCCAAAGCTGAGTGCGATATGCGTATCCCTCAAAATGCAGTACGTGTTTTCTCCTAAATCAATTTTACTATGAATAGTAACCTCTACCTAGCAAGGTTCCTGTTTCGACTTATTGACCGAAGCACGTACCTATTGCTCATTGTCTTTCTGCATACGAATGTAGTAACTGCCCGTTCCCTCCCTTCAGAACCAAACACCCTAGCCAGTGAAGTTGTGAAAATAAATATTTCTAGTGGTGCTCATAATCAGGATATTGGCGTTAAAGGGAAAGTTTCGGATGCCAAAGGAGATCCGCTGACGGGTGTTAGTGTCGTCATAAAAGGATCAACTATCGGTACGATTACGGATGCAAGTGGCAATTATGCGATCAGTGTACCAGACGGGAACGTAACGCTGGTCTTCTCCTTTATTGGCTTCACCGCGCGGGAAATTCCAGTCAATAACCAGTCGATTTTAAACGTAGTACTGTCCGATGATGCCAAGGCGTTGGAGGAGGTCGTCGTAACGGGCTATTCGTCGCAGCGGAAGAAAGATATTACAGGTTCAGTTGCCATTGTTAAAGTAAGCGATCTCCAGTCGTTGCCCGCGTCGACGGCTGAAAATCAGCTACAGGGACGAGCCGCCGGGGTAACCGTAATTAGTAACAATCAGCCGGGAAGTGTATCGACCGTCAGGATTCGGGGCTTTGCTTCATTTACCGGTAACGATCCTTTATACATTGTAGATGGCGTTCCGACAGGTTCGTTGCTAGGTATTAACCCCAGTGATGTTGAGTCGATGCAGGTGTTGAAAGACGCAGCTTCGGCCTCTATTTATGGCGCTCGTGCTTCGAATGGCGTCATTGTTGTCACAACGAAAAAAGGAAAAACAGGCAATGCAAAAGTGGCTTACGACGTATCGTATGGCATTCAGGACCCCGGCAAAGGGTGGACCAACATGCTGAATCCACAGGAGTATGCTGACCTGACATGGTTGGCGCTGAAGAACTCCGGACAGCCTCAGCAAAGTGTTCAGTATGGCAAAGGCGCAACGCCCGTATTGCCCGATTATCTGCTTGCGGGTACGGCATCCGGGCTAAAAGAAGGCGATCCGGCAACAAATCCAGCCTTATATAATTTAAGCTACGCCAATTTAGCCGATGCGAATTATGCGCCTTATTTAATTGTCAAAGCCAATAAGCAGGGGACGAACTGGTGGAAAGAAATAACGCGTAATGCGCCAATTACCAATCACAATCTCACCGTTTCGGGTGGTGCACCCGACAAGAGCCGGTACTTGTTCAGCCTCAATTATTTCAACCAGGATGGTATTGTCATCGAGAATTTTTACAAGCGTTATTCGGCCCGTATCAATACGGAGTTTACACTAAAAAAGAACATCCGAATCGGCCAAAATCTACAGGTTTATACGTCACAGGCCAATACGGCAGCTAATAATACCGAAGCCAGTGAATTGGCGCTGGCACGCTATATTTTGCCCATTGTGCCGCTCTACACGATTCGGGAAGGGGATTTCGCTGGAACAAAAGGAAACGGATTGGGAACGGCCGATAACCCGGTAGCCGTTCGGGAACGTACCAAAAATAATCGAGCCAATACGTTCGGCATTTTTGGGAACATGTACCTGGAAGTTGACTTCCTGAAGCACTTTACGGCACGCACCAGCTTTGGCGGCAATTACGGCACGAATGATTACACCAACTACCCAACGATTGAATACGAGGGAGCCGAAAACAACCGGAACCCGACACTTGCCGTTGGCTTTTTCAAAAATCGGTCGTGGACCTGGACAAACCAGCTAACCTATAAAAACACATTTGGTGATCACAGCCTGCAGGTATTGGCAGGTACCGAAGCGGTAGACGATGCGGGCAATCGCATTGAAGGGTCGCGAAGTAATTATTTCCTGTATACCAACATGAATGCCATTACGCTCAGTTCGGGCACATCTAACCAGTTGGTGAGCGGCTTCCCCAATACGCCAGCGTCATTATTCTCCTTATTCGGCAAGGTCGATTACGAGTTCAAAAGCAAATACCTCGCCAGTGTCATTGTCCGGCGAGACGGCTCTTCCCGCTTTGGGGTTGATAATCGGTACGCTGTTTTTCCGGCGGGTTCGTTAGGCTGGCGTATTTCTGAGGAAGCGTTTCTGAAAAACGTAACCTGGCTAACTGATTTGAAACTGCGCGGGAGTTATGGTCTGATGGGTAACCAACGGATCGATCCGGCTAATCAATACACACAGTTTTCTACGAGCAAAGGGGCTGCTTCCTACGACATTGGCGGAACGAGTACGACTCCTCAATCGGGTTATTACTTATCCTTTATTGGCAACAGCGCGGGTAAATGGGAAACCAACGTTTCGACCAATGTGGGCTTCGACGCTACGCTTTTCGGTGGTAAAACAGACATCTCGTTTGACTGGTACCAGAAGAAAACCAATAACCTCTTATACACCGTTGAGCAGTTGGCCACAGCGGGTGGTATTGCCTCCCAAAATCCGCCTTTTTTCAACGTAGGCAGCATGAAAAATACAGGTATTGATCTGGCCATTTCGCAACGGGCAAACCTCCGGAAAGTAAAGCTCGACGCTACGTTGACGCTCACTACGTATAAAAATGAAATCACGAAAATTGCCGATGGCATTTCGTATTTTGATTACAACAGTCCGCTGAATGAACAGAACCGGATTGGTGGTGTCTTTACGAGAAATGCGGTCGGCCACCCGATCAACGCATACTTTGGCTACGACGTAATTGGGTTGTTTCAAAGCGCGGATGACGTAGCCAAATCGCCTACTCAACAGAGTGCAGCCCCTGGCCGGTTTAAATATCGGGACGCCAATGGCGATGGGAAAATCGACACTGATGATCGGGTCTTCTTCGGTAATCCGAACCCTAAGTTCACATATGGCTTAAACCTAAACCTGGCCTACAAAGGATTTGATCTGGCTGGTTTCTTCTATGGCGTTCAGGGCCGCGATGCTATTAACTATGCCCGATTCACAACGGATTTTTATTCGCAGGGGATCACCAATAAAAGCAAAGATGCACTGTACAATTCCTGGCGGCCCGACAATGTGGGCGCAAAAGTGCCAATCCAGGAAACGGTAGGGAATTTCAGTACAAACGCGATTCCAAATTCCTACTACAAAGAAGACGCATCCTATCTACGGCTGAAAAATGTAAGCCTCGGCTATACGCTCCCGACGCATTTATTAAATCAGATTGGGATTGACCGGCTACGAGTTTATATACAAGCCACAAACCTATTCACCATTACGCGCTACACTGGCCTGGATCCGGAAATTATCAGCACCGACGATCGGGCTGCGGGCATCGACGCAGGCGCCTATCCAGCCGTCAAGCAATACCTCGTTGGGGCTAGTATCAACTTTTAATTACTTACTCATATGCGCAAGTTACTATACCCCTTTATCATTAGCTGTCTGGGAGTCGGTGGATTAATTAGCTGTGACAAATCCTATTTGGATAAAAGTACATATGGTACGCTCGATGCCGCATCGCTGGCGAATAAGAACGGACTTGAATCGCTGCTCATTGGGTCTTATTCCATGCTGGATGGCTACAGTGTCGGTACTACAACGCTTGGTTCCTGGTCAAGTGCGGCCTCCAACTGGGTTTATGGCAGTATAGCAGGCGGAGATGCTCATAAAGGCAGCACTGGCACCGATCAGCCAGAAATCAATGCAATAGAAGCCTATATACCGATTCCGACAAACGGGTTTTTTAGTGATAAATGGAAGGTCGTTTACGAAGGCGTCACGAGAGCCAATATTGTGTTGAAAACAATGCCCGGTGCAACGGATATATCGGCAGCAGACCGCAAGCGAATCGAAGGAGAAGCCCGGTTTTTACGCGCCCATTATCATTTTGAAGCGAAAAAAATGTGGAATTTAGTCCCGTTTATCGATGAAACAATGACCGATTTTCAAGTCCCTAACGTCAAGGTAAACGTAGCAAATGACCAGAATATCTGGCCTAGAATACAGGCTGATCTACAATTCGCTTACGACAATTTGCCTGAATTACAGGGTGCTATCGGTCGGGCAAACAAGTGGTCGGCAGGGGCCATGCTGGGCAAGTGCCTGCTATTTCAGAAAAAATATGCTGAAGCCAAAGTTGTGCTGGAGCAGGTTTACCAACGGGGCGTAAATCCGTCTGGGGTTAAATACGGCCTGCTTGATAAGTATCAGGATAATTTTAACGCAGCGACAAAAAATTCCAGGGAGTCCATATTTGCGTCTCAGAGTTCGGTCAACGATGGAGCCTCGGCGGCTAATGCCAACTATGGAGATGTATTGAATGCGCCCTACGGTGGCCCATTCGATTGCTGTGGCTTCTTTCAACCTTCACAGGATCTGGTTAATTCGTATAAAGTCAGTGCGACCGGGTTGCCCGATTTCGATACGTATAATACCAATCCGGTCACCAGCGATGAAGGAATTGCGATCACCGATCCGTTTACACCCTATTCGGGTACTGTGGACTCACGGTTAGACTGGACCGTCGGTCGGCGAGGCATTCCTTTTCTGGATTACGGCCCGCATCAAGGCATTAGCTGGCAGCGCGACCAGGCATATGGTGGGCCTTATAACACGAAAAAGAATGTTTATTACAAATCCCAAAAAGGAACACTGACAGATGGTTCGTTCTGGGCGAGTACCGTTACGGCTATTAATACCAACCTGATCCGTTTTGCCGATGTCATACTATGGTTGGCCGAATGTGAAGCAGAAGGGGGCGATTTAACCAAAGCCCGCGCCTATGTCAATGAAGTACGGGCCCGAGCTGCCAAGTCAAGCAGTTGGGTCATGAAAGACGGCACCAATTCGCCCGCGGCCAATTATAAAGTTGGTTTATACGAACAAGCCTGGCCTGATCAGGCTACAGCACGAAAAGCGGTTCATTTTGAACGAAAACTTGAGCTGGGTATGGAAGGACATCGCTTTTTCGATCTGGTACGTTGGGGTGAGGCCGAATCTACACTGACGAAATATCTACAATATGAAAGCACGTTACGTACCTACCTCGTTGGTGTAAAATTCACTGCTGGAAAGAACGAATATTTTCCCATCCCGCAGCGCCAGATCGACTTGAGCAACAACGTACTGAAACAGAATACCGGGTATTGATCAGGATGCCGGTTAAACATTCTTAGTGCGTATATTTTTTGAATCGTCTATTCCTGCGGGTTACTGTTCCAGAGTTGCTTGCGGAATGTCTGAGGATTGCTGTTTTTCAGTAAACGAAACTGTCGGTTGAAATTGGAGAGGTTCTGGAAACCACAATCGTAGCAGATTTCAATGATCGATAGATTGGTATCTGTCAGAAGTTTACAGGCATGACTGATACGTAGTTCATTGATCAGATTGATAAGCGTTTTGTGCGTTCGTCGTTTAATAAACCGACAGACCGACGGAACGGACATATTCATCAGATCGGCGATTTCACGAAGGGCAATCCGGCGTTGATAATGTTGAGAAATGTAGTCAAAAACCAGGCTTACCTTCTCGCTTTCAACCGGATTGCTGCCTTCAATAATTTGAGTAGACAGGGCACGTAGATGAGAAGATTCTGCCAGGGTTGTTAAAATGTCCAGCAAAAGGAGAAGCCGACGCATGCCTTCCTGCTGCGACATCTCCATCATACGGGCAATGACATAGTCTTTGGTAGGGCCGAGAATTTCGAGACCTAAAGCGGCCCGCTGAAACAACTGTCGGATGGGTATCATTTCCTGAAGTTCCATAAAGGGCTCGCCAAGAAAGTCTTCCAGGAAATGGACAATAACCGATTCGGCCCGGTGGTCGGCCGACTGCTGATAAAAAACGGAATCGTTTCGGTAGATATGCGGTACGTTGGCACCGATGAATACCAGATCACCATCGGTGAAATCGCCGATGCCGTTGCCAATAATTCGCTGGCCATGACTCTTTACGACCAGCACTAATTCATATTCCGGATGGAAATGCCAGGGTGTCGGGAAATACGGAAAGTTGAAATTGTAAAGCTTAAAGGAGGATCGCTCAGTGGCTGGAAGTTTCTCTAATAGCGCTTTCATAACCTGTTAAAATCGTATTGCCTTCTGACACAAAACTAGTGGAATCATGCCTTTTATTGCCTTCAATTTGCACTATTAAAATACTATTTTATCAATACGTAAAGAAATTTAACATCTCATCTTTATGCCAGTATATCAGTTGTCTGACGAGCAGATAGCGCAATACCACCAGGATGGCTATCTGATTGTCACAAAGTTGTTTTCGGCTGAGGAAATGAATAGGCTTTATCAAGTGGCCATCGATGACACGGCCATTTCCCGGCACTCATACGATCTGAATGATCAGTCAGGAAAAAAAACCAAACTCGCGCTGTGGTTCACGCCCGGAAACGACATGTATAGCTTGCTGACCCGCAGCGAACGTATCGTGCAATCGGTGGACAAATTGCTGGATAGTTCATCGCCGGTATGTCATTTTCACTCGAAACTGATGCAGAAAGAACCTCGCGTGGGTGGTGCCTGGGAGTGGCATCAGGACTATGGCTATTGGTACAAAAACGAATTTCTACTGCCCGACCAAATGTTTTCGGTCATGGTGGCGATCACGGAAGCAACGAAAGAAAATGGGTGTCTGCAGGTCATTAAAGGCTCTCATAAAATGGGTCGGGTTGAGCATGGCTTTGCTGGCGAACAGGTTGGTGCTTCCCAACGGTACGTTGATCTCGCTCTGAAAACGATGGAGCTTATTTACGTGGAGTTAAAGCCGGGGGATACCTTGTTTTTTCACAGTAACCTACTTCATCGGTCCGAAGCAAACTTGTCTGAACATGCCCGATGGTCGCTCATTTCGTGTTACAACCGTCAGGGTAATGTTCCTTACAATGAGCCGTCTACATCTTGTATTACACCTTTAGAAACCGTACCGGACGACGCTCTCCTAACCTGGCAAGTTTCTGGAATTACTGACCAAACGGATTTTCTAAACAAGGAAAATGATTTATCCTTGACGTAGTTAAGTAATTGATTCCCTTAAACCTATAAGGTCTTTGAGACCTTATAGGTTTTCCAAGACCCCCATTGTATGGCAATCGCAATTCCTTCTCAACTCGACACAGCAGGCCGTGGTACGCACGTCTACAACCTCAATTACATCTATTTGATTAGTATCGTAGCGGCTCTTGGCGGACTATTGTTCGGCTTTGATATGGCCATTATTTCGGGAACTGTGCGCTTTTTCAGCGATTATTTCCGGCTGGATAACATCGAAACCGGATGGGCTGTCGGTTGTATTAACCTCGGCTCTGCGGTTGGGGCCCTGGCAGCCGGGAAACTAAGTGATACGTTGGGGCGTAAAAAAACACTGATTCTCTGCGCACTTTTGTTTGCCATATCGGGCGTAGGTACGGGCTGGGCAACGGGTTTCACTACGTTTGTTTTCTTCCGTTTATTGAGTGGTGTAGCGGTCGGGGCGGCAGCGCTGGTTTGCCCAATGTACATTGCCGAAACTGCACCCGCTCCCTTGCGCGGACGGCTGGTTGCCATGTATCAACTGGCCATCACAACGGGAATTTTGCTGGCGTATCTCGCCAATTACCTGCTCCTGAATACAGGCATAAACAACTGGCGCTGGATGTTTTCATCGCAGTCATTACCCGCTATTTTCTTCTTTTTTAGCCTGTTTCTGGTCGCCGAAAGCCCCCGCTGGCTGATTCGAAAACAACGCAACGAATTCGCCAATCAAGTGCTGACCCGGATTGGGGGCGTTAGTTACGCCAAACAGGAAAGCGAAGCTATTCGGCAAAGTTTCTCGCAGGAAATCAAAGAAAATATCCGCGACCTGTTCAACAAAGACCTGTTTGGGATTGTATTGGTGGGAATCGGAATCGCCGTTTTTTCGCAGGCAGACGGGCAGAATTCGTTATTTTCCTATGCACCTGCCATTTTCCAGCAGGCCGGTATGGCTGAAGACTCGGCTTTTCTGCAATCCGTTATTCTGGGGTTAATCAACTTCGTATTCACTTTTTTTGCTATCGGGGCTATCGATAAAATTGGTCGTCGGTATTTGCTGCTATACGGTTCGGCACTGCTTTGTGCCGATGCACTGGCGTTAGCTGCAGCCTTTTATTTTCAGTGGCCCGGTTACTGGATTCTGACGTTCGTTCTGGGTTTCATTGCCATCTATGCCGCTACGTTAGGCCCCGTTACCTGGGTTGCTCTCTCCGAAATTTTCCCAAACAGAATTCGGGGCAATGCCATGGCGCTATCAACGCTGGCTTTATGGATTGCCAACTTCTTCACCACGGCTTCGTTTCCGGTGATGAAAACTTACCTGGGCCTTCCGGCTACATTCTGCATTCATGCCGGGATTTGCCTGATCTACTTTGTTTTTGTGAAAGCAAACGTACCGGAAACCAAAGGAAAGTCATTGGAAGAAATTGAACAACTGTTGACCAAATAAGACATTAGTCAAAAAGCCATGCCATGGTTTCTGATGGCGCGAAGATTAACCATCGCACGGGTTTTTGACTAAAGCCCAGCTAACGAACACCCATGAACTTTCATTTTTTTTGCCCACGCTGGGGCCAGGAACAAATGCCCTGGAAAGAGTTTCTACGACTTGTAAAGGCAGCTGGCTATCAGGGTGTAGAGGCTGGTTTGCCAGTAGAAAACAGTGAACGAGACATCCTGTTAAACGAACTTGCTAAACTGGGACTTCAGTTTATTGGTCAGCACTGGGAGACTGTGTGTTCTGATTTTGACCAGTATTATTCAGAATTTGAGAAGAGACTTCTGGCACTGGCTGCGGCCCGACCGCTGTTTATCAATACTCAGACCGGGAAGGATTATTATAGCGTTTCTCAAAATGAAAAATTGATCGCGCTGGCCGATTCGATAGCCGCCCAGACCAATGTGCCGATCATTCATGAGACGCACCGGGGCAAGTTCAGTTTTGCTGCCCATATAACTCGTATGTATCTCGACCGGTTGCCGAATCTGCGGATTACGCTCGACATTTCGCATTGGTTCAATACCGCCGAAACGTTCCTCCATGATCAGCCGGAAGCGGTGGCACTTGCCATTTCCCGAACGGATCATATTCACTGTCGGGTTGGGCATACCGAAGGTCCGCAGATTTCTGACCCGCGTGCTCCGGAATGGCAGGAAGCGGTGCAGCAGCATCTGGACATTTGGGATCGAGTGGTCGCCTTGCATCGGCAGAACGACCGGTCGATTTGTACATTCACCCCTGAATTTGGAGCACCACCCTATATGTTTCTGCAACCCTACACGCGCCAGCCGGTGGTCAATCAATGGGAGGTGAACCAGTATATGATGGAGTTTCTTCGCAAGCGGTATGAAAATTTCACAAACCTATAAGATCTCTAAGACCTAATAGGGTTAAACATTAGCCTCACCGAATGAAGCCTTCCTTCCGCTTTTTTAAAAGCTGTTTATACGTTTGCCTATTTCTCAGCTTATCCGGCAACGTATTGGCCGGAACCATCTTTTCTGTGAAATCCGATGGCTACGAATTTTACTGGAATATTGCGAACGATTCGGCCTTACTCCGGAAAGAGGAACCACGTCGAACGCTCTGGAAAGGGAGCCTTTTGCCTGCATTCTGGCTCCAGACTGAATCGGGTGGGCGATACTATGTTAAAGCAACACTTGCTGACGCCAGCGGTCTGCGGGAAAATGGGGGAATGGTTAAGCTGGCTTTGGGAACGTTGGGAAGTGGGAGCCTGGAACTGAACTATACGCAGGGCGTCGTCCGTATTACGAAGCTAATGGTTAACTGGAACGGCACTCCACCTAAATTGATTTCGATGTATTTTGGTACGTCGGTACTGAACGATGAGGAGAAAGTCTGGGCTCCTACGCAGGAATATCCGTTCTGGCCGGACTGGGAGGCCGCCGGGATTTGCATTCCCAGCGCCAAGGGAAATCCAACACAGAGCTTTTTTCGGATGTGGGATTTGGGCCACGCTACGTTACCACTGGGCAGTTTCGGACCGAGTTTAGGAACTCCTTATGCAGCAGCTTTTCCGCGTCCTTTCTACAGTTGCGCCATGGGTAACCAGTCGGGCTGGATTGTGCTGGGTGCCGGTAGCATACCCGATGCGGCTATGGTCTATAAAATTCAATCGTCAAACGGTTGTTTGCAGTATCTGTACCGGGAAGATTTATGGAGTAAGTCGACGTCCAGCCAGCGTAGTTGGAACGAACCACTACGTATCGCCTGGGCATCAACGGCTTATGATGCCTACAAAGCCTACTTTGATTCGTTTGGATCGTTTAAATCAGCACCCGGTACTCATCAGCTAAATGTCTGGAATACGTGGGGCGATTTCAAAAATGGAGACTTCAATCTGAAAGCGATCACTGACAAAGCGCTGGATTTTAAAGCCGACATACTGGCGATTGATGATTCATGGGAAAGTTCGCAGGGAAGCGGTATCTGGAATGAGCAGCGTTTTCCGACATACAAAGAAGATCTGGCTTATATTCGGTCCAAAGGGTTGAAAACCGGGTACTGGCAAAATATCATCTGGTTGGGCGAACCGGAAAAGTTTGGTCTGACGACCGAGGATTTACTCTGTGGAGCCGATGGTAAACCTGTAAAAACCGCCTGGAATATGAATCCGCATGGGAAAGGATTTTACTGTCTGGACCCCAGTTCGGCCAAAGCGGTGGCGTTGATTCGGAATCGGACGCAAACCATTGTCCGTGACCTGAAACCCGATTTTTTAAAACTGGATTTCGGCTATGGCATTCCCAGTCCTGATGTCGCTACCTCCCGAAATCCGGCTCTACGGGGTGAGAATCTTGCCTATACACTACTTAGGCTGGTGTCAGATGCAGCCCGTGAAATCAATCCGACGATCACGATTCAATACTATTCGATTCATCCTTTGTTTCGACCAATTCAGAATCTACTGGCACTGGATGACATGGGCGACGCGGGTGGACACGAGGTTGAAGGTCACGGCCAATGGAGCATCTGGGGTTCGCTGGCAGGACAGCAGAGTATGGCCATTACGGCGTCGAGCGGATATGATTGGAATGCCGATGATGAGGTTTTGCTCAATACCGCCATTATTGGTGGGCAGAGCGCAGTGCTGCCTCGTAAGCTGGAGGACGGATCGCCGGTGCCGCTTCAGAAAATCAGCAGACGAATGGCACTGGCGCTGTGGCACCGGACGAATGTAGGCTGGACCCCGTTGTGGCTGAATAGCCAAAAAGGCAGCTTATCGCAGGAGCCTGTGCCCAATTGCTGGGGACGTCTGGAAAGCAACCGACTGACGGCGTTGGCGTTGCGGGAGAGCCCGATTCCGTTTGACAAATCGGCTATCCGGCATATGAAGTGGCAGGGGCGCTGGGCTCTGATTTCGCAGGATGAGCAGAGTATTTTTGAGACAAAGAAACTAGCGATGATTCCGTTTGATGGCGGTTTTGTGGAATTTCCACTCGCAAAGAAGCCAGCCAAAGTTGTTGCCGTTATGAATAAAGCAGAAAAGCCGTTTAGCGCATGGGAATGGAAAAACGGTACATTGACAATCAATGCCGGGAGTTTACAGGAGAATCCATTCGTGAACGGGTTTCTGGTGTATCAATAAGCGACTATGAAAGGATTATTTTTAGCATGCTGTGTACTTGTTACTACGTATACACTTGCTCAGCCGAAACCAACCCGAACCCGGCTTTTCGATTCGGATTGGCGATTTTTGAAAGATAGTACAGTTCAGGCTGAGCAGCCTGCCTACAACGATGCCAACTGGCGAAAGCTGGATCTGCCCCACGACTGGAGCATTGAGGATTTACCCAATCAGGCCCAGGATCAGGTAGCTGGACCGTTTTCACGAGCCAGTGTTGGCAGTACGTCTACGGGTTTTACCGTTGGCGGAACGGGCTGGTATCGAAAATCCTTTACGCTTAGCTCATCGGAAAAAGGAAAGACGGTTCTGATTCATTTCGATGGTGTGTACACAGAAACCGATGTGTGGTTGAATGGCCATCATCTGGGCTATCATCCATATGGGTATACGCCGTTCAGTTATGAGTTATCGCCCTATTTATTAGCGTCGGGACAGAAGAACGTACTGGCCGTACGCGTAAAAAATCTGGGCCAGAACAGTCGTTGGTATACCGGATCGGGGATCTATCGGCATGTCTGGTTAACCGTCGCCGAACCCGTGCATATTGCTCCAGTAGGCGTATCAATCACTACGTCACAGATTACCGGAAAATCGACACAAGTGCAGCTTACTGCGACGATTGAAAACACAAGTGGGAAGCCAATGCCGATTTTAGTACAGACTACATTGATAGCACCGAACGGTAAATCGGTAAGTGCTACATCCCGGCAAACCATACCCCTATCTGCCAACGGTAAAGTCGAGAGCAAACAGGTGCTAACGGTAACGAACCCGCAGGTCTGGGCACCCGAAACACCCCACTTGTATAAGGCGACCGTTGTGATCATAGCGGGCCGAAAACGGCTGGATAGCCTGGTCACTACGTTTGGTATCCGGTCGATTGAGTTCAGTGCTAGTCGGGGTTTTGTACTGAATGGAAAACGAGTTCTACTGAAAGGCGGCTGCATTCATCACGACAACGGACCCTTAGGTGCTGCAGCCATCGACCGGGCCGAAGAGCGAAAAGTAGAGCTGTTAAAAGCCAATGGGTTTAACGCCATTCGTACCAGCCATAACCCGCCTTCCACCGCTATACTGGATGCCTGCGACCGGCTGGGTATGCTGGTCATCGACGAAGCGTTCGATATGTGGCAGCGACCCAAAAAGCCACAGGATTATCACCGCTTTTTCGATACGTGGTGGCAACGCGATTTGACCGCAATGATTCAGCGCGACCGGAATCATCCGTCGGTCATTCTGTGGAGCATCGGTAATGAAATCAACGAGCGGGCCGACCCATCAGGTCTGGAGATCACTAAAAAACTGGCTGATGAAGCGCACAGGTTAGACCCAACTCGCCCGGTTACCGAAGCACTTTGCGTGTTTTGGGAGCATCCCGGCAACGTCTGGGAAGATTCGGACAAGGCTTTTGCACTGCTGGATGTGGGCGGCTATAATTATGAGTGGAAGCACAATGAATCGGATCATCAGCGTCATCCCGAACGGATTATTGTGGGTACGGAAACGTTCGCCAAAGAAGCGTTTGAAAACTGGCAGCAAGTCGAAAAACACCCCTATGTCATCGGTGATTTTGTCTGGACCGCCATGGATTACATGGGCGAAACAGCCATTGGTCACACGATTGTTCAGCCGAAATCCGATAAAGACAGCACAAAGGCAGTGTTGCCGTGGCCCTGGTTCAATGCCTGGTGCGGTGACCTGGACCTGATTGGGTTTAAAAAACCGCAATCCTATTACCGCGATGTTGTCTGGCGAAATAGCCCCATTTCACTGGCGGTTCATAGTCCTATTCCCGACGGTATGAAAGAAACCGTTACCAACTGGGGTTGGCCAGACGAACGCCAAAGCTGGTCCTGGTCCGGCCTGGATGGGCCGGGAGCCGAAGGAGAACCACTTCAGGTGCGTGTTTTCTCGCGTAGTCCGTTGGTCCGCCTGGAATTGAATGGCAAACTGATTGGCGAGCAGCGCATTTCCGATAGCACCATCACCGCGATATTTACAGTTCCGTATCAGCCGGGTATTCTAAAAGCAACAAGTTTTGAAAACGGCAAACCAACGGGCACTGTCGAACTGTGTACTGCCGGAAAGCCGCACCATCTTCGTTTAACCGCCGATCGGTCGACCATACGTGCAAACCGTAATGATTTGTCCTACGTAGCAGTTGAGGTCGTCGATGAGCAGGGTATTGTAATTCCGTCGGCCGACTTTCCGGTTACATTTCAACTGTCGGGGGTGGGCGAATTGGCGGGTGTAGGTACTGCGAATCCTACGGATCTGAGCAGCTTTCAACAGGCTCGAAAAACAACGTTTCGGGGTCGGTGTTTAGCCATCGTTCGCCCGACAGGAACGACAGGTAGCATTTCGCTAAAAGCCAGTTCTCCCAATGTACAGCCAGGTGAATTGATGATTACGGTACGTTAACTCAACCATAAAACTCAAATTCGGCTTACGGATTCTGCTCCAGAACATTCCTGATCGAACCGCTTTTATACCCATGGCTACTAATTTGAGACATAGCTATATGGAATATGACTGTTCATGTGCAATCGATTAAGTTGAAAGTAGAGATCTCGATTATGATCCAAACTGGACGTTTAATTGAACAGTGTTAGGTAGGAGGGAAGTTGCCGAAAACAGGCTTTTAGCACCTAATTAATTCGTTCACTTTACTCGTTCAGCGAAGAAAAAGCTCCATGGTGAGGGAGACATGGTTTTCTGGCTCCTTTTAATTGAGTATTCACAACCCGACTGCTGGCAGTTACTAACTCAATCCTACCTACTATCGTAAAAAAAGAACCCATCAGCAGTTTCTACTAGTCAATCAGCCAGCTCTAACCTACTTTTGATTAATTAGCCAATGACGCTTCACCAATGATGCCCTGAATGATTTTTAGTGAACCTATAACCAATATTACGTAGATACTTATCAATGCGTACGAGTCTGGGTATGAACGCTTCCCAACAGGGCAGTGGGACCGGTTATGGGATGACAGGAGCAGGAGCATTTCTCAACGTTGTACTTGTTTTCTGCTATGGGTATTCTTCGGATTGGATCGGTGGCCAGTCCAAAAAAGATACCCGATCAGCCAGTTTTTTGGCGAAACAGGTCAATTTTAGAAGCAGGTCGACTTTAAAGGTAGCCGGTTATCATTCATTTCGCTAGATTGGCTTTAACTTTCCGCCCGTTGCCTACTCATGATTCGACTTTTCTGGCTTTGCCTAATTTTCCGCCTGATCGCTGGCCCAGCCTTTGCCCAAGATAAGCTCCCTGCCCGAACCAGGCCTATTTTTAACGTGGACACTCTACCCGTGCAGGGCATCACGCTCAACCAGGGCTGGCGATGGCACGAAGGAGACAACTCGAAGTGGGCGAATCCTGATGTTGATGATCGGCACTGGCGAGCAATTGACCCTAGTCAGGACATCACGGAGTTACTCAAAACGCAGCCAATACAGATGGGCTGGCTACGACTTCATATGCAGCTGGATTCGGCGTTACTTGGTAAAGTAATCAGTATGCTGATTGAACAGCAGGTAGCCTCCCAGTTATACTTAAATGGACAACTTATTGGCGAATTTGGTCAGGTCAGCACAGATCCGACTCAGGTGAAAGCCTATAATCCGTCGGGGGCTAACCAGACGTTAGGACAAACGATTCATTTTCTCCTGGGGCCACAAGCCCAACAGGTGCTGGCCGTACGCTTTGCCCTCCAGCCAGGTATCCATTATCTGAAATTCTTCGACCGGCCCAATCCATTCCTACTGATTCGGCTTTACCAGGCGGACCAACGGAACCAAAACCGAATGGACAGTATCGGCAACTTTGATCTAATGTTCTTAGACTATTTCAAAGTGGGGCTATTTTTGATTCTTGCGCTACTGCATTTGCTATTTTACGGCTTGTATCCGCCCCACAAAGCGAATTTTTGGTTTGGCTTGTTCTGTTTTTGTGTTGCTGCGATTTATTTGAATCAACCCATACACTATCAATACCTCCATAGTGTACCCTACCGGATGGCCAGTGCTATCGCCCAGTGGGTCTTTATCTTTGGGGCGCACCTTTTCTTTTTAGGAGCTGTCTATACCCTGTTTAATAAACGAATCGGAATAGTCTTTTATACGGCCCTTTTTGGATTTAGTGTTTATCTTGTCCTGTTCATCCTGCAAGTGGCTATGCCTACCGACCTGGCTACTTTTTTAGCGCTGATCCTAACCGATATCACATCAACCCGGCGGCTGTTACTGGCCGCTCGGAATCGAGGAAAAGAATATTGGATTTTAACGATTGGAGCCAGTGGTTTTGTGCTGTTGGTCACGGCTGCACTGATCCTTCCGATGTTGTCGGTTAGTGTCCATATACAATTCATATTAGCTCAAGTATTCTTCAATCTGGGTACGCTCAGTTTACCCCTGAGTATGACCTTATTTCTGGCCAGCGAGTTTGCCAAAACCAATCGCTCACTGGCTAAAAAGTTGAAGCAGGTGGAGCAACTTTCGGCCCTGGCGCGGGTTCAGGAGCGGGAAAAGCAGCAGCTTCTAGCCAGCCAGAATGAAACCCTTGAACAACAAGTGACCCTCCGCACAGCCCAGCTGAATCAATCGTTGGCTGACTTGAAAAGTACCCAGACGCAACTCCTGCAAGCCGAAAAAATGGCTACCATGGGCAAGCTCACCAAAGGCATTGTTGACCGGATTCTCAATCCCCTCAACTACATTAATAACTTTTCGCTGATGGGCAAGGAACTGCTTGAGGAAATACAAGCGGTGATCCAGAAACAACACACTACGCTTTCCCTTGATGGGCAGCATGAGCTAGACGATGCTGCAAGTATGTTAGAGCAGAATTTGACCAAGATTCATGAACATGGTAACAGCACCGCCCGCATCTTACAGGATATGCAGAAGTTGCTCAAGGAGCGTTCGACAAGCTACGTCCTTACGGACATAAATACCTACCTTTCCCAGCAGATAGAGATTTCCTTCCAAAAGGCCCTGGATACCTATACGCACACCGTACCGATCAAGCTGGAGGTAAACCTGGCACCTCAACCGCTGCCTGTAAACTTATTGCCCGTTGAGTTTGGTGATGTACTGGATAGGCTGATTGATAATTCGTGTTATACCCTGTTGGAAAAATGCCGTCACATAACGGGTTTTGACCCTCATCTGGAGGTGAGCACACAAGTGGTCGAGGATCAGGTACAGATTCAGGTACGGGATAACGGGCGAGGGATAAGTGCACACGAACAAAAGCAACTGTTTAGTCCCTTTTTTACCACCAAGGCTACGGCCAAAGGTACAGGCTTGAGCTTATATTTAAGTAAAGAAGTGGTGGAAGTGAATCTTCAGGGTCAGATGCGAATCGATTCGGAGGAAGAGGAATATACCCAGGTGACGATCCTCTTGCCGCTTAAGCTAGTTCTGACAACCTCCTAGTCAAACCGGTCGCCATTGGTTCTCTATGCCTGGGCACTAAACAACCTGGAAAGAAGTAGAATACCAGTAAGGAAAAGTTAAAAACTTACGTTTTCCAGTAAAAGGTAGTAAGTCCGCTACAATGATTTCGAATTCATATCGAGTTGCAAAAATATACCATATTGAACGGTAGTAGTTTTCAGCTATACTGCCACTACTGCTATGGCGTCAATCTCAATTAATAAGCCTTCTAGTGCTAAAGCTTGTACACCCAGCCAGGTACTGACGGGAAGGTTTTCATGAGGGAAAGCGATTCTGAACGCTTCGCTGATGATACTGGCATCGGCTGGCTTGTAATCCTTGACGTAAATATTGATTTTAACGACATCCTGTGTCGTAGCACCTACCGAAGAAAGGGCTAGTTGCAGATTCTCAAAGGCCTGTCTCGCCTGCTGTTTGAGGTCATGCTCACCAATAAGTGTGTTATGCTGATCCATGGCCACTTGACCAGAAAGATAGATTGTCTGTGTTGAGCCACTACTAACCGTAACTATCTGCGAAAAAGCGTGCTCCCATTTCGGGAGCCCTTGTGGGTTCATAAAGTGCTTCTCCATGGGCCGTTTTAGTGTATAATCAGTTAAGTAAGTCAACCAGTCAAATCGCATGATTTGCGAAAGATAAATCAAATCGTCCGATGCAGCCATCGTCCAAGCAGCAGCGTCCAGAAGGGCAACGTGAGAACGCCCATTGGTGAGCCGATAAAAAGGACTTGATGCACAATCCTATTTGTGGCGTCTATGGGAATTTTTTCAATCGTCTCCGGGTCTGCAGCTGGGATTTTAAGAATAATTGGATCAACAAATAATGCATATTCTAGCGGGAAGAGGCCAACGAACGCCAGGCCAAATCCGACCAGTATGCCAAACCAGCTAAGGCCAACTGAAAGCACACCTTTGTTGCGTAAGCAGAAAACCACTAGCCAGGCCCCGAAAATGCCCTGTGGGAACATGTACAGCACATCTGCGATTACTTGTGTTAGTCCAAGCAAAAGGAAGAAAGCAGAACAGGTAAGTGATCCAATCCCAATGATCAGCCTGGTTTTACTCATCACCAGATCC
Source organism: Spirosoma endbachense (assembly GCF_010233585.1). NCBI lineage: Bacteria > Pseudomonadati > Bacteroidota > Cytophagia > Cytophagales > Cytophagaceae > Spirosoma > Spirosoma endbachense. Next base: position 9,059,261 of record NZ_CP045997.1, read on the forward strand.
AATTGGTTCGATCTTTTGTGGAGTGCAATCACAACGGGAATCATCAGGAGAGTCTGAATACTAACGCCTACATCATGAAGCCTGCCCATTAACACTCCCTGATCGGGGTTGGTCGATCGCAGGACTAAATACGCAATCAAAAACCCAGTGGCCACCACGCCAATGGCGCCACTGGCGATTGCTATCCAGCTTACCGTGCGATAGGAGATGTGTCGCAATGCCGAATTTTGTATGCTCATCGATCGACTTTGAAATGCGTTACCGATTCATCACTACAGAAACATTCTTATCTATCTTCAGGAGTCAGTTATGTTTCCGAATGTCCTGGTCAATACAGATAAAAGGGGCTTACTTAAGCCGCCTGGCTTCCCACACAATGCTGATTTGATCGTTGATGACCTTGGTTACCCGGCCATCCGGCCCTTTGACAAACAGTAGCTTCCAGTTGATCGTCCGCACGAACAACCTGGTGTCCGAAATAGCCCCTAGTTCTAACCTGGGCTGGCCGGGTAGTTGGAGATAAAGCAGGCTGTCCACATGGCTGACAGTCATATGCCAGGTCTTGTCCCCATAATCGCCAAGAAGTGGGGCTGTTTGGGCGTTACTGAGCTTGACTTCCACCACCTGTTCAACAAAAGGAGAAATCCGGTTAAACCAGAATTGGTGCCAGACCGGCGACTCCCAGCCAAGAATAATACCTACCTGTAGGCTGCCAATCAGCAGCAGGCCAAGCCCCGTTATGGTATGAATGCGCCTGAACATCAGCCAGTCATAGATGAACAGCGGAATCAGCAGCGCGTCCAGGTAAAGAAACCGGGGAAACACGCCAGCCTGTATGCCCGGCAGGAAGCGGATTCGGTCGATGGCCGCCTGCATGATAACCAGCGTGGCCAGCAGAAGCAGGCGTTTGTGGGAGGCCCCATTTTTTCGGACCAGAATACCCCAGGTAAAGAACACCCCAAACAGCAGCATGCCGTAGAGTTGAATGAACAGAATGTCAAATTGGCCATCGGCCATCGGCGGATTATTGCCGATCAGGGCGCGAAACGTAACAATACCCATCGTGAGCCAAACCAATACGCCAAGGCCAACCGAAAGCAGGCCCAGTTTCCGATGGAGGGCTAACTTCCCCCTGACCGCCAGAACGCTTTGCATCAGGAATACGCCTAACCAGGCCGTCATGATGGCCCCATGCACATGGGTAAACCAATGGACCTTTACCTCTCCACTCAAGATGACCTGGTAGTCGGGAACAAACCCAAGCAGAACCAGGATCGGAAACAGAACGGCCATGACGACAAAGAAATAGCGATCCCGGCGGGTGGATTGTATGGCCGGGTTCTGATCCATGGTACTCGCGGGTTGAGCCGTACCGGCAGGTGTAGAAAATTTATTCATCAGGGCAGAATGTGTTCGTTTAAGTTTAAGGGTGTAGCGGGTTTCACCCCACTTATCGTGGACTGTGAAAGGAGAAATTGTCGGTTTGATCGAAGGAATCAATCAGATACTGTTGGATTCCTTCAACCAGGAACCAACAAGCCACCGATGCCAGAATCAGATAGAGACAAAACAGAGATAACAATACCCCATAGTCCAGTCGATAGCGAATCCGATGCTCAACCATTGGAGAGCGGGAAACGGCACGGAAACGAGTAAAAAGGTCCGGAGCTGAAACCAAGTCAGGAACAGTTGCCGAAGCCACTTTAATAGCGGGAAATAAGAAACGAGAGACTTTCATAGGGTAAGCGGTGAGGCTTGGCTAACTAAAAAATGGTAACCAAAAGTAAGGAGCCAAGAGTAGCTGTCGTTAGCAGGATAAGCCCTCATGCTATCAATCTGGTAACCCAAAAGAACAAGGGCTACCCGGCACGCTCTCGCGCTATCAACGGGGTAACAAATGCTGTAAATCTGGTAACGAGATTGACACGATACGAAAAAGGCCAACCTTGGCTGACCTCTCGAAGTAAGGGTGTAACGGGAACCAATAGTGGGCCTAGGGAGTAGAGCCCCCTTCGGCCACCATGTACTCCGAAGGGCTTTTGCCATATTGCTCCAGGAAGCATTTGGAGAAATAGGAATGAGAACTAAACCCGACCTGGTCGGCGATTTGGGCAATCGAGCCACTATTTCTGGCCAGTAATTGGGCGGCCCGTTGCAGGCGTGTTGTCCGGATAAAGTCGCTGGGCGACTGCCCCGTCAACGCCTGTAGTTTGCGGTATAGCTGCATCCGGCTCATGCCGATCTCATGGCCCAACACGTCAACACTGAACGCCATATCCCCTAAATGGTGCTCGATGATCGTCATCATCCGATTCAAAAACTGCTCATCGGTTGAGGTAATCGCGACATCTTTGGGTTGAAGCACTACCTGGCGACGATAACGCGCTTTCAACCGGCGACGTCCTTCAATGAGGTTATCGATGCGGGCCACCAGTTCACGCACCCCGAAGGGTTTGGTCAGGTAATCGTCGGCACCGGTTTCCAGACCTGCCACTTTGCTTTCTCCGGATGCTTTGGCCGTCAGCAGGATAACCGGAATGTGACTGGTTTTCTCATCGGCTTTCAGCCGCCGACACAGGTCGATTCCATTCATGTGGGGCATCATGATATCGGAAAGGATCAGATCAGGTAGGTATTTCTGAGCCAGCCGGTAGCCATCCCGTCCGTTGACTGCTTCCAGTACCCGGCAAACCAAATTTTCTTTTAGCGATTGGCGAATAAACTGGCGCAGGTCAGCATTGTCCTCCACGATCAGCACTAGTGGAGCGTTAGGGGATGCTTCATCAACGTCCTCGCTTAAAACCGGGCCGGATTCCAGGATCTTAACCGGCTCGTGGACCGTTACCGGACTACCGGAGTGCGTCGGCTCTGGATGAAATGGTGGCTGGCTCACCTGGGCTGGGTGTAGTAATTCCAGGGGTAGAGAAACCGTGAATTGACTGCCCTGGCCTGGTTCACTGGTGAGGGTAATGGTTCCCCCATGCAGTTCAACCAAGTCACGAGTCAGGGAAAGCCCAATGCCCGAGCCCTCATGCTCCCGGGCCAGGGAGCTATCAACCTGGTAGAATCGGTCAAAAATCCGTTCACGCTGCTCATCTGCAATCCCAATGCCACTGTCCTGAACGGTGAACTCTGCCAATAGGAAGGCTTTATGGGCTGTATGGCGGTGGTGCGCCGGAAGGGCCGATACCCGCATCAAAAGGACAATGACACCTGGGTCGGGCGTAAACTTGAAGGCGTTGGACAGCAGGTTGGTTACAATCTTTTCCAGCTTGTCGGTATCGGCCTTTACCCATAGGCTTCCATCAGGAGCCGAAACCTGGAATTTTATGTGCCGACTGACGGCCAGCGAAGCAAAGGAAGCGGTGATTCGGTGAAGAAAGTGGATCAGGTCCACCGGCTGGGTGTCCAGGCTCATTTTGCCGGCCTCTACTTTAGAGAGGTCCAGCAATTGATTGACCAGTTGGAGCAGTCGGCTAGCGTTCCGGTGCATGGTCTGGAACTGGGCCCGGTAAGGCGAGTGCTCCAACTCACCCCCCAGCCAGGTTTCCAGCGGACTCAAAATCAGCGTCAGCGGGGTACGGAATTCGTGGGAAATGTTGGCAAAGAACGTTGATTTCAATCGATCCATTTCCAGGACCTGCTCGGCTTTAAGCTCCCGAAGATTCCGTGCCGTTTTCAGTCGTTCGCGTCGTAATAGGGTTTTCCATCCCCCATAGAACAGCCCCACTACCGTGAACACATAGAGGGCGTAGGCCCAGGCGGTGCGCCACCAGGGAGGGGCAATCAGCAGGGTAATGGCTTTTTCGACCCAGACGCCATCGCTATTGGCGGCCTTTACCCGAAAGGTATAGGTTCCCGGCGGCACATTGTAATAATTGGCCGTGCGCTCACTACCCACCGGCCGCCAGTCGAGATCATAATTGTCCAGTTTGTAGCTATACTGGTGAAGTTGAGGATACCGAAAGTCGATGGCGGCAAAGTCAAGGGAAAAAACAGATTGGTTGTGCGACAGGTAGATGGTCTTGGCCTGCGCCAACCCTTCCCGCAGGGGCCCGTGTGGATCAGGGTAGACGGGTTGGTTACGTACACGCAGAGCAGCGATATTCAGCAAGGGAGGGATCGGCTGGCTTTGTAAGAGGTCTCTGGGCCGAAAGCGAAAATACTTACCCATACTGCCGAAAAACAGGCTGCCGTCGCGACTCTTGTAACTCGAACCAAAGAAAAAATCCTCTCCAGGCGAGATGCCATAATTAGCCCCAAACCAACGGACCGAATTGCGCCGGGCATTGATGGATACGATTCCGGCTGGGGTAGTAGCCCACAGATTACCGGCATCGTCTTCCAGCAGCGCCCTGACGAAAGGCAGAGCTCTGCCTGAGCGGGTATCCAGGAAGGGTAAAAACCGCTTACCCACTCGATCGTACCGGTATAGCCCGCTATAGGCTGCCACCCAAAGTGTGCCGGATGAATCCTCCAGTAGTTGGGTAATGACATTCCAGGGGAGGAAATGTGTAAATGTTCCGCTCACTCGATCCAGTAAATTAAGGCCAGCCTGGGTACCGACCCAAAAGCAGCCCGTCCGATCTTCCAGGACCGATAGGCAGGAACTGCTGCTAATGGAGGTCGTGTCATGGGGATCATGGCGATAGTGGATAAAACGCCCCGACAGGTCATCCATCCGATCCAGCCCACCCGCGGTTGGCACCCAGCGCCTTCCACTTCGGTCTTGATAAACGCCGATCACTTCGCTCGGGCTGAGACTGGCGGCCCGCAGAGAATCGTGTTGGTAGTGAGTGAATCGTTGGGTGGCGGGTTGGTAACGGTACAGGCCGTTTGTCCAGGTACTGACCCACCAATTTCCTTGCCGATCCCGGTCTAATCGGGTAATGTGATCAGTTAGTAAACGGGTCTGTCGGGCCATCTGCCCGAGCCAGGTCCGACTCGCCGGAGCGAGGGGGTGCTGGGCAATCAACCCGCTGATGGTCCCCAGCCAGAGTGTTCCCGCAGTATCCTCCCGAAAGATATGAACACCTGACCGGTTCTCTACCTTCGTAATGGGGTTGGTTCGGGCTGTCACCTTGACCAAATGCCCTGGTATGGTTCCCATCCAGAGCACACCCTCCCTGGTGCGACAGGCTGAAAGGAGGTTGAAATCGGGTAAGCCATCCGCGGGAGTTTCAATATGAGTAACCCGGCCCGATGCGGGTTCGTAACGGTTGGCACCCCCATCGAGTGTGCCGACCCAGATGGCGCCCATCGGATCTTCTGTAATAAAGCGTATGCCGTTGGAACCCATTTCCCACATGTTTTTCGACTTTGGGTACGGGCGGCTTAATTTTAGGGGTTTGCCTTCCTGGTAGGGATAGCGGGTAAACTGGCCGGTTTGGCGGTTCATCGTATGCAATCCGTCTCCACCCGTTCCTACCCAAAAGGTACCTCTACTGTCTTCAAAAAGCGCCAATACCCGGTTGTCGACCAGACTGTGCGTGTCGGTGGGGTGGTGGAGATAGCGCGTAAAGTGGCCTGTTTTCGGGTCCAGTTTATTCAATCCCCCGCCCCGATTTGTCTTACTCTCTGGATCGCCGGTTCCAATCCAGAGAGTACCCTGACGATCTTCATAAATGACCTGTATCTGCGGGTGACTCAGGCTGGTGGAATCCCTGGGATTGGCCGCATAATGGATGAAGTGGCCGGTTCGGGCCTCCCAACGATAGAGCCCGCTTCCTGAGCCAATCCAAAGGTTTCCCTGCCGATCCTCATGCAGGCTGGCGATGGCGTTCTCCTCAAAACTATAGTCTTTTCGATTCGTCAGCGGGTAGTGCGTACTGAAGCCCGTTTCCGGATCCAGGCAATCCAGCCCCGTCCCCCAGCCGCCCACCCAGACTCGTCCATCGCGGGTGGGGCAAACGGTTCGGATATAATCGCCAGAGAGCGAGTTAACCTTTTTGGGATCATGCTGGTATGTACGCCAGTCATATCCATCAAACCGGAGCAGGCCCGATCCGGTGGCCAGCCATAGGTATCCTTGCCGATCCTGCCGGATATCGGCGATTTCGTGCGGATCAAAACCGGGGGGCATGCTAACGGTTTCAACCGTTACGGACTGGGCCAGAAGCGACAGCCCAGTGGTCAGCAAGAAGGCCAGTGCCAGAATCAGTCGGTAAAAGGGGGCGGTCATTACATCGGAGGATAAAAAAGGCCAACTGGATAGAGCGTTGTGAAGATTGACCAGGTACCAACCACTCGAACCGAGGTCGTTTTAGATTCTTATCAGCATCCGATTAATGCCGATTTTGGCTCATTGCAACATGATACGAACGTTTGCCTTTCCGAAAGGGCGGGTTTTTGAATGCAACTGACTGGCAGGCTTTTTCTGCGTCATCGAAGGGCAAATTCAACTATTTATCTCAAGAAAGGGTACATTAACCGGATATCAAATGAATTTTACTTGCTTTGAGTAAACGGTCAATTCATGGGCTATTTAGAGCCTATTTCAGCCAACTGATTGACAACGAGCACGATTGACATTGGGGAAAAAATAGAATACCAATTAGGAAGCTTATACGACTAACGACATTGGACAGGCGTTGAATGATTGGCTAATAAAACCCCCTTTTCGGGAAACGATTTATAAATCCAAAAAGGGCAAGTGACAAATTTGGTCCCATTTTCAGATTTACCCGTCACTCGTTTATAGGTACTTTAATTTTTCAAATACTTTATTCTGAGGGCTATGGGCTTGAAAGAGTATGTTAGTAGCCTTAGGTGGGTTAATTCTCCACAAGTGGTGGCAGAAAGGGAATCTCGCCCTGATTAAACGTGGCTGTGATGATTGCGTCGTCGTGTGATTTTCCCCGATTGTGGTTTTAGTTGAATCGGCTAAGTGAAACAATAACCATTCGTGTTTCCTCACTAATTGTATCTACATGCTAAAAGACCAGATTGTTATCGTAGGGTTTCATGGATGCTATTAATTTTCACTAGACAACCCTTTTATTGGACGCTAACGCCGAGTAAATTATAAAGGAGAGGCACAGTAATTAACCTAAATGCCATTTCAGGAAAAAGCTGCATGAAATCCATCATAACTAAAACAAAGGAATGTCGAGCAATGCCTATTTACCAGACGCTGACCAATACTGTCCTCCGAAAATCACTGCATTACGATTGTAATTACTGATATCCATAATCCGGCGCATAGAATTTAACGACCGCCTTTCAGCACTTGCTGGTATTTTTCCAGTAACTCCGTATCATCCATTGAGCCATGATGATGAATCTGCTTCCAGTTGTTTTTAATGAAATGAAAAACCCGTGTTGTACGAATTTGTAATTCGAGCGTCAAATCCTCTTTTTTCAACGTTCCGCGCTCCCTGCCGACGACAAAGAATATCTCGCTCGTTCTGAACGCTGTATAATCGTAAAATTCGACTTCGACTCGTGACATACCACCAAAAATCCTTTCATAGACCGCTTTAATGTTCGCCCAACCGCGCATAATGCCGCCTACTGGATTGTCCATGACTGCTTCGTCTGATTGTTCCCAGTTTTGCTCCATCTTCATAATATCACGCTCATTAAAAGCCGCGTAAAAATCCGACAGTGCCTGCAAGTCAGGCGATAAGCTTCCTTTTTTCTCTTTACCTGTAATTGGTGTTTGCTCCGTCTTCATTTTGATGTTGGGTTTCGATTCTCGCTTATACACGCCCCTTCTTTTAGATCTACGCTGAAACGTATGATCAAGTCGATGCTAATTCTCGTTTTATAAGCTAAAATAGGTAACCATTCTGATGCTTCTTTTAATTAACATAATTCGCTCAGGCAATGCATCTGCCAACGAAGACAGGCGTCAATTAACGTAACTGTCGACTTCAACGACAGCATCGGCAAAGGCCCTTGGTGCTTCCTGGGGCAGATTGTGACCAATGCCTCCGGTAATGGTATGGTGTACGTATCTGCCATTGAATTTAGGCGCGTAGACGGATGGGTCCGGATGCGGTGCTCCATTGGCGTCGCCTTCGAGGGTGACGGTAGGTACCGTAATGATAGGGGCCGTAGCCAGTCGTTTTTCGAAGTCATCATACTGGGCCTCGCCTTCAGCCACACCCAATCGCCACCGGTAATTATGGATCACGATGGCCACATGGTCCGGATTGTCAAATGCAGCGGCTGACTGCTCAAAAACGGCATCGGTAAAGTGCCACTGAGGGGAGGCTAATTGCCAGATAAGCCTGGCAAAATCACGCCGATTGGCCTCGTAGCCCATCCGGCCGCGCTCGGTGGCAAAGTAGAATTGGTACCACCAGGAGAACTCCGCTTTGGGGGGCAGTGGTGCTTTGTTCGCTTGCGGGCTACCGATCAAATAACCGCTTACGGACACCATGGCCTTGCAACGCTCAGGCCAGAGTGCCGCGATGATGTTGGCTGTCCTGGCTCCCCAATCGAAACCAGCGAAGATGGCCTGCTGGATCTTAAGCGCATCCAGGAAAGCAATAATGTCGAGAGCAATCACCGACTGCTGCCCATTCCGAAACGTATTTGTTGAAAGAAAACGCGTAGTACCATGGCCTCGTAGATGTGGCATAATCACCCTGTAACCCGCTTTGGCCAGCAAAGGAGCAACATCGGCAAAGCTGTGAATGTCGTAGGGCCAGCCGTGCAGGAGCATTACAACGGGCCCATCGGCAGGGCCAGTTTCCGCGTAACCTATATTCAGTACGCCGGCATTAATCTGCTTCAATGTGCTAAATGATGAGTTAGACTGAATTTTTACAGGAGTACTAGGGGCAGGATTTAGGCCGTTGGCTTGTGCCTCTGCAGTACCAACAAGGCCGAACTGGGCTGATGCTAGACTTATTGCCGCAGCGCCCAAAAAGCGACGGCGATCATAGTTGAGTGCTTCTGTCATATCGTTTTCCATGATTATATTTTTTAAATGATTTGCTGTTGGCCAATAACGTTTCCCACCAGGCCTAACCCGATCAACATGTAGTCCACTAATCTGATTAGGTCATGGAATTTGGCAACAAAATGTACAAACAGTTGCAACACGTGTGGTTGACCGCTCCAATCCATTCCATTCCAGAATAATCTACTCCTTTAAAAACTGGCTAGAACACTTTCCCGCTAGTTTATTGTTGCCAACTTTTTTGGGCCCTTGTGATGCAACAGTCTGGAATTGGTCACTGAATTGTAAAAAATAAATTTCTAAGACTGACCACAATTGTCTTTCCAAAGTTTATAGAGTCAGAACGAACGATTAGCGGATAACTTTGCCGTAGTTTGTCGTCAAACCCCGATAAGAGGAGTTAATGCCAAGCACCTGCAGAGTAAGCTGATTATTCCCATCCGAACGACTCAGTATAGTAAGTTTTATCTGGCCTTTAATTGTCATCAGCAGGATACTTTTCAACGAGCTATCGTTCACTCCTGCAACGATTACAACCGTAGCTTAACCTAACGCTTGAAGGACCTTATGAACAGTAAAAAATTGCTAACGTACATACACATACGTTAGCAGGATGAATAAGCCATCTTGATACTGCACTGGTTTTGAAATACACTTAACTACTGAGAGTAAGAGACTACATAAAAGCCCTCGTTCTTAACCGAAAATTTATTCTTCGTTGACCAATTGTTAACCCGCAAGGAAGCGTAAACAGCCAGTTACTGAATATCGGTATCGGTTCAATTCGGGGTATATGAGATAACTGGCAGGACTGTTTTTTGATGCCAACGTCGTAATGTTGTGGTTAAGAATTACTTAACTTTACGTCAGCTTGTTAATGTCCCTTCAGTAGGGGACAGCCAGCGCCTGCTCGCCCTTGTGATTACTCAACTGATTACCTTCCTCTTCATGCCATGCGGTACCTCTCCTTACTTTGCCTGCTGCTAATCCTGGCTCTCCGAGTCATGGCACAACCCATGACCATCGCCGAGGCCAACCGCTTACGATCGACGCTGAATGAGGGCCAAGCGGACACCCAACAGGTTCAAGCCCGGCTGCGATTGGGTGATTTTTACCTGCATAAGACCCTACATGTTAAACCCAGCCTCGACTCGGCACTGACCATGGCCCAGCAAGCCCTGACGCTTTCCCGCCGATTGGGCTACGCCAGAGGAACTGAAGATGCGGTTTTTCTACAGGGCAGTGTCTATATCCGGCAGCGAAGGCCTGAACTGGTCGAGCAGATGCTCAAGAGCGTGAATGAAACCAACCAGATCCGGCTGCTGCTGGAATTGGGTAAAAGCTGGCTTCGTGCCACCATGACCAGGGACGTTGACTGGAGCAGGGCCCGTAGCTACTTTGGGCGGGCCGATTCCCTGAGTCGGCTCATCCATAGCCAGCATTGGCAGCAAGAAAGTCAGTTGTTGATGGGATTAAGCTACTTACTGAATGGTGACTGGCCCACCGGCATGACCTACTTCCTGCCAGTAATTCAGGCTCGTCGGGCCTCCGGTGACAAGGCGGGCGAATTGTGGGCCCTGTTAAAATGGGTCACCGCTTCGCAAAGAGGCCATAAGGAAGAGCGGATAGGGTTTGCCAATCGGGCTTTGACGCTGGCCCGACAACTGGGGGATAAGCCCAAACAGGCCGCCCTGTTACTGGTACTTGGCTATAATTACCAATTATTGGTAAATCTGAAACAAGCCCAGAAGGAGGCCGATCAGGCACTAGCCATCTATAAGGCGATTGGACCCAGGGCAATCTATCAGATCTATACAAGACTGATGACTGAAAGCGACTTCATCCATCGCACTTATCTGATCGATTTCTCAAGCCCTTACTTTCTACTAACCGATATCCATTTACAAAAGAATAATCTGGACCAGGCCTTACGGTACTACCTGAAAATCATTGAAGAAGCTGAAGCCCATAAGCTACCCAATGATCTGGATTATCTCTATTTTATGATCGGCAATGTATATTACGACTGGAATCAGTTTGACAAGAGCATCGACTACTACCAGCAGTCACTAGCTGTTAGCCAGCAGAAAGGAGAGGTTGTTATCTACGGAGGGATGGTTAGACGACTGGTTGCCTGCTTGCTCAAGCAAGGTAAAACGCAGCAGGCTTTAACCCTGCTCAAAGACATTGTTTCACAAGACCCACCTGTCTATCCCGCCTTTCTGGCAAAACAAATTCTATTACGCAGCTTTGGTGATTGTTACAGTGCACTGAAGCAATACCGGCTTGCCGAAACTTACTATTTGCAGGCTCTTCAGTGGTCGGAGAATGGGCCGGAAGGGGTGAGCCAAAATCTGGCTCGTTTACAACTGAGTCAGTTTTATGTGACCACTGGCCAGTTTGCCAAAGCCAGTCTTTACCTGAAAAAGGTGGCCAATGTTCCTGATTATAAATACCCCTTGCCCAACAGGCAGGAAATTGTTTGGTTGCGCTTTAAGGTTGACTCCGCGTTTGGCCACACCGCATCGGCGCTGCGGCACTACCAGCGTTACAAGGCCATCAATGACTCTGTCTTTAACCAGACCAAGAGCCAGCAGCTTGCCGAGTTGGGTATCCGCTACGAAACCCAAAAGAAAGAACAGGACTTGCAGTTGAAGGCAAAAAACATCGCTTTGTTGACTCAGCAGGGCCAGACCCAGCAAACCCAGCGCAATGGCCTACTGGCAGGGACGGCCCTGCTGATGGGCCTGTTGGGCCTGAGTGTCAACCGTTACCGGCTCAAACAACGCAGTACCCAACTCCTGGAGGTTAAACAAGAGCAGATCAACCACAAGAATCAGGAGTTGCAGCAACTCCTGATGGATAAGGAGCGGCTGCTCAAGGAGATTCATCACCGGGTCAAAAACAACCTCCAGGTGGTGATGAGTTTACTCAACTCCCAGGCCAGTTATCTGTCGGATAATGCCGCCCTGTCGGCCATCCAGCAGAGTCAGCACCGCTTGCAGTCCATGGCCCTGATCCACCAGAAGCTTTATCAGGCTCAGGGCGTGGCCTGTATTCCGATGGATGATTACATTCAGGAGGTAGTGGCTTACCTGCGGGAGTCCTATGAACTGCCCCAACCGATTGGCTTTGAGTTGCAGGTGGAGCCCATTGAACTGGACGTCACCCAGGCGGTTCCCTTAGGCTTGATCATCAACGAAGCCATCACCAATGCCCTCAAGTATGCCTTTCCCCATGATCGTTCCGGAACGATCAGTCTGGCCTTTCATCGGCTAAAGCCCACTACGTTTGAGCTAAGGATTACGGATGATGGGGTCGGTTTACCGGCCGATTATGATCCTGCTCGTAGTCACTCTTTGGGTATGACCCTGATTGAAGGCTTTAGTCAGCAACTGGGCGGGGAGTTAACGATTCGTAATAACGCTGGCTTATCGATCAGCTTACTGTTTCAGGATGAGCAACTGACCAGTACTGCTTCCAGTGTAGGCACTACTTCGACGATGGTTTACTGACGATAGTTGCCTATAACCAGGAATTCCATCGATTGTCTTACTTGGATTGTTGCTTCAATTAACGATCCTTCCCGTTCGGCTAAGCGGTGAGCAACAACCTGTACACCTGTGTCGGCGTTATGCCTTGACAACTTGACTCAGACTATAAATCTCCAAAATCAGTGAAAAAATTTTACCCAAATTCTTCACTGATTTTGGAGATTTTGGAGGATGAACAACTATTTGTAAACTATTAACTTTATGTAAAAAGTTGATTTTCAATACGTTTAATAAATTGTAGTTGGCTTTTTATTTATGGTATGCCAATTGGTATATGATTCATGCCTTGCTGTTGTAAGGACTCGTTCATACCAACGCTACCAATTTTATGGAATCGACTTTACGTTTAACCAGTCCTTTAGAGCATGCTTTCGACAGAAAGTACAGCTACGGAAACGTACTTAAATCAGACCATAAGCATCCCTTCAGGCTCTACTACGAACGCCTGATTAGTGATTGCTACTTCCATACTTATGCGCGTGTAGTTCAGGTAGTCAAGGCCTGGAAGGAATTAGTCCGGACAAAGATTCCAACCAGATCATGTAACTCTGGCTAATGGATAAAGAGGTACTGTTAATTCATATTTCGGCAGAGTTTCATCAGACAAGCCGACTAGTCAGTCTCGAACGTTCCCGTATTTATCGTATGTATGCTTCGCCATTCTGATCGGCAAGGTCATAAAGGTGCCTGCTTGTACTATCGCAGCATTACTACAAAACTCTACTAACCAACGCTTCATCGATTCAAGAGCAGAGTGGCTGACTAGTATAGTAAATCAATTCTTTCCCAGACGGTGGTGCTTGCGAACGGTGCTCGTTCGTCCATGCCATCCTTGTTTCAACAATAAACAACAAATAACGATGAACAAATTTGTATGCACAGCATTGGTACTCATTGGATTGGTGAGTACCACATCGGCACAGGTAGCACTGGTTCCCAAAGCGGGACTCAACCTGGCCCGTATTGCATTCGACCAGGCTAACAACAACGATACCCGCACACGCGGAGTATTTGTGGGGGGAATTGGCGTGTTGATTGGCTCGCCGTTTACCGTCTTTTCCCTTCAACCCGAAGTACTGTTTTCTCAGAAGGGATATCAGCGTGCCAAAAACGATCGATTCACGGTGAATTACATCGAGATTCCCGTAATGGGTCGATTGAGCTTAGGCAGTAATCAGACCCGTGGTTATTTAGGTATTGGCCCTTCCTACGGTTTCGCCATTGGAGGGAAGAATCGGGGAACCGATGGAAAAGACGTCAAAGTTGAATTTGGCGATGGACCCGGTGAAACGAACCGATCGGACTGGGGCTTGCAATTCGGTTTGGGGCTTAGCCAGCGGCTGGGTATCGGTGCGCTACAAATCGAAGGCCGGTATGGTTTGGGCCTTTCCAACATTAGTTCGGCAGAGTCGCATAACCGGGTCATTTCATTTACGGCAGGCTACGCCATCCCAATACGTAGTCGCTGATCATTCAACGTATGGATGTAAACGACATCCTCGTAAGCCACTGTCTGTGGAAAGACATAAACCTGTAATTGGCTTCGATTTCCGCGATTCTATTCGCCTTGCTTCCTGACTGAATTTTATATGACTTAATAAAAATGACATGAATGCTACCGATCAACACACCGAATTTACCCGGCAGATTACCCAGTTCATGAGTCCATTACGTCAACTTGCCCTTCAGTTTACAAAAGACCAGGAGGATGCCAATGATCTGGTGCAGGACACGCTGCTGAGAGCGTACAGGTATTGGCACAAATTCAGGCCCGATTCTAATCTGAAAGCCTGGTTATTTACAATCATGCGCAACACGTTTATAACGTGTTGTCAGCAGAAAAAGCGCGAACGACGGGTAATTGTATCGGCGCATTCCGCTGATTTGGCTAATTCACCCCTCAATTCTATAGCAAACGGGGCAATTAGCGAGGACTTACAGGAGGACATCTGGACAGCTGTTACCCAATTGATGGCGATGCATCAGGAGGCTTTTCTCCTGCATTTAGCTGGTTATAAGTATTTTGAAATAGCTCGTAAGTTAGCGATTCCGATAGGAACGGTGAAAAGCCGAATCTTCATTGCTCGGAAGGAATTGCAGCGTCGAATAATCCGGTAATACGCTTAATGTCGTCGAGTGAATGTAGACAGTATACATTCTGCTGATTTGAAAATTGAGCCGGATTGGCATTGTCAGCCTGGATTGATTAACTGGCTAATCGTATGAATGGGAACTATCAACGACAACGGTTGGCCTACTTATATGCTTTCTTTCTTCCCGTTTAAGCCTTAGCTGAGCGAATGACATCCTGACCGGAAGCGGATCAGGGCTGTCATGGCTTTCTCAACCAAAACCATTAATTGTCATGAAAAATCTTTATATCTCTATCGGTTTAGTCGTCGCGCTGATTGGCTGTAGCCCGCGCGTTACTGTGGATAAAACCCAAACGATTGATTTTAATCACTATAAAACATACGGCTGGATGGATTCGGATGTAAACGCGGGACAAAATCCGCTGTATTACAACCAAATCGCCACGCAACGTGTAGAGCAAACCGTTACTATGGTGTTAAGCCAGCGGGGACTGGATTCAACGAAAAACATGCCCGATCTGCTGGTCGGTTATCACTTCTTTGTTGAAGATAAGACGCGTTTAGTCACCAACAATCCGGCACCGACTCCCGTATATGGGCCTTACTATGGCTGGGGCCGCTGGGGATATCGGAACTGGCGCCCATCCTGGTGGAGTTGGAACACCTGGGGGCCGATGTACTCCCAGGAAAAATACGAAGCCGGTACTGTGGTAATCGACATGGTTGATGCTAAAACCAAACAGTTGATCTGGCGGGGCTCTGTACAAAGTGCCATAATAGACCCTGCGCGCATCAGCGATCAGTTACAACGGGATGTACAACGTATTATCGAACAATTCCCGCAACGGAAAAGCCAGCTATCTCAAAGCAAATAGCGTCTGAAGTCAGGGAATCGTAACGCTCAATGATAACAGCAAACAGGTTAGTGCTGGGTCAATTTAAACCTATAAGGTTTTTGACACCGCACCGGCGGCCGGCTTATAGGTTTTGTCATCATGACTGGTACAGATAAAATAGAAATGGGAAGAGTACCAGTTGATACTGACCGTATTCATGCCACTGGTTGTGATTAAGACATTTCCTTATTCCGGAATGTTGATCATAAACCTGTAAGCTTATTCGCTCTATGTGTCTGACCGATTTGACATAAGGCCATTAATCGAAAAAATAGTGTTGAGTTTCTGACAGTTAATCGGCCGACTTATTCCGCTTAATGTCCATTCGTATCATCTTGGCTTCGAGCGTTGTTGGTTTAATGTTCAGCAGTTCAGCGGCTCCGCCATTTCCTCGAATCCGATAATTCGCTTGTTTCAACGCGGCCAGAATATTGTCCCGTTCGGCCTGATCAAATGGTTTGACAAAGGTAGTTGACTGACTGGCAATAGGAGTTATTGTGGAGTGAGTTGTCAAGGATTCACGTAACGAGATCTCGGGCGTAGTGCTCATAATAGCAGCCCGTTCCAGCAGATGCTCCAGCTCCCGGATGTTGCCCGGCCAGTGGTAATTCTGGAGTTGTTCTAACGACGTTTTCGAAAGGCCCGTCAGCCTTTTGCCCAGTTTCTTGGCGATCTTCGCCAAAAAGAAATTAGCAAGAGGAATCAGGTCTTCTTTCCGATCCCGTAGTGGAGGCAGATTAATGGGAAATACATTCAGCCGGTAATACAGATCCTGACGGAACCGACCAGCAATTACCTCTTGATGCAAATCACGATTGGTAGCAGCAATCACCCGTACATCGCAATAAATAGACCCTTTACCCCCAACACGTTCAATCTCCTTTTCCTGCAACACACGCAGTAATTTCGGTTGCAACTCCAGGGGTAACTCGCCAATCTCATCAAGGAAAATAGTGCCGCCATGGGCCAGTTCAAACTTGCCAACCCGCTTATCGACAGCGCCTGTAAATGCTCCTTTTTCATGGCCGAATAACTCCGACTCGATGAGATTAGTGGGCAGGGCCGCGCAGTTGAGCTTGATTAAGGCTTTGGTCTTACGGGTTGAGCGATTGTGGACAGCGCGTGCGATCAGTTCTTTACCCGTACCGGTCTCACCCTGAATCAGAACGGTGTAATCGGTTGGAGCCACTTGCTCAATGCTGTTGAACACAGCCAGCAAAGAGGGGCTAGTCCCAATGATTTCCTCAAAATTAGCCCCAGTTTTTACTTCTTCCTGCAGATAGGTATTTTCCTGGCGCAGTTGTTCACTGAGCTGCTCGATCTTATCAAAAGCCAGTAATCGATCAACAGTCAGGGTGAGCGACGGCTGCATTCGTTGAAGTAAAGCCAGGTGATAGGGCTGATAGGTGTCTGGCTGCCGGCTAAAAAAGGAAACAAAGAAGGTGCCATTTTGCGCCGTTTTTAATGGAATCGTCAAATTTGACTCTAGTCGGAACGTTTTGGCAATGAGTGCTTTTAATGGATTTTGCCGACATATCGCGACAAAATCAGCTCCGTTATAAAGAGCCTCTCCATCGTAAGGAACCTGGGCGAGAATCTGTTGATACTTTTCCATTGACAGGCTGGTCATTTGCAGAAATGTATCCGTCCCAATGGTTTGATAATCATCCAGACCAATCCTGAAGAAACTATAGGAGCGGAATGCATTCTGGGTCGGTTCTCGTTCCGGCCCAATAACCATATAATCGAATGGAATGTAGGGCTGGAAAAGCCGGGCAACGGTTAGTAACCGTTGTTCCCAGTTACTCCTTTCCGAAAGCGCATCTGTTAATTTAATTTGTAGTGCCTGCTCCTGTCGTACCTGTAGTTCGATGCTATGAGCGTGACGATAATGGGCAATTTCCAGCGCTACCAGCACATCTTTTTCACGGAAAGGCTTCACCAAAAAACCATAAGGTTTGGTCATTTTGGCTTGCTCGAGAATGCTGGTATTGGTATTGGCCGACAAATACACGAATGGGATAGCTTCTTTACTAAGCTGCCAGGCCAGATCAATACCCGTTTGCGCCCCCTTGAGGTGGATGTCCAGCAAAACCAGATCGGGTCGTTGCTGGTGAATGAGCTCCAGGGCTTTTTCCACTGTAAAAGCAATGCCACTGACCCGGTAGCCCGCTTTTTTCAGGATAATCTGCAAATCATTGGCTACCGCGAATTCATCTTCTACGAGCAGAATAGTTTGTGGAGATTCTTGGTTGACGTTTATGGCATTAAGTGGCATAGTTGACACAGAAACGGTTATGGGCAGGACTTGGTTGTTCTTCGCTAAACACTAACTGGAAACTTAATCCCAGGCAGCTACTCAGGCTTAAATGACCACATAGCTATTCATGGCAGCCAGGCATATCGTGGCACACAAACCACTGGTTGGTCATCCTTTTGAGGGGTCATTTTCACTACTCCTCAACTCGTTCTACGTTTTTCGGGTTCTTGCCTCTTCCAGATCCAATTCGCGTTCTTTCGCCCGGATTAAATGATCAGCAAATATATTATCCCGGTGCATTTTCTTTAAGGCATCACGCCTGACCCGAATAATTTCGAGCAACATATCCCGGTAGGTTTTCATAAAAGATGGTGATAAGTCATCATCGGCAAGCAGGCTTTTATTCGCTAGCTCAGCCATCCGCTCATACCTGCTTTTTACGCGGGCAAAAACAGGAATTTCAGCAATCTCGGTTGGGCAGTTTCTGTCTAAATATTCAATTACAGCAATCGCTAATTTGTAGCGAATCGTATTTTCCTGCTGAACGTCATTCTCGTGGGTTTCCAATTTTAGCCAGCGTAATAAAAACGGCAGGCTAAGCCCTTGTAGAATCAACGTGGCTAGTATAACCGTGAAGGTAATAAACAATATTAAGCTCCTGTACGGAAATTCCATACCCGTTGAGAGGGTTAATGGGATCGCTAAAGCAGAGGCCAGTGATACGACACCACGCATGCCACTCCACCCGACAATGAAGACCGCTTTCCACTCAAACCTGTCTTCATCAGGTGCTCGCCTGGGTTTAAGTAAGCGGGTTAAATAGTTCACTGTGAACACCCAGAACAACCGAATGATAATAGTTACGAAACTGATAATGATCGCATAAAAAATAATGAGCGGGAAGGAATAACTCTCTATCCCTTTGATTATTTGCGGTAACTGTAATCCGATTAAAATGAAGACAATTCCGTTCAGGAGAAAGACGAGAACAGACCAAACCGTTAACGACTGCAAACGGGAGTTATAGGCGAAAATATCGGCAGATCGATAGGATATTAACAGTCCACCGCTAACCACTGCTAATACACCGGAAAAATGAAAGTGCTCGGCCGTCAAATACATTAAATAGGGTGTAATCAACGTGAGTGCTGTGTCTGTGCTGGCCGTTGTCGGTAAGTTTTTATGGATTAAATAAACCAAATGGCCAATGGCGAGGCCAATAACGACACCCATGATGACTACAGAGAAAAATCCTACTGCCGCATCCCAAAAAATAAACTGGCCTGTGAGGATACTAATCAGTGCAAACCGGAAGACGATTAAACTGGTGGCATCATTTAGTAAACTTTCCCCATCCAAAATGGTGGTCACCCGCCGGGGAATCTTCAGTTTCTGTAGAACGGACGTAGCAGCAATAGCATCAGGTGGTGAAATAATACTCCCTAATAAAAACCCGGCAGCCAATGAAAAATTGGGAATCAACCAATAAGAAACAAAGGCAATACCAGTAGCGGTAAAAATGACCAGGCCAACTGCTAAAGTGCATATGGATTGACGTAAATGCCAAAACTCGCTCCAGGCAGTATTCCAGGCAGCTGAGTAAAGTAATGGAGGCAAAAAGATGAGAAATATAATATCGGGCCTCATTCTCACCAGGGGAACCCCTGGAATGAAACTGATAATAAGCCCCGCAAGGACCAATACGATCGGGTAGGGGACTTTAAGTTTTTCACTTAAAAGCGCCAACATGGAAACAGCGAATAACATTGTCAGCACAAGGAGCAAATGGTTTTCTAGCATGGTGCAAACATCAACATGTTGGTAATTAAAAGGTTAGGCTGGATTCTGTACTAAAATATGACTACTCTTTTAATTAAAAAACAGGACATAGTTGCTGAATCAGCAAATCTGCCCGGCTCAATCTGCCTGCTTCGCATACAGTTTATTAAGCTTTGTTCTGGCCCTTTTAAGCCGCATTTTTACGGCACTGGCCGAAAGCATAAACCGAGCCTGGATGTGTTCAATGGATTGACCATCGCGATATTTGAGATATAACATGATTCTATCCGTTTCTGGAATACTACTAATCAGCGCCAGCATCCTGCTTTCTGCCGGGTCCTGCAGGCTTGTACTTTCCTCAAATGTTATTGCGAAATCACCTGCACTCCCCTCATGATTTTCATTGAGTTGGGAGGTTGGCAGACGCTTTGAATTCCGGAAAAACTCCCGATAGTGATTGTAAGTAATCGTGTATAGCCAGGTAGAAAAGGATGATAGCTCCCTGAAGGAATGCAGGTGGTCAAATGCTTTTAATAAGATATCCTGTGCGAGATCAAACGCGAGGTCCGAATCCTGGCAAAGGGAAAGACATTTATTGTATACTTTTGGGTAGTATCGTTGGTATAGTACGCTCATCCCCAATTGGTTACCCATACGATGTTGCTGAACCCAGTAATCATCACCCGTAGTTAAAGTAAGCTGGTCAATTTTCATGGTAGTAATTGGTTTAATTGATAAGGAACTGTCAATCCAGGTGGCAAAGGCTTCAGACTGGCCAAAATGATACCGCTACCCTGAAATAGGGCTTGCAGTCAGTTGCCGCTTTATTTGTTTAGTGCGTATTCTTAAAAGTCCACCCTGTTCGCCAGACGCTTGAAGTGGTCCGAACAGGTATCTGATTCTGACACTTTTTCCTGAATCGTTTTTCTTCGATTCACGCTTTTCTAACTCCTGTTCATGGTTCAGTTGGGGGTAGTCGAAAAGTGTGCCAGATCCCGAATTCGCTACCAATTTGGTGTGAAAACCCTCTTTATTCGCTCAGAAACGGCTTTCCTGAAAGCTTCGACTTATCGCTTAGCGAAGCAAGAGTCTATAAACTCCAATCACATGGAGTTTATAGGCTACGATGACTCCATGTGATTGGAGATGGTGGCTGGTAGTTCACAGCGAAGCCAGATTTTGGCGGTTAATCGGTCAATTTGCTTTAGTCTGGCCAGTCGACAAAAGCTTCAATGGGGGCGCTTACTGTGCCCTTGTGGGCCAATTATTTTTTAACGACTACCGTGTGACCAAGGCAATGAGCCTGCATCTATAGGGGCATCAAACCAGTTTAAAATCTCTCAACATGATAAAAGTATTGTTTGCTCCTCTTTTAGCCGCAGCGGGTGGCTTTGGCCTTGCGGTTCAGGATACCCCAGGCAATGCCCAGATCAGACAGTCGGTCAAAGACCCGGTGGTCTCCGATGCGGTCCGACCTTTTCACATCAACGTTCCCGAAGTTGAACTGGGTGAACTCCGCCGACGCGTGTTGGCCACTCGATGGCCCGAGCGGGAAACAGTTACGGATCAATCTCAGGGTGTAAAACTGGATAAGATTCAGGCACTTGTTCATTACTGGGGAACCGGCTATAACTGGCGTAAGGCAGAAAAGAAATTAAATGCGCTGCCTCAATTCGTTACAACGATTGACGGACTCGACATTCAGTTTGTGCATGTCCGCTCTAAACATCCCAACGCACTACCCCTCATTATGACTCATGGCTGGCCAGGTTCCATATTCGAGCTTATCAAAGTAATTGGTCCGCTCACCGACCCCACCGCATACGGTGGCCGTGCAGAGGACGCATTTGATTTGGTTCTGCCCTCCATGCCGGGTTATGGATTTTCGGAAAAACCGAAGGGTACTGGCTGGGATGCAGATCGCATTGCAAAAGCCTGGGCTGTACTGATGAAACGATTGGGCTATAAGCACTATGTGTCTCAGGGTGGTGATTGGGGTTCGGTGGTTGCCGATAAGATGGCGCATCAGAAGCCAGCCGGATTGCTGGGTATCCACGTCAATATGCCAGCCACCGTGCCAGCAGACGTAGCAAAAGCCCTCAACGATGGCGATCCGGCTCCTGCCGGATTGTCTGATAAAGAGAAAGCCGCATTCAAGTCTCTCAATTATTTATACACAAAAGGCAGTGGGTACGCTGCCATGATGGTGACCCGACCGCAAACTCTGGGCTATGGACTAACGGATTCACCGGCAGGTCTCGCAGCTTTTTTCTATGATAAGTTCAATGAGTGGACGTATAGCGGTGGAGATGCTGATAAAGCATTTACAAAAGATGAGATGCTCGATGATATTACACTCTACTGGCTGACCAATACGGCTGTCTCTTCCGCCCAGCTTTACTGGGAAAATAACGCCAACAACTTCAACGCCGTGGATATTTCGATTCCTGCTGCTATAACAGTCTTTCCCGGAGAAATCTACCAGGCGCCACGAAGCTGGGCCGAGCGTAGTTATCACAAACTCATCTATTTCAATGAGGTCGATAAAGGTGGTCACTTTGCTGCCTGGGAACAACCGGAGCTCTTTTCGGCCGAACTCCGGGCTGCGTTTAAATCATTGCGTGGCGTAACGAATTAGTACATGAAGCAGCCGCTTACGCTACCTGATGTCGGCAGCAAAAACGAATTATAAAACGCAAAAATCATGAACAGGCTATTACTTGGGCTTTACTTGTCGGTCACATTCATTCTGAGCACTAGGACGCAGGCACAGGTGAAAAACATTGTACTGGTTCACGGGGCCTTTGCCGACGGATCCGGCTATCAAAAGTTGTATACTATTTTAAACGGTCATGGCTATAAGGTCAGTATCGTTGGTAATCCGAATACGGGGGTGGAAGATGATCTGGCCGCCACCAAAAGGATATTGGATCGACAGGAAGGGCCTGTCATTCTGGTTGGGCATTCGTATGGTGGAGCGATCATTACGCTGGCCGGGAATTCGCCAAATGTTGTCGGTCTAGTCTACATAGCCGCATTTTCCCCTGATGAAGGAGAATCGCTCGGACAATTACTAAGTACTTATCCAGCTGATCCTAAGTCCGGAATACTTCCTCCGGTAGATGGGTTTGTCTGGTATGATCAGGCGAAATTCCATGCTGGTTTTTGCGCTGATCTGCCAAATGAAGTAGCTGAATACATGTATGCTTCTCAGGTTCCAGTGGCCGTATCTGCCTTTACGCATGTATTCAAGAATGTCGCCTGGAAAACGAAGCCAACCTGGCACATTGTTGCCACAGAAGATCATTCTATACCACCAGATCTAGAGCGGTTCATGGGCAAACGAACAGGTGGTACCGTTTCGGAGATCAAAGGAAACCACGTAATCTTTATTTCACAACCAAAAGCGGTTGCTGCAATCATAGAAACGGCGGCTAAGCATTCCTTGCTGAAATAAATCATAGAACACAGAATCTAACCTGCCCTTACCCATTGGACAGACTAGATTTCAAACAGAGAAACAGGTTATGTTTGACAATCTCAACTATGATCGCCGTCGTTTTTTAGGCACGGCGGCCATGACCCTGGCAGCCACCCAGTTTGGTATGACGAATGTCGGTGGGCAAGAGCTGACACCCAAAGCGGTTCAGTTACCCACCGAACGAGCATTAGTATCTATTCGGAACGCAACCACCTGGCTTAATTCAACACCGCTGACGGCTGCCGACATACGAGGGAAAGTTGTCCTGATTGACTTCTGGACCTACACCTGCATCAATTGGTTACGTACCCTTCCCTATGTTAGAGCATGGGCTAATAAATACAAAGATCAGGGGTTGGTGGTGATCGGGGTACACACACCAGAGTTCGCTTTTGAGAAAAACGTTGAGAATGTGAGAAGAGCTGCCAAAGACATGCGGGTTGATTATCCGATTGCGGTAGACAATGGCTATATGATCTGGAATGCGTTCGAGAACCGGTATTGGCCAGCTCTTTACTTCATTGATGGGCAAGGGCAAATCCGGGATCATCAATTCGGAGAGGGGGACTATGAACGGGCAGAACGCATCATTCAGCAGTTGCTAAAGGAAGCTGGAACAGGCGGTACTCAACAGGAGTTGACTGCCATCGAAGCAAGCGGGGCAGAAGTGGCTGCCGATTGGGGTAGCTTAAAGTCGCCGGAAAACTACCTTGGTTATGACCGTACGGAGAACTTTGCGTCTCCCGGTGGCGCCGTTTTGGATAAGCGACACGTTTATGAATTGCCCAAAAAGCTGAAGCTTAATCAGTGGGCACTTTCGGGTGATTGGACGGTAGAAAAACAGGCGATTACGCTCAACAAGGCACAGGGGCGAATCGCGAATCGTTTTCACGCCCGCGATCTTCATCTCGTCATAGGGCCTTCTGCATCAGATAAGCCGGTGCGATTTCGTGTACTCATTGATGGACTGCCACCCGTTGCTGCGCACGGTGTTGACGTTGATAATCAAGGGTATGGCATGGTCACTGAACAGCGGCTGTATCAATTGATCCGGCAGCCAAAACCCATCGCTGACCGGCAATTCGAGATTGAATTTTTAGACTCAGGTGTGGACGCTTTTGCATTCACATTCGGCTGATTCGATCGACTCACAGTGAATGGAAACTTAGGCGGCCGACGACACATCGTATGCTCAGCGTTTTTGGGTAAACGTATGCCCCGGATTATAAAAAGTGCTGGCCACAACCTACCCAGGGAAGGTCCTGAAGACCTTGTATAAGCCGTAATCAATCCCGATGGTTTCAGTCAATAACCTGCGTACTCGTTAGGTGATGGGTAGGTCAATTATCTAAACGAGTACAACTAAACCGAGTCATGAAACAAAAAATTGCTTTCGCTCTTATCATGGGATTCATTACTACAGGCTCCATCTCGTTTACGCTGGTTAGCCTGAATATTGGATTTACTAAAGCATTTCTGGGAAACTGGTTTCGGTCCTGGCTGATTGCCTACGTAGTCGTCGTTCCGGTTATAGTGCTGTTTGGCTCCTGGGTACAGGCACTAATCGCTTATTTATTTAAAGAAAAACCATTGGTTCCCCGTGAGGATTAAGTGCCTCCCAAAAGAGATTGCTTGCCTTAATGAACATGGATACGAAGCATTAGTGAAACAATGTCCACAAGGGTATAATCTTGTTCCCCAAATTTAATAGCGGCTCATGTAGGCGTATATCACGAAACGCTGAGTCGCCTTTATCACGCCTGAAATGTGATGTAAGTCACAATTAATCAGCTTTCTTCTGAAAGTGATGTAGATCACGTAATCCACCCGATTGCGCGAAACAACTTTGCATTGTTCTTTTAAACTATAAAAAAAATGGATATTCAACAGTTCAATATCAATGGCGCCCAAAGCACGATTGACTGGGTCGGCCGTAAAGTAACCGGTGCGCATAATGGCACAATTGCGATCAAGGAAGGAGCATTACTTTTTCGTGATGACGAGCTTACCGGCGGGAGATTTGTCATTGACACCCGGTCTATCAAAATCCTCGACGTTACCGATCCGGCCACGAATGCACAGTTTGCCGGCCACCTGGCTTCCGATGACTTTTTTAGTTCAGAGCAGTACCCAGAAGCCACCTTTGAAATCAGCCAGGTTGAACCCCGCGAAAACGGTTCCTATCACGTTGAGGGCAAACTGACAATTAAAGGAATTACGCATCCCTCCAATTTTGATGCACTAGTGAATCGGTCGGGTAATTCGGCTACTGCTACAGGTAAAATCACCATAGACCGGACGAAGTACGGCATAAAGTTCCGCTCCTCCAGATTCTTCCAAAACCTGGGCGATAACCTGATCTATAACAATTTTGATCTGAATATCAGATTGACTGCCGAAGCGATAACCCAGCTAGCTCACGCCTAATTAGTCCGGCCATGCCATACGTAAAAATTGAAGTGACTCGCGAAGGTGTTACCCGCCAACAGAAACAGGAACTGATCAAAGGGGTAACAGATCTGATTACTACTGTGCTCAATAAAGATCCCCAGCTGACGCACGTGGTTATCCAGGAAGTTGATCTGGACGATTGGGGGTATGCTGGTGAACAAACATCGGTTTTGAGAGAGCAGGGAATTACTGCCGACAGGCATTAACCGGGTTCGGACATGAGAACGCAAACTGTAATCGTTACCGGTGCATCATCCGGTATCGGCAAAGAAGTTGCCCGCTACTTTCTCGAAAAAGGCGACAATGTAGTGATCAACTCGGCAACGGCGTCAAAATTGGAAGAGACGTTTCGCGAGCTTGGTGGAGGACCTAATCTTGCCTGGGTAGTTGGAAATGTTAGCGATAAAGCAACGGGAGAGCTTCTGGTTAAAACGGCTGTTGAGCGATTCGGCTCTGCTGATATTCTGATCAACAATGCCGGCATCTACGAAACCAAGCCATTTCTGGAAGTAGACGAGCCCTATCTAGATCGTTTTTTGAGCACCAACTTTAAAGGTACGTTTTTCACGACGCAGGCAGTGATTCCGCAAATGTTGAAACAGCATGACGGGGTTGTGATTAACATTGGTACACCGCTGGTCGAGCATGCTTTAGACGGTGCTCCATCCACGGCGCCTATTTCAAGCAAGGGCGCTATCCATGCGCTGACGGTACAGTTGGCCGCTGAATTTGGCAGAGATAATATTCGCATCAATACCATTGCCCCCGGTCAGATTCGTACGCCTATGCATGGTGAAGACGCGGATAATGGAGCTGGCCTGCATCTGCTGAACCGGATTGGTGAAGCAGAAGAAGTAGCGCATATGGTGTACGCGATTGCCAAAAATAAGTTCGTCACAGGTGCCATCATCAATGTGGACGGTGGTATGGCCGCTGGCCATCATCTAAACTGATTGAAAACTAGTTTGTATCCGCTTTAGCGCCCGGAACTTCTCCGGGTGCTAAAGTATAAATAGATATACCGATGAAAACGAATGAGAATGAAAGGGGGGCAATCGAACAAGCGCTGAAAAGGTATTATTTCCAGGGGATTTACGAGGGCAATGTTGACTTACTGAATAAAGTATTTTTTCCAGGTGCATTTGTCTTTGGCGATGTAAAAGGGAAGCCTTACGCCAAAACCCTGGCTGAGTACCTTGATGGAGTAGCCCACCGAACCAGCCCCAAAGATTCAGGGCAGCCCTATGAAACGGAGATTATCGAGATTGATGTCATTAATTCAATCGCCGTGGCCAAAGTGCGGGTGACAATGTATGAGTTCAATTATTATGACTTTCTGGCTTTTCATCAGCTAGATGGGCAATGGGTGATTGTCAATAAACTGCTTACCCACGTCGAACGGTAACGTTGATGATTGCTGATCATCAACCTTCTAAAGTCATCTGGTAACAGACCAAAGCAACTAAACTGAGTGGTAAACCGCATCCGATTTTGCAGGAGCCATAAGGTGGGAGTGTATCGTCGGTCAGACGAATGACCACAGTGCGAGGCATAGGCATAGCTCTGCATGTTGCCCAACAGTTACGAAATATAACAGCATCGGTTTGTAACGTATAGTATTGTCCGTTCGCTATGAGAAACTGGCTTTTCCTTTTCTTCTTACTGGAGGCACAACTGGTCGTTGGTCAGTTAGATAGTCTTTCTGGCATACATCGATTCGGACAAAAACGCTCGGTCGTTCTCATTGGCGACGCGGGCGAAAAGGGAGGTGACCGTGTATTAAGTGGACTGCATCTCCAGCTTAAGCAGGCAGGTAGAGAAGGCATTGCTAACTTTTTGGGGGACAACATATACCTACGTGGTTTACGGCTGCCTGATCTGGCGCAGCCGATACGAAGTGGCCGACCCGATTCAGTTCAGGTGCAGAATCACCGATACATTGAACTCTATCGCAACCACACCGATATGTCTTACCTATCGCCCAAAGGGGAACTGGGCGCGCCGGTTAAGTACATGCTTAACAGCGAGTTGGTCGCTAATTTTTTTCTGCTTGCCAGCCGTAATTCCCGATTGGCGGTTGCTATTACGCCCCGATTTACGGTTCGGATTCGGGATGGCGCTTCATCGCCGGTGGGTACGCCCAGTTACCGGATCGGAGCGAGAGCTTTTTATCGGATGACATCAAGCACGGTGCACTTTAAGTACCTGGAAGGACAATTCTACCACCACTCCAATGGGCAAAGTGGCGATGTGTTCAACTCGGATGGAAGCTACAATACGGAAACCGGCGATTTTGCCACCAACTACATACAGGGGGACTATCATTGGGGTACTTATCACCGCAACCACTTCGGAACCTACTATGGACTGGGCGTCCGCTGGCATGCGCCCATTTTTAATCATTCGGAAGGCTTAGCCGGTCATTACGGGTTTACGCGGCTGCAAGGCCATGCCCTTTACCGGCGGTTCCGGCGAAGTTCATCAGTCGTGACAGCCCTTCATAAATCATCGCTCACGGCGGAATGGATTCGGATTAGTTTGAAGGCGTCTTATGCAGTTAATCGGTTAGACAACTTTGGTCTTGCCAGTGTCCGCAAACGACTGAACACCGAACTCAGTGTGTATTATATTCCGCCATTTGGTCGGGAAACGGGCCTGTTTGCTACCGTTGGTTACTACGGCGAAGATCCGTATAACATTTATTTCAATAACCGCTACGCTTTTGTCCGATTGGGTATTGCCGTAGGATTCACACGCTATGATGAAGATGTACGCAAATAAGGTAAACTCAATAGTGAGCGACAAAAGTATTGGTAGCCTGATAACTCAAGTGCATTTGGGTGCAGTCCCAACGTACCTATTCGACATCAGTTGTTGACGCTCTGTTCACTATCCAACTCGTTTTCATCATGTCGACCACACCAGAGAGTTACCGGGTTGAATTCGCCCAACAGAAAAGCGTATTGGTCCGGGCAAATCAAACACTGCTGGAGGCTGCTTTAACGACTGGTATCCCGATGTTACACCTGTGTCAGGGAAATGCGCGATGTTCTACCTGTAGGCTACTGGTTCATGCGGGTGCCGATGTACTCAGCACGCCAACGGCAGCGGAGCGACAATTAGCTGGTCAAATGCATTTATCCCCAGCCATCCGACTGGCCTGCCAGACCCGCCCAATTGGCGAAGGGGCTAAAGTCACACCAATTTTGCGCGATCAAACTGATATAGACTTGTACCTGAGCCCGTTGGCAGTGGATAAAAGCCAGGATATGGGCATGGAAAAAGAATTGGTGTTGCTTTTCCTGGACATCCGTAATTTCACCCGCTTGGTCGAGACACATCTGGCTTTCGATGTGATTCACCTTGTTCGCAAGCTATTCACTGCTTTTCAGTTCATTTTGCAGGGCTTCGGGGGCAAGATCATTGAAAGCGCTGGCGATAGTTTATACATCGTCTTTGGCCTGGAGCAGACCCTGATTGCCAGTGCTTCAGCAGCCGTTCAGGCGGGCTACGCCATTCAGTCTGAACTTAACCGACTTAACGATCAGTATTTTCAAACGTATTTTGATCTAAGCATCTCCATTGGTATTGGCATTCATCAGGGCACGGTCATAAGCGGAACCATATACCTGGGTGAGCAAAAGCACCTGGTTGTCATGGGGCATGCTGTCAACGTAGCCTCTCGGTTGCAAAACGCAACTAAAGAGGTAAACAACGACTATATCGTCTCTGCTGATGTCATGGATTTATTACCCCCCCAGTCAACAACGGCCGTTGAACCCATTACCATTCAGGTACGAGGTATTTCAGAACCCATACCCGTCTATTTACTAGGGAAACCGTACCCATCTTCAAAAGTTCCGTTGGCCCCCACCTATGTCAGTCAAGACAATATCCCTTGATTATTCCTGAGTTTTTAAACGTAAACAATCATGAAACTATTGGACACTATTTTCCACCTGCTGGCGGGATCGCCGGTTCGCCCCTGCGTGACAGACCTCAATGCCCGCCTGCTGAATGCCTGGGTTCTCCATCAATCGATCGAATACCTGCATCCCCAATGCACCTGGCAACTAGGTGAGGGGCACATCCTTCAAGGAGCTTACAAAGGCAATGATTTCTACCAATGGTACACGCAGCAGTTAGATGCCAGGTATGCGACCTGGACGGAAGCCATCGAGAGTGTGATTAGCTCAGAGATAGGCGGCATTATTGTCGGGGAATACCAGTTCCAAAAAGAAATCGACGGTCTCTGGCAAACAGCTCCATTTACCCATTTTTATCGGATAGAGAATGAGCAGATTACATCGGTTCGCATGTACATGGGTGCCATTTCAAGTCATCTGGATGCTGGCAATCAACTTATTGAGATAGCCTCCATTCAGTATTTTCTCTCGGCTAACTAACCTCCACTTAACCGATTGCCTTTCCTGTTGATTCGTCTTTTCAGTCGCTAGTTGCTATGAAAATCGCTTTAACCCGAGCAGACTCTGCTCCACGACCGTTGGATCTGATTGAGTATGGCGACCCAACTCATCCCCATAGTAGGCTAGCCCGCCAGGTACTAGACGCAGTCGCTGACGAAGTGAACGGAGATGTATGCCTTCGCTACCGCCACTTCCCCAACCTGGAAAGCGCCCAGTCTGTACTGGCTGCCTGCGCGCTTGAAGCAGCCGCCAGCCAGCACCAGTTCTGGCCAATGTACTATGCACTGGGCCGTTCGATGAGCATTAACCTGGCCACCCTTGCCCGGCAAGCCCGGCAGTTGGATCTACTTGAATCGCAGTTTCTTCAGGAACTGCTGAGTGAGCAAACCCGGCGGACTGTTCTAACCGACTGGCACGCCGGTTACGAACTGGGCGTTGTTGCGGCACCGACCCTGGTTATAGGCGGTCAACGGTTTCACGGGAAGGTAACCCTCGCCCGGTTGGTCCCCTTCATCCGGATGCAGCTCAGCCGAAAGGGCCATCGTTTAATCTGCTAATTTATCTATAACCGGCCTGTAGGTTTGGGCTTCAAAAAATCGTGGGCTTCAATATAATTTGGATTAAACCGTGTCACCGAGTTCATGCGAAAGGCATACTCACCAACCAATTCTACTTATGACAACTAAAATAAGGATTCGATGGGTCTGGAAAGCGGCTCATCTGGTTACACTAACCACCTTATTAGGGCTCGGCGGTTGTAGGGATCAAAATGCTGACATTTCTGACAGTACGTTCCTGGTCGTAACGGATTTTGCCAAAGGGGCGGATAACTGGAAAGCTGATTATTCTGACTATCAGCTTAACGAAGCGGATAGTTTACACTTTGTATCGGGAATACGTTCGTTACCAATGCCGCTGGATACAACCCGAAAAGCATTTTTGGTGGGTAGCACGAATGCCAGTGACGATCTCTTCATGTTCTTGAAGCGAAAGCTTAGTGGTCTGCGTCCGACTACCAATTACCAGATAGCGTACGAGTTGGAGTTGGCCTCAAAGTATCCCGCCCAATCGGTTGGTATTGGTGGCTCCCCTGGATTGGCTTTGCATCTTAAAGTAGGCGCATCGGCGGTAGAACCAGTTAAAGTAGCAAAGAATCAGGGCTATTATCTAAATCTGGACAAAGGCGACCAGGCAACTGGTGGGAAAGATGTCATCCTGATCGGGGATGCCAGCAATGACAGTGCTGACGACCGATATCGGTTGGTCCGTCGGTTTAGCCAAGGAAAGAATCTGATGGCTCAAACGGATAAAAACGGAGCATTGTGGTTGGTCGTTGGCACCGATTCGGGCTATGAGGGGAGAACCGATATATACTACAGCCGCATCCTGGTTAGTTTGAGACCATTAATTTCTCAATGATTACCTAATAATTGCCCCCCATTCTTGTTTGGAAAAGGCATTAATAGCTATGTCTAACTAGTGAAAATTATTTCTAATGGCCTGGTGACCACAGACAGAACTTTGCATCTCAAGGGCCGAAATTAATTACCTTGAAAATGAAAAAGACCGAACGAATTATCGCAAGCACCTTAATGGCTGGAGCCATAGCCCTGCAAGGAACAACGAGTACAGCACAAACGGGCGGTACTACTCAATCCGGATCCAATGAGTCAATACGTCCGTTCCGGATTCATGTTCCAGCAAAAGAACTCGCTAATCTTAAACGCCGGATTTTAGCCACAAAATGGCCCGGAAAAGAAACCGTTTCCGATCAATCGCAGGGTGTGCAACTATCGACCGTTCAAAAGCTTGCGCACTATTGGGCAACGGATTACGATTGGCGCAAGGTCGAAGCCAGATTGAACGCCCTGCCACAATTCATCACCAACATCGACGAACTGGATATTCATTTCATTCATGTTCGTTCGAAGCATCCCAATGCCCTGCCCGTGATCATCACGCACGGTTGGCCCGGCTCGATCATCGAACAAATGAAGGTCATTGAGCCGCTGACCAATCCAACGGCATATGGCGGAAAGGCCGAAGACGCGTTTGACGTCGTGATTCCGTCGCTGCCGGGCCATGGGTTTTCAGAGAAACCCACCGCCACTGGCTGGGACCCTATCCGAATAGCACGCGCCTGGATTGTCCTCATGAAGCGTCTGGGCTATACGCGATTTGTGGCGCAGGGGGGTGATTGGGGGGATGCCGTCACCGAACAAATGGCTCTGCTGGGAGCACCTGAATTGATCGGCATCCACACCAACATGCCCGCAACCGTACCAGACGACGTTGCAACATCACTCCAATTCGGCACTCCGCCCCCATCGGGCCTCTCTGCCGACGAGAAACATGCTTACGATCAACTCGATTTTTTCTACAAGCACGGAGTGGCCTACGCTCAGGAGATGGGAAACCGCCCACAGACACTGTACGGGATCGAGGACTCACCAGTTGGCCTCGCAGCCTGGATGCTCGATCATGATGCCAGCAGTCACGCGCTCATCGCCCGTGTCTTTGATGGTAAAACGGAGGGACTCACGCGGGAAGACGTTCTCGACAACATTACCCTATACTGGTTGACAAACACAGCAGTTTCATCGGCTCGCCTGTATTGGGAAAGTAAGCTTCCTTTTTTCGCTCCCAAAAAAGTTACTATACCCGTTGCTGTCAGCGTCTTTCCAGATGAGATCTATGCCGCCCCGCGGAGTTGGGCCGAAAAAGCATTTCCTAAATTGATTCATTACAATCGGCTCCCCAAAGGCGGTCATTTTGCGGCCTGGGAGCAACCGGAGTTCTTCTCGACTGAATTGCGGGCTGCGTTTCAGTCCCTGCGCCAATCGGCCAGTAATGGTACGGCTAAGGCTCAGACCGACCGCTAATTCCTTTTCTGGCCAGCATTTCAAAAGCGCCTGACTACGTTGCTCAGGGACTTTTCAAGGCGATGATAGTGTCCGGCATGCTGTGTGATTAATGCCATTGACGAGTAGAGGAGGATCATGGCAACTCACCCGGAAAAGTTCTTTTATTTGCTGATTATCAATTAGTAAAAATACAACAAAATGGATAAACAAACCGAACGGGGTTTTGATCGATATGGCACTTATGAGCCTTCCCGGACTGGAATCCTGTTGATTGATCCGTATAATGATTTCTTACATCCGGAAGGCAAAGCGTATGCCCGATCGAAAGAAGTCATCGAAGAAGTCCACTTGTTGGATAATCTGGCCAGAGTGATCAATACAGGCCGCCAACTGCAAATTCAGCTGTTCTTTGTTCCCCATCATCGCGCTGAGCCAGGCGATTATATGAACTGGAAATACCCCACTGCCCAGCAGCTTAGAACAGGAGAACAACAGGTTTTTGCCAGGGGGAGCTGGGGTGGCCTGTTTCATGCCGACTTTCAGCCGCAATCGGGCGATATCATCATCAAGGAGCACTGGGCACAAAGTGGGTTTGCCAATACTGATCTTGACCAGCAGTTGAAACAGCATTCCATCGACCGTATCATCCTGATTGGGATGATTGCCAACACCTGCGTTGAGTCGACTGGTCGCTTCGGAATGGAATTGGGCTACCACGTTACGTTAGTAAAAGACGCTACAGCCGCCAATACCTGGCAGAACATGCAGGCAGCTCATGAGATAAATGGGCCCACGTTTGCACACGCCCTACTGACCACGGATGAACTCCTGGACATACTTCACAACAAATCCTTACCCGTTAGCCAATGAATGTCTCATCAGAACAGCTGGCAGGAACACCACTCCGACTTACCCAGCATAATTCCGGCTACTGGCAGGTGACCATCGATGCCCCGCCACTCAACCTGTTCGGGCCGGAGCTGCTGACTGGCCTGGAGGAGGTTGTACGCCGGATGAAAATAGCTCAGGAACTGCGCGTACTTGTATTCGACAGTGCCGTTCCGGATTATTTTATCGCTCACTTCGATATCATGAAAGGAGGGGAGATACTGACACGTAAAACACCCTCAGGCTTATTGCCCTGGTTCGATGTAGCGTTGGCGCTCTATGAGTCGCCCGTCATTAGTATTGCTTCAATCCGGGGTCGCGCTCGTGGCGTGGGCATCGAATTTGCCGCTGCCTGCGACATGCGTTTTGCCAGTGAAAAGGCTGTTTTCGGCCAATTTGAAGTGGGCGTCAGTACCATTCCTGGCGGTGGCAGTATGGAGTTTCTCCCCTTGCTGACTGGCAGGGCAAGGGCGCTGGAGATCATCATTGGCGCGGAAGACCTGGAAGCAGCTACGGCTGAACGCTACGGACTGATCAACCGTCTGATTCCGGATGATCAACTCGATCGTTTTGTCCACCAATTAGCCCTTCGCATCAGTCATTTTGACCCGGTGATAACGGGCATGGCGAAAACGATGATCAATCAGCGTGCGCCAAGGGTATCTATGGAGCACATGAACGCTTCACGAACTGCATTCATTGAGGCAAATCTTCGGCCGGAACGAAAGAAGATTTCTCAGAAACTGCAGGGATGGGGCATTCAACAGGACAGCGATTTTGAACGTAATCTGGGTCCCTGTTTAAACCACATTAGCGAGGAGGACAGCCCTAATTGAATTACTCATAAACCATAAAAAA
Organism: Spirosoma endbachense; assembly: GCF_010233585.1. Taxonomy (NCBI): domain Bacteria; kingdom Pseudomonadati; phylum Bacteroidota; class Cytophagia; order Cytophagales; family Cytophagaceae; genus Spirosoma; species Spirosoma endbachense. The sequence goes on from NZ_CP045997.1 coordinate 9,093,723, forward strand.
AACATCAAATGAAAATCGCCGAACAACTGGTTGATTCTAGCTTTAGTGCTATCATCAATGCCCCGATTGAGAAAGTCAATATACCTGAATGGGCCTTCAACTTATCCGAGAAAGAATACCAGGACTGTTCACCTGCGCATGTTTCTGTAGGTAAAACGACCGGGCCTGACGGACGACGAATGACGATCAATGTGGAGGTGATCGGTGGAAGTCCTATGGTGCAGCATTACCAGGAAGAAGTGTCAGAACCCCATCATCTTGTGCTGGCATCGTTCTCCGATGTTTTTGCGCCGACGGGACGTATAATTATCTACGTTCGCTGGGAACTCAGTGTCAAAGCGATCAGCGATACCCAATGTGAGTTTACGAATCGAGTGGTTTCCTTTGCAACGGATGACATGCTATGGAGCCTGGAACGCCAGGGTATACCTTTTGACGTGTTTAAAGCTCAACGGCAACCTGCTTCCACCTACCATAACCGTAAGGAAACCCCATTATTTGCTGCGAGCATCGAACGAGCTGCATTAAGCGCATAATGTAATCTTTAGGCTATTAAAGGCAGCGAAAAACGCCAAATAGGGTTGCTGAAGGTGCCCTTATATCCTTTAAAATTACCCTCAATGAATACCTGCGCTTCCTGAGAAAGTGTAAAACTTGTTTTTTCTTAAGCTCGCGCTGCCATGGACCCAAAAGAAACGCTTAAGCAGCACATCGCTAAAACCACTTCCATTTCAGACGAGCAGTTCGATTTCATCTTTTCGCATTTCAAGCCACAAGTATTCAAAAAAGGGCAAACCATTTTTGCGGCAGGTGACACTATAGACTGTGAGTTTTTCGTAGTTCGGGGTTGTTTAAAAACCTTTTACATCAATGATGACTTGAAGATGTTTACTCTTCAAATCGCCATGCCTACCTGGTGGGCTTCTGATTACAGCGCTCTGTACACCGGTGTCAAAGCAACAGTCAGTCTGGATTGTATCACGGATTCGGAGGTACTTTGTCTGAAAGCAGAAGATCGGGAGAAACTTTGCCAGGAGATACACGCGATTGAACATTTCTTCCGATGGCGTACCAATATGGGGTATGTGACAGCCCAAAAACAATTGCTTTCGATAATAAAGTTGATCGGAAATGGATAGTCGCCCAAAACAAGCGTGTGGCTGGTTGTTTCCTTCAGCAGGCTTATTCCATGGATGAATATTTGCCTGGAACTGGCCGGAGAAAATACCGAGAATCCTTTTGAAGAAATCGCCAACCTTGAACCCATTTTGCAAATTTGTCAGCAGGTTGAAATTGAACTCACGCAAATGTCTGGGGAAGATGAACCAGCCGCTGAACTGCATCCTCAACATGACATCAATCAATAACGATTCTTTCTGAAGTCTGCGCGTCTGTTGCTCAGTCAAACCCCAAACTAATTGCATCATGGAAGCACTCGATTCAGAAATTATTAATGCAGTGCCTATTCTAACGAGCTTACGGGCACAATTACAAACCTTTGCTATTTCGCCCAGTGTCTTTTTAAGTCGTTCTCAAACGAATAGTCAGAACAACCAACCAGAACCGTCGATTGCGAATCAGAATGAGAAGCCACAGGGAATCCATGAGGATGTTTTACCGAAGATCTTACAATTGCTGGGAATACGCAGCATGACCTTAAATTCCCGGCATGACCTTGATCCACTGGCAAATTTTAGCGTTGACATCCCCCAATCAGCAAGTAAACAATACCAGTGGCAATACATAAGAAGCAGGGGTTTGATTCAGGAACTACAGTCGCTATTTCAAAATTGCCGGATAATTGCGTTTAATGATTGGTCGAAACTGGCCGCTGCATCTGATCTCTGGACAGGTCTGCTGACTGATGTCATTAAGCCAATTGAAAAGAAGGATTTGGAGTTTATTTTTTATCTGGGTGATCCTCAGAAAAAGCTCTCGTTTCAGGTCGATGAGGTCCTGGATATCATCAGTGATTTTTCTTATTACGGCCAGGTCACTTTTGCTTTGAATGAAGGCGAAGCGATTAACCTCTGGAGAGTACTCAACGGCGTTCACTTGAATACCCCGGTTACGGTTCAGGGTTATAGCGACTTGAAACGAAAATATGTTTCCATTTTTCAGACAATGAACATCGCCCGGTTACTGATCTATTCGGCCAACAACGCGATTCTATTTACCAAACTAGAGCAATTTGTCCTTGCCCATGAACGGGTTACATCCACAATAGAAATGGCAACCGATGCCCGGCTTCATTTCATTAAAGGATTCAGCATTGGCCTAATTCACCAACTGGACATGCCGCGCTGTCTGGCACTTGGGCTTATCGTTTTTGGCAGTTATGGTGAACGAAGAACCAGCCCCGATCGAAAAGACCTTATAGCCTATATAAACCGGTGGATTGACGATCTCCAGCAATCGGAAACGATGCCCCATTACCAGTAATCAATCTGCATCCTGCCTTGTCAAACGCTTTCTATTCGATTGATAATAGCGCCTTGGCATAAAAGGCGATTAAGTAAAATTACCCAATCGCACAAAGAACCCATCGCGAAAACCGCAACGAATATGAACACGACAAAAGTTTGGTACGTAACCGGAGCGTCTCAGGGATTAGGATTGAGTCTGGTGAAAAAATTACTGACAAGCGGCTACAAAGTAGCCGCAACCTCTCGCACCCTTAATGTCCTGCTACAAGCCGTTGGCATACAGGACGAAGCTTATTTCCTGCCATTGGCCGTTGATCTGACGAATGCAGACTCGATCCGGCAGTCGATTCAGCAAACCACAGCTATTTTTGGCCGGATCGATGTAGTTGTCAATAATGCAGGGTACGGCATGAGTGGATCCGTTGAGGATATTAGCGACCAGGATGTTCGTACTATCTTTTCCATCAATGTACTGGCAACGATTCAGGTGACGAAAGCCGTGTTGCCGCTGATGCGCCATCAGCGATCCGGCTATGTCATCAATATCGCTTCCGTCGCCGGTTTTGCAGGCGCTCCTGGCTGGTCGATCTATTCCGCTACTAAAGCAGCAGTAATCGCTTTTTCAGAAGTACTGGCCGCTGATGTGAGGGAATTTGGAATTAATGTGACTGTTGCCGAACCCTCTGGCTTTCGCACGGGCTTTCTGACCAAAGAGTCACTCGTGCTTGCCGAAAGTTCGTTAGACGACTACAAAGCTATTAAAAACACGCAGGATCGTTACCTGGCCATGAATGGTCAACAAGCCGGAGATCCCGAAAAAGCCGCTGCGCTATTTATCGAACTCGCTGAGCATCCGGAGCCTCCCCTACACCTGTTTATGGGTGTCGATGCATTTAATCGAGCCAGCGAAAAAATTAGCGACTTATCTGCTGAGCTAACCGTATGGAAAGACCTATCATTTGCTGTCGATTTCCAATCCTGATGAATTTACTGGTTTTTATCATCTCGGGTATTGCCGTGGGTATGCTGATTCCGCTTATACCTGTTTATACTGCCGTATTGAATCGTTTCACCGGTGGCTTGTATAACTCGGCTCCCATCATTTTTGGCATTGGGTTAGTCCTGACGATCGGGCTAAAAGTGCTTTTAACCAGGGAGGTTATCTGGCCTGTGCAAGTTGTCAAGGCGCCCTGGTATTCGTTTATGGGTGGTGCAATTTTAGCTATCTACTTGCTATTGACTCCGTTGTTATTGCCTCGTTTAGGGGTTGGGTTAACCATCAGCTTAATTGTTTTTGGTCAATTACTCATGGCTGTATTGATTGATCACGTTGGTCTGTTTGGCAACGATACATTCCCGCTCAATTGGCCTCGGGCTGGTGGCCTTCTTCTTATTGCAATTGGTGTTTGGTTGTTAAAGAAATAAGTCGCCTTATGTTTAAGCCTTTCACTGTGAGAAGCGTATTACGGTTACTAATGATCACTAAGAACCGTGGCACGCTTCTCAGTGAAAGGCCTAAATTGATTGGTATAAATTCGACAGAAATGGATTCCATTCAAATTGATTTCTGTCAATAACAAGTCAAAAAACCATGACAAAGACAGCTTTAATCCGCTTTGACCATTGGGAATCATCATCCTGAAGCGAATTATTGATAGCTATAATCCGTATGCGAACCGAACGAAGTAAGCTGATGCTCCGAAAAGGTTAACTGGATGGTTAGACCGCCCTGGCTGATGATCGATAACTGCCCGCCCAATTGGTCACTGAAGCCCTGGATCAAAGTCATGCCCAACGACTGACTCCGGCTGGGGTCAAAGTCAGGGGGTAAGCCCACTCCATCATCCTGAATGGTTAGCTCATACCTGTGCTCGCCTATCCGCAGAAACCCTAAACTAACCCGCCCTGTGCGTCCACCCGGAAAGGCATACTTGAGGGAGTTGGTGATAGCCTCATTGATGATCAACCCCAAAGGCACCGCCTGGATGACATCCAGCTCGATTGGCTCCACCTGGACCGCAAACCCAATCGGTTGGGGCAGTTCATACGACTCCTGCAGGTAAGCTACCACCTCCTGGATATACTCGGCGATGGGGATACGGGCGATGCCCTGGGCCTGGTAGAGCTTCTGGTGGATCAGGGCCATGGCCTGCACCCGATGCTGGCTCTGCTGGATGGCCGACAGGGCCGCATTATCGGAGAGATAGCTAGCCTGGGAGTTCAACAGGCTCATCACCACCTGGAGGTTGTTTTTGACCCGGTGGTGGATCTCCTTCATCAGCCGTTCTTTCTCGGCCAACAGCCGCTGCAAGTCCTGGTTCTTGTGGTGGATCTGGTTTTGCTGGGTATGCAGCACCTGCTGGTGGGCCTGCAGTTCCTGGTGTTGGGCCTGTAGCTGGTGTTGTTGAGCCTGAAGTAGTTCATGTTGTTGCTGCAACTGCTGGTTGCTGCGCTTTTTCAGGCGGAATCGGTTGTAGGTTAGCCCCAGCAGCAACAGGAGTAGGAAGGCTCCCAGGCCAATCGAGTTGCGCACTAGCCGGTCTTGCTGGAGTTGCTGATTTTGGAGTTGCTGTTGCTGGGAGAGGACCTGAATGCGTTGGTTTTGCAGGCGGAGGTCTTTGTCTTTCTGTTCGGTCTCGTACTGGGTTCTGAGTTCTTCGAACTGACGGTTTTTGGTCTGGTTGAAGAGGGAGTCGTTGATGGCGGTCGCCAGTTGGAAGTGTTGGAGGGCGGAGCGGAGGTTTCCCTGGGCGGAGTCAATCTGATAGAGTGCCCGATGAATGCTGACTGCTTCATCAGGGAATCGGCCATGCTGGCTTGCCGTCAGGGCTTTTTGGAAGAAATGTCGGGCCAGTTCATAGCGTTTGGTGAGCCAGTAAACCTCGCCAAGCTTCTTGTTGAAATCGGTCACACCTCCAATGTTTGTGCTTTTTTCGAAAAATGGCAATAAGTGTTTATACAATCGTTCTGCCAGTTCATACTGGCCTAAAACAACGTAGCTTTGGGCCAGGAAGTAAGTTAAAGGAACACTTTGATGGTCGGGATCGTGACGGGCCAGCTCAATAATGGTTAACGCCTGTTGGCGGGCTTGAGAGAGCTGCTGGTTTTCCTGGTATAGAATCATCAGTTTGCTGCGATACCCTGCTATTCGGTTGATAGACTCATTATCCTCATGGAAACCGAATAAGCGAAGTAGTCTATGTACATAGTTAATGGCTCTAGCATCGTCACCTAATCGCTCATACATTTCAGCCAAATTGCCATTAATATCTAATTGGTATAATAGGTTTTTGCTATGTTCAGCCAGTCGTAAGCTTTGTAGATAGGCTTGTAGGGCTAGTTGGAAGTTACCCATCTTATGATGAAGAAACCCAATTTGCTCCAGGGTGTAATAAATGGTAGTATCACCGTAGGATTGCTGAATGGCTAAGGCCTCCATAACGAATGGGAGTGCCATTTTCACCCCAACGTGTACTCGAACTATGTCGGCCAGATCTTGCAGTACTTTGGCTGTCCTCGGTTTATCGCCTACCTGCTTATAAGCCTTCAGCGTCTGCTGGTAGTAATCGAAAGTCCTGGTGGAATCATAGCGTTCACCGAAACTAAAACACTTTGCTTGCAGATAGAGTCCATCCGCTTTCCAACGAAGTCGATGTACTCCTATACTCAACCTCACTACCTGCTGGGCATAGCCAATGGCACTATCCAACAGAAAATGGATTTCACGTAACGTAGAATGACTTCTACTTCTTCGGCCTTCCTTATAGTGATCGTAGTATTGTTGACCGATTTGCAGCAGTAATCGTGTTCGGTTCGTGTCTGCTGGCGCATGCACCAGCCGCCCTTTCAGGCTATCAATTTGATCCTTGGCCTGAGACCAGGCTCTGTTAGGTTTTAAAGCAGTGACTACAATCACGGCGATAAAAACGACACGGTAAAGGCTCATGGCACATCAGCTTGTTTCGGAGTAGTCAACTTGAAGTTATAGGCAAATTGCTGATTTACAGTCGTGAATTCGCCTGATTAATAACTTTCATTCTGCGTTAAGTTCGGGTTCAAACGCAGGTCCTGCTGTGGAATAGGTAGCCGCAATTTGTTGGGGTCTACTATGCCTAGTATCTGCTGAGCACGGCCGGTTCGAATCAGGTCAAACCAGCGGTGGCCCTCCATGGCTAATTCCACCCGCCGTTCCTGCTCGATAGCGCGGAGTAATTCATTTTGATTCTGAATGGTTAATGTCCCAAGTCCGGCTCGTTGCCGAATTTGGTTAACCAGGGCTAAGCTTTCCGCCAATTCGCCCAGTTGTGCCAAGGCTTCGGCCCGGATCAATAGCACCTCGGCGAAGCGCATCACCGGCACATCATCGTCCTGGGTACTGATGCGGAAGTACTTGATGCCAATACCGGCTGGTATGACCTTGCCATCCAGCAAAATACCACCCGGCGAAATGGACGCGTCTTTTCGTCGGTCACCCGGTTCGTAAGCCGCTTCCAGTGTAGAGCCAATCCCCCGAGGCCCTACTTCATTGCGGCCACCCAGGGCCGTCGAAAAAAACCAAAAGGCTAATCCGTTCGTGCTGGTCGAATTGTACTGGAGCTCCAAAATAGATTCTCCCGTGTTCCTGGTCGCAAACAACAACCGGTAGTCTGTCACCAGTGAGAACAGTTTTCGCTGGATGATGGCTCCACTCAAGGCGGCAGCGGTAGCGTAATCCTGCCGTTGTAACGCTACGCGTGCGCTCAGCGTCTGAGCGGCTGCCTGAGTCGCCCGACCTACTGCCACCTGGGGCAGGTCAGGCGTGGCCTCGCCCAGGTCAGTCTGGATGCGGGCGTACACTTGATCTGCGGGCGCACGGCTAACCAGCAGATTATCGGCTGTTCGGGTAGGAGAGGTAATTAGTGGAACGTCACCCCAGTAGCGAACCAGTTGAAAGTATAGGAGCGCTCGGGCAAACTTAGCCTCGGCGATTAGCTGTTTCTGGTCCGCGAAAGCAGGATCTGCGATTAAGGGTACTTGATCCAGGAGGTTATTGGCCTGGTTAATGCCCTGATACATAGTCTGCCATAAGCCACTAACTGAACCGTTAGCCGCTAAGATGGCGTGGTTTTTGAATTCATTCAGGTCAGTTAAACTGCCGTTGTGGGCCAGATTGTCGGCCAGCAAGTCGGGATAAACCGTGTAGGTTTGGCCGTAACCCGAGGCCAGACTGGCGTATAAGCCCATGATGGCCGCCCGGGCTCCAGCCGGATCAGCGATGGCCTCCTCAGTTGATACGGCCGACTGCGGTGGCTGATCCAGGAATGTTTTACAAGCTCCCAAAGCAACCCAGACGCTCAGCAGTGCTATATATCGAATTATCAGATGAGTTTTCATGCGTTTTTTGATTAAAAGCCCAGTTGAATGCCTACCAGAAACGTACGGGCTTGCGGTATGACAAAAAAGTCGCTGCCTGCTACCAGACTTTGGTCGGTCAGGGTGTTTACCTCGGGATCGTAGCCGGTGTAGTGAGTAAAGGTGAGTAAATTCTGCGCGGTGGCATAAAAGCGAAGCCTGGCTTTCCTGAGCTGACTAATGCGTAAGGTGTAACCAACAGCGAGATTCTTGAGCCGCAAAAACGAACCGTCCTCAATGAATCGATCCGAAATGCGGGTGTTATTGTTGGGATTGCCCTGAGCGGCTCGGGGCATGCTGGTGCTGGGTCGCTCGGGAGTCCAGCGGTTGCGGACACTGGTCCATTGCCCATACTGACTGCTCATACTTTCACCAATTGAACGAGTGTAGTTGTAGATGTCATTTCCGTAGGTAAACTGGAGAAACAGCGAAACGTCAAGTCCCCGAAAGGTTAGTTTGTTGGCCAGCCCACCAAAAAAAGACGGTTGAGCGGACCCAATGACGGTTTGATCCGCCGAAGTAATGCGGCCGTCTCCGTTGAGGTCTTTAAATTGAATATCACCCGGCCGGGTATTCGCTGACTGGTAGAAGGAAGTAGATCCGTATAGGGCCTGGCTGGCCTGATTCAACGCATCAATTTCTGCCTGCGTCTGAAAGATACGGGCTACCTGAGAGCCATAAAAAGCCCCGACGGGTTGCCCCTCCTGCACCCAGTTGGCGTAGCCCACCGAGAAAGGTGTTCCCCCATAGAGCTTCGTAACGGTATTGCGAATAAAGGAGAGATTGAAACTGGTCTGCCACTGCCACTGGCTTTGTGGCCGATTGACGAAGCTGACCTCCAGCTCCACGCCCCGATTTTGTAAGGACCCAATGTTTTCGTTGATTTGAGAAAAGCCGGATGTTAAGGGCAGCTGCCGAGCTTGTAACAGATCGTTGGTTCGACGGATAAAGTAATTGGCCGACAGGCTCAGTCGATTGGCAATCAGAGCTACATCTACCCCCAGATTCAGTTCACGAGTCTTCTCCCAGCTCAGGGCAGGATTAGCCAGTTGTAGTGGCACCAGGCTGGTTTGTTGCAGGTAACTTCTGCCAACGCCAAATAGTCCCAACGCAGGCGTTTGATTCGTAAGTGTCCCCATGTTGGCATTACCCGTCAGGCCATAACTGGCTCTTACTTTCAAAAAGCTAAGCAGGGCGTTCGGTTGCCCTTTTCCGTCATAGAGAACCCAGCCAATTGAACCGACCGGGAAAACACCGTATCGCCGGTCTTGATTAAAGCGCGAAGAGCCATCTGCCCGCAAAGTGGCCGAGATCAGCAGCTTCTCCCGAAAGGCGTATTGCAGCCGGGAGAAAAAAGAAGTGAGTGCCCAGGTAGCACCATCTGAGGAAGCTCCCGTTTTCACCGAACCGGCCGTCAGGCGGGAGATCGAATTGCCCGGAAAGTTTGTCGCCGACGCCGTTAGTGTTTCAAAAGCAGAAGTCTGCCAACCCGCTCCAGCCAGGGCTGTAAAGCTATGGCGCTGGCGCAGGACGGTTGAATAGGTCAATGTGCTTTCCAGCAACCAGTTGAAATTCTGCCGGTAATCTGACCGTCCTGACCCGTTAGCCCGTGAGCCATTCAGGGTAGTGGTGGGGTAGAATACATCTTCTTTTAGCACCAGGTTGTCAACCCCAATATTCGTCCGCCACTGGAGAGCCGGGCTGAAACGATACTCCGCAAATGCCGTTCCTACTACCCGATTCGTGCGGGAATCGAATTGGGTTTCGGTTCCCTCGGCAACCGGATTACTCGCCGACCCCAATGGGTCCAGGGCATAAGAACCATTCGGATTGCGGACCGGAATGTGGCTACCCAGGAACAGAGCTGAGCCGAGAACCCCATTGATAAAATTATCACCGTTGATGCGGTTATTCAGCGCCCGGCTCAACGTCAGACTGGTGCCGAACTGTAGCTTAGGGCTGAACCAGTGATCCAGGTTCAGCCGTACGCTCCCCCGCCGGAAGTCGGAGCCCAGGACAATGCCCTGCTGGCGAAAGTATGTACCTGACAGATAAAAGCGGGTCTGCTGATTCCCTCCCGAGGCCGATAAGGAATACTCCCGGATCGGGGCTGTGCGGAACACCTCCCGTTGCCAGTTGGTCGTGGTAGCATTGGCCGGATCAGGATATTGGGGCGAGAGACCCACGGCGGTACGTTGTTCGTTCAACAAAACTTCCTGCTCTGGTCCTGAGAGCATAGCCAATAGCTTAGGCACGCTCTGAACTCCTTCATAAGCCTTTATGTCCAAAGCCGTAGGCCCACTTTTGCCTCGTTTGGTGGTAATCAGCACCACGCCATTGGATGCGCGGGAACCATAGATAGCTGCTGCCGCAGCGTCTTTCAGGATTTGAATGGAGGCAATGTCCTGAGGGTTCAAGTCACTCAGGGCGTTCAGCGACTGCCCGCCCAGATAAAAACCCGAAAAGTCACCCGTATTAATGGGCATACCATCCACTACGTAGAGTGGCTCCGCAGTGGCGTTGAGTGAATTAGTGCCCCGAATTCGCACTTTGAGGCTGGTGGCGGGTGTTCCCGAACTCTGAGTGACCAGGACCCCGGCTGCTCTACCCTGCAGTGCCTGGTCGGGGCTAAGCAGGGGAACGTCACTGAATTGTTGGGCCGTTATAGAGGATACTGACCCGGTAAGTTCACGCCTGGCCTGACTGCCATAGCCGATGACAATAGCTTCGTCCAGAAACGTGGTAGCTAAGACCAGGTATATGGTCATCGTAGTACGATTTCCGATGGCAACTGCACTAGGTCGTCTACCGACCATGGTTACCAATAACGTATCATAGCCTGGGCTTGCAGTTAGCGAAAAATGCCCATTAGCATCGGTTAGGGCACCTTTGCCTGAACCCTTCAGGACAACGTTGACACCGGCCAGGGGCTGGTTGTCTTCCTGAGTCATTACATTCCCTTTGATTAGCTGCCCTTGAGCAACGAGTTTGACGGACAACAGACAGATAAGTATGATGATGGTAAACGTAAGCCTCATGGTACGACCGGGTTAATACGACTGAGTTAAGTAGCTCCCTAAGTTGTTACGTCAGAAACAACTTAGAGAACCCCGTAAAAGGTACTTTTGAATCGTTTAGGCTTGGACTGTAGGGGGCAATATAGGGTATCAGCGACGATGAAAATGCTGTCAGTATGATGACCAATAACTCTTAAAGCGGGTAGTTATTTACCTGCCGGGTGAAGACGCCTTTTAGAAAAAGTAAGATGTCTTTCCTTTGCGAGTAAAGCTTAAAAAAATCCTTAGTGAATTAGGTATTTTTACTTATAAATCGAACTGATAAACCCACTTCAAATCCATCCGGCTGTATAAATTGCATTAGTATAGAGTTAGAAAAGTAAGGCATATTTTTGAGATGACCAAATCGTAAGCTATTCATTTTGAGAGCTTAACTTGACATATGATCTTATCAAATTAGGTAATTTTAATCCTTCATAGGCTCTTGGCCGGTCATATAGTTCCGAGATTGGGCTGGGGTGATATGAATATCAGCGAAATAGGCCCGTGCCACGGTGGCCTCGTATTCATACTGGATTCTGACTGGATTTTCAGGACAGACCAATTAGTTCATAACCGAACCGGGTGTAGGCAACTTAAGGTCATTATCATCAAATACGATTACCCAGTCTTCTTCGGATGGGGGTGTAATGCCAAACTTATCCCTGGTTTCGGCTACGCCAATTCTTAACGCTTCGCCAGTGCGGGGATTGAACCAGTGCATATTCATCGGCTTCCCCGACATCTTCTTTATATTCAAATAAATTGTCCGATTACCCTTTGGAATGTACATAATGTAGCTGCTGTTGTCGGATGCTTTGGCCGCGCAGATATAATCCAGTTCGCCAAAGGTGCCGCGTCCTGATAAGATCACATCATGCGTTTGATCTGGTACGAGCTTTTCCCATGCTCTGGATTCATAGAGTTTAAAACAAGAAGCCACTTGCTTCATACCCTGAGTGCTCATGAGTGGTTTCCAGTTCTTGAATGAGAGACTGTAGTTGCCAATTTCACCCGAACTGAAGGAAGTACCTTTACAACCGGTCAAAAATCCCTCATACATTTTTCGTCTGATCCACTGCGGATTTTCATTGTCGGCATAATGGGGATTATCATGTTCATAACTTAGATCCAATTGCATGATCATCTTACCTTTGTTGTATTGGGCAAGTTCTGCTTTATACTGCGGGCCTTTTTCCATCAGGATGGATTCCGTCCATACGTACTCCCCATCAATGTCCATCATCGTTCCCAAAACAGGGTGGTCAGTTGACCAGATAACGCCCAGGTTCATATCAAAATGCCCCGACCATAAGTGTTCAGGGTCTTCTGATTTTACACCACGTATCAGGTTATTTTCGTAAGCGAATAATTCACCGTCGGCATTGTTGTCTCCTCCTGCGACCCACATGATATTTTTAGTACGCTTGTAGCGCTTGCCGACGAACTTTCCGTATTGATGCATCTTCAGCGTATCGTTGGTTTTGCTTTTTATTTCATCCCACCAACCCTGTGAAGGATCGGTTCGATAGCCGAGATAAACGGGTAAGGCCATAACGAAAAACCCTTTTTGCTCGGCCAGTTTAAAAAAACGGTCTACATGCTCAAAGTAGAGTTCATCAGGAGTAGAAAAGTCCCATTTAACAGTCAGCGGTGAGATGCCCTGCCAGTAGGGTGGATTGCCGCCCATTTGCGTTGGGGCGTTGCTAAGGACCGAGGTCATTACGGTATTAAATCCTTTCAGTTTAAGGCTATCGAGGAAGGCGGCTTCATCCTTTTCCGAGAGCGCCTGGATTAATCCCCAGGCGGAGAATTCTTTGACCAGAAACGGTTTGTTCTTACTGTCCACCAGGTATCGGTTGTTATCGCTCAGCCGTAACGGAAATGACGCTGTGGTTTGCGCCAAAGCATAGCTTTTGTAAAATAGAATGAGGAGAAGGAGGATCGTTGTTTTCGTGAGTGTCATTTTCAGTGATTTCAAGAAGACTTAGATTACTAATTATCAACAATGAATAGCCAGTCCGTTATCTACTTCGCCGTCAGTACTCAATCAACAGAGAAGTAAACGCCCGAGCCAAAAGACGATTCGTCAGAGGCAAGAAAACGACTGGTTCATCAACTGTATATCATCAAGTAAAAATGGACAAAGTGGGCGGTCGCAAAAGTGGTAAAAATGAGAAGGACGGCTCAAGACAAACTTTCCACTCTAAGCGGAAAATAATTGTAGCGGAAGTGTTTAGGCTTCTGCTACGCATTGGGAATGCGGAATCGACACTTTCACCATGTAGGAGGGCTAGCACATTAATGAGGGATCGCCTGTGCTTGATTCGCCTTTTTGGAAAGTGGGCGAATCGATTTCGTATCAGCACGTAGGGGAATACATATACAAGTGTTGGCATACGTACAATATTTGGTCAAGTCGGCAATAGTGTGAGAAGTGACTACTTCTTATTGTTCCGGTGAGGTGATAGTTGAGCAACCAGTTTCTTTATCAGCACGGCGTAAGACTACCGAAGGGTAAGTGAAAATAGACTGACTATAAACGTTCATTTTAACTTGGAAAAACTTTTTTAAATGTTCTTCGAGGTTATAAAAATGTAGCGATTCTTCTATTTATCTAACTATGATGAATAATAGTGTTTGTTGTAAATTTTTGAAAAATGTAGTAATTCTTATCACCGTTTTAGCCCAATTTACCAGTCGGATAGGTCAATTTAGACCCCGATGAGCACCATTCAGTAAATTCAAAACAGATTGGTTAGTGTGGGGTGTTTTACCCAAAAAGAAAAAACGCCCTCAATTCGCTAGAAGAAGGCGTCTTTTACCGGTATTTGAATACAACCTGAATTGAAAAAAGCAATATCTGCGCTATTCTGTCGAATTAGCTAGTGCGTCAAAATTGGTAAATAAAAAGAATTAATACAACTTTTTGGGTAAATAATAATTTTTAGCCCAAAGCAGAGCCAACTGACGCAAAACAGGCTCAGAATAAATAGCCATAAAGTGCCTGATACTCAGGAAAAGAGTTCGTAGACCGGCCTGAAATAGAATGGCAGCAACAGAATAGCTTGGAATGTAAACGGGATCAATTCAGTTCATACACAACTTTTACAATGGCAGCGGAGCGAAACGTTTGTTGTATCGTTGCCACTGGTCGCATGGGGTCAGCCAAATAATTAGTCATGTAGGGGTTTAATGCTGTTGTGCGAATATTGCCAACAGATTCATTTTCTTCGGCCTCACCGATCCTGACAATACGCTTTATTGAACGCGATATGGCTTTGGCCAGTCGATCGGCTTTTTCTTTTGCATTGGCCACCGCCTGATCAAACAGCCTTAGTTCAATCTCCCGTTGTTTACTGACTGAAAAAACGGTCGATAAATCTGTAAATCCATTGGATGCCAGGTGTTGTTGCACATCGGCATAGCGCTTCAGATCATCGAATTTGACCGAAACTCGCTGATATCCTTTGAATTTTTCGGTTGGTTGCCCCATTCCACCCCCGCCCATTGAATAGTCACGCTCCTTTCGCACCAATAGCTGAAGAATATGCAGGTCTTTGGTCGGCACTTTTAATTCAGTCAACATGGCCACGAGTCGCTCGCGGGCTCCTTTATGTTGTTCGTAGACCAGGGTTATGTCTTTTTCATCCGTATAGGATAAATTGACAGTGAGAGTGGCCTGATCGGCAGGCACTTCTTCTACGGCCTCTCCAAGTACAATTAAATGATTATCTGTCGACTGTGCCCCGGAATTATAAATAGAGCAGAAGCCAAAAACAAGAAACAGCAGGACTGACGTCAGCCTGCAATGAGTAAAGTTACTGGACATGGTCGGTGGGTATTTAGCTTAATTTATCGGTTACAAGTTAACTATTGGGGACTTCTATTGACACAAAGTGCTTCTGATTGAGTGGTAGGTTATCGGCAGTCCATTCAACGTCGTTAACAAAGGCGAATGCCCGAACAGGACAATTGGCAACCCGGCAATAATGGCAGCATTCATTAACACAGGGGTCTGTATGCACAAAAATTTCGACCTCGCCCAGGAAGCCATCCTTAAGCGTATTTTCGAAATGATGTACTTCATCGTGTACCTGATTCAATTCCCAATAATAGGGTAATGTGAGGTGGCAGTCAATATGCAGATCGGCTCCGTATTTCTGCACCCTCAGGTTATGGACATCAATCCAGTTCGAGTCTTTATTGTCGTTTAATAGGGTCACGACGCGGTCGAGTGTAGGCGCGTCGGTTTCATCCATCAGACGAGCCACCGACAAACGGATAAGCTGAAAACCGTTGTAAATAATAACGAACGACAGGAGCAGCGAAAGGGCGCTGTCGATCCAGTGTTTACCCGTCAGAACAACCAGTGCTACACCGACCATAACGGCAATACTACTGAATGTATCCGTCAGTAAATGGCGACCATCGGCGGTTAGAGCTAGTGAGTCGGTTTGTTTCCCCGACCGAATAAGCATCCAGCCCACAAATGCATTGGCAATGGCCGTTAAGCCGATTAGAGCGAAGCCCAGATCGAGATTTGTGAGGACTTTAGGCTCGTAAAAACTAAGAATTGACTGCCAGATTATGACCAGACCAGCCGACAGAATCATTGCGCCCTCGAAGCCCGAAGACAAAAATTCTATTTTCCCATGACCATACGGGTGGTTCTGATCGCGGGGTTGTCCCGCCAGATAAATGCTATAAAAAGCGAACCCGCTGGCTAAAACATTGACGATTGATTCGACCGCATCGCTGAGAATAGCAGTCGAATAGGTCAAAAAATAAGCCGTGAATTTAAGAATCAGCAGGACAATGCTTAGTCCCAGTGAGACGCTCATCCAGCGGTATTTAGTACGTTGAGTGGCGCTCATCAAGTGTTACGGAATGTTGTTAGAAACCACAAAGGTAATATTCGTAGCTGTATTGTTCGTACTTTCGTGTGCATGAACGAGACAGAAAACCCCTGGCAGACGCTGGAATCGTCGGTTAAATACGAAAATCCATGGCTGTCGATCAGACACGAAGACGTCATAACCCCCGCTGGCACACCTGGTATTTATGGGGTAGTTAGTTTTAAAAATAAAGCAGTAGGCGTTATTCCAATCGATGCCGATGGAAATACATATCTGGTTGGCCAGTATCGGTATCCACTAAACGAGTACTCATGGGAGATTCCGGAAGGTGGATCACCATTGGGTACCGATCCACTCGAATCGGCCAAGCGGGAGCTTCGCGAAGAAACGGGGCTCGAAGCCCGTCAGTGGACCAAAATTGCCCGAATCCATACGTCTAATTCGGCGACCGATGAAGAGGGTTTTCTCTATATAGCAGAAGATCTGGTTCAGGGCAATCATGAGCCTGAAGAGACCGAAGAACTGCGTGTCTGGAAACTGCCTTTGGCCGAGGCTGTAGATATGGCAGTGACGAGTCGAATTACCGATTCGCTCAGTGTCAGTGGCCTGTTAATTGTAGCCCGATTGAGAGGAATCTAAACACCAGTTATGGTTTATAGTTTACGGTTTATAGTTTGTGGTGAAATCAGCACCTTTAGCCGAAAATCCATAAACCATAAATAATACACCATAAACCAGACCTTGCTTGTGTTTTTACCTATTCTTTTTGGTTTTTTAGTCGGCGTTGCGCTTTGTTTGACCTTTGGAACAGTGTTTTTTGCCCTGATTCAAAATAGTGTTGACAATGGATTTCGGTCGGGGCTAAAAATAGTTTTCGGGGTTATCACGGGCGATACACTCTTCGTACTGGCTGCACTACTTGGTACGGCATTTATCCCCAAAGTTCAGGGCTTTGAAAATCTGATGGCCATTGTCGGGGTTTTATTCCTAACAGCCATGGGTCTGGTCAATATTTTTAAAGGAACACCCCGGCTGGCGTATCCAAAAACCCGCTTTGGCAATTTTGTTTACTATTTTACTACGGGTTTTTTCCTGAATGCGCTCAATCCGGTCAACTTTGTATCGTGGGTAGCCATTGTGGCCTACATTCGTTCACACCTGCATTACACCATGGCTCAGCAATATGGATTCATGATTGCCGCTCTAGTGGGCGTTTTTGTGACCGAATCAGCACTGGCCTATTATGCTAACCGACTTAAGCGGCTTTTTACCCCTCGAGTCGTATTGATTTTCAACCGTACTACGGGTGTAGTCTTTCTCATTGGAGCTGCAAATATTGCCTATAATCGGCTGCTTGAGCCGTTATCGAAAGCGATGAACTGGTAGGAAACGGGATGATTGAGAAAGGCACTGTCACGAAATAACAGTTCCTGGCCTATGTTAGACGTTCTTCAGAAAACTTTCCCACTCACCAATCAGGTTCTTTTTCAGAACGCGCGGAAACTTGTTCTGACCGCCCATTTTTCCTCTTGATGCCATCCAGCTATAAAAGGTTTTAGCGGGTAATACCGTAACGGTTATTTCTTTTAGGGCGTGCCGACGCTCAACGGCGTAATCATCGTTAAGTTCCTTTAGCTTCGCGTCGATTCGGTCGCGGAGGTCGCTGGCATCTACGCTATCATCAGTACCCACGTACCAGTGATGAGCAAACAAAGTGTCGTGAGAGACGCCCGCAACGGTAAATTCCCGAATGGAAATGCCCATTTCCTGCGAAACCAGCTCAATGGCTTTATTCATATTGTCGACAGATAAATGTTCGCCACACAAACTCAGGAAGTGCTTTGTACGGCCCGTAATGACAATTTCTGACCGCTTTTTACTGACAAACCGGATTGTATCACCAATTAAATAACGCCAGGCTCCCGAACAGGTAGAAATCAACAAAGCGTATTCTTTGCCTTCGTCCACTTCATCGATCATCAGCGTTTGGGGATTCGCAACCAGTTCGCCGTCGGACGTGAAGTTCTGCTCATTGAACGGAATGAATTCAAAAAACAACCCATTGTTGAGCACTAACTGCATGCCTTCGGCATTGGGATGAGTTTGATAGGCGATGAATCCTTCAGAGGCCAGATAGGTTTCTATGTAGGTGATCGGGTGGGCCAGCAGTTTCTCAAAGCCTTTCCGATACGGTTCGAACGAAACCCCGCCGTGGCAGAAAACCATTAGATTCGGCCAGACATCATGAATGGTTTTGGCATTATAGCGGGCGATGATCTTCTCCATCAGCAACTGAATCCAGGCCGGAACACCAACGATATAGCCGATATCCCAACTACCTGCCTGCTCAGTTATTTCATCCAGTTTAAGCGCCCAATCCCGTTCCTGCGCAATCTCCCGGCCGGGTTTGTAGAACCGTTGAAACCAGAACGGGATCTGGCTGGCTGTAATACCGCTCAAATCGCCTTCGAAGTGCCCTTCGCGTGCGTTCAGATTTGTACTGCCGCCCAGCATCAGATAACCTTTTTCGTAAAGCGTTGAGGGAAGGTTCTGATAGCGGCCAAGCGTCAGAATCTGGCGGATACTGGAACGCTGAATGGCTTTAGACATCGATTTGGTCACAGGAATGTATTTCGATGCTGCTTCTGATGTGCCGGAACTGAGCGCAAAATATTTGACGCGCCCTGGCCAGGCTATGTCTTTTTCGCCCGCCAGTGAACGTTTCCACCAGCCGTCGAACATGGAGTTGTAATCATGAATGGGAACGGTCTGTTTGAATTTTTCGTAAAACTCCCGTGGTGTTCCAAACTCAGTCGAACTGAGCAGCTCTTCGAAGTGGTAGGTTGTGCCAAACTCCGTAAACCGTGCTTTGCTGATGAGTTTGCGAAAGGCTTTGCGTTGCTGCTTAAACGCGGTCATTTTTCGCAGCCTGACGGCATTCGTTAACCGAATACCGTTTTTGAGCATACTGCCTAGTAGAGCCATAATGATTGTCCGTTTTCCGTTTTCCGTTTAAAGTTCAGTGGCAAACGCAAAGGCTGTTGATGTCATACCCTTGTTCAGCCAACTATAAACGAAAACTGAAAGCAATTAAAGGTTCCAGTTTTTTAGTTCATCCAACATGCCATATGATGTCAGGTCATAATGACAGGGTACAACAGACGTATAGTTCTGAGAAAGAGCATATTCGTCAGTATCTTCGGCATGAGCGTCGAAATTAACGAAATCCCCCGCCAGCCAGAAATACCGTCGACCGTGTGGGTCGCGCCGTTCATCGAACACTTCCTGCCATTTCGCATTGGCCTGGCGACAGATCCGAATGCCTTTCAAGGGTTCAGCGGCTTTGGCCGGGAAATTGACATTCAGTGCTGTTCCGCGCTGAAGGCCACGTTCCAGCACCATACGGACAATGCTCAGGATATGCTCATGTGCATGCGAAAAATCAGCCTTGCTCGTAAAGTCGCCCAGCGAGAAGCCAATGGCCGGTATCCCTTCGATAGCCGCTTCAATGGCCGCCGACATCGTGCCTGAATACAGAATACTGATCGATGAATTACTGCCATGATTGATACCACTGACAACCAGATCGGGCGAGCGGTCTTTCAGAACATGATGTTTGGCCAGCTTAACGCAGTCGGCCGGAGTGCCCGAACATTCATAGGCCGGAACATCGCCAAAGATATCGGAAGGGTAAAGCCGAATCGGATTAGAAATCGTGATGGCATGCCCCATCCCCGACTGAGGGCTGTTCGGGGCAACCACGACCACCGAACCTACTTGTTTCATCAATTCAACGAGTGTCCGAATGCCATGGGATGTGATGCCATCGTCGTTCGTTATTAAAATCAGGGGCTTTTGCTCGGCCATAAAAAGTCAATAGTCATCAGTCGTCAGTCAATAAATGATTGTTGAAGCAGGATACTCGTTGCCTGCAACGGATGCCTATTGGCTGACTTACTATATTTGTTGCAAAACTACGTAAATACGACTGAACGTGCCGTTTAAACTTCGTACTGCTACTTCCGCCGACATTCCGGCTATTATCCGGCTGCAAGAGCAAATCTGGGAACCGACCTACCGACCTATTTTATCATCGGAGCAAATCGAGTATATGTTTATGACAATATATGCACCTGAAGCGCTTCTGGAACAGATGACTACGCTTGGTCATACGTTTGTGTTGCTCGAAACCGAGAGCGATCAGCAACCGACAGAATTGAAAGGATTTGCCGCTTTTGCGCCTTATGGACCAGATAATAAGATATTCAAACTGCATAAAATTTATGTTTTACCCGCTCAGCAGGGGAGTGGTTTTGGAAAAACGCTGATGACGGAGGTTGAAACCCGATGCCAGTCGTTAGGCGGAGAAGAGCTTCTGCTGAACGTAAATCGGTATAACAAGGCCCGAACGTTCTACGAAAAACAGGGATTTCGGGTATTGTATGAGGAGGATATTGCTATTGGGCCCTATTGGATGAATGATTATGTAATGAGCAAACCTTTGGGCATACAGTCGGCCAGTAACCTCGTTTCAAATGATGTCTGATACACTGGTTTCGGTTGTTGTGCCGCTTTACAACGAAGCCGATAATGTTCGACCGTTGCTGGAACGCATCCGTGAAGCACTCTCGACACTACGCTACGAATTGATTCTGGTCGATGATGGCTCCAGAGATGCTACCGTAACGATTGTTCGGCAGTTTGCTGATAATCGAACGAAATTGATCGTACTGGCCCGGAATTATGGACAAACCACCGCCCTGGCCGCTGGTATCGAAGCCGCAACGGGCGAATATGTCGTGACGCTGGACGGTGATCTGCAAAATGATCCGGCCGATATTCCGGGTATGCTTAAACTGGCGCAGACAGAAAATTGGGATGTAGTAGCCGGTAATCGGGCCAATCGCCAGGATGGATTCCTGCTTCGTAAAATACCCAGCCGCATTGCCAATGCGTTGATTCGCCGGATGACGGGCGTTTACCTGCAGGATTATGGCTGTACGCTCAAAATTTTCCGGCGCGAAGTAGCGCAGAAATTAGGTCTTTATGGCGAACTGCACCGCTTCATACCCGTACTGGCGGCAATGCAGGGAAGCCGAATGACACAAATAGATGTACGGCATCATCCACGGATTCATGGCGTTTCTAAATACGGATTGGGTCGAATCGGGCCCGTGTTGAATGACTTACTGGTTGTGCTGTTTTTACAGCGTTATTTCCGTCGGCCGATGCGTCTGTTTGGGCCAGTAGCTGCCCTTTCTCTTCTATTAGGGGTAGGAGTAAGCCTGTTTTTGCTGGTGCAGAAACTGATTGGTGAGATAAGCAATCTGGCCGGGTGGCTCATACTGATTGCCGTACTGCTGCTGGGTGGACTCAATTTACTGGCCTTTGGCTTTATTGCCGAGACGCAGATGCGGACCTACTTTGAGGCTGGCCATAAACCGACGTATCGAATTCGGGAAGTGATTCAGGGGAAGATCTGTGCCGAATAAGCGTTGCGGTTTCCCAGTCCTTTCTTGAAGGCGTTATAAAATTTCGTGCTGCTCAGGGAAGTTAGATAACCACTCGTTTATGACAACAGACGACGCTGACAATACGATCCTGACACAGAACCAGTCGTTGTGGTCGGGTAAGAGTCTAGGTTAAATCTTGACGGTTGGATCTTTCTGGCTACCAATGGTTCGTCGTATCCAGTCTTAACAGGATCATTGATCTAAATAAAAGCGGCTCCGTAGTTAGTCAGCCTGAATAGACACCTCAACCCGTTGCCCCCGCCGACTTACGTAGCCCTGCATCGGCGAATAGCTTTGGGTTTGCTTCCCGTAATAGCCAGTACCGTCGTATGCCCGTAAATTAGGATCTTTTTTGCAGTCGTCAGTACAGGTGCCACCGTGTTCGTCTCCGCAGTTTTCGCAGAGGGTAATGTGGTTGTTGCAGGATGGACTGGCGCAGTTAATCATCCGGCTTGTTGCGGTGCCGCACCGGAAACAGGTCGATACGATGGCCGGGTTGACCTGGTTTACGGGCACCGTGACGCGGTTGTCGAAAACATAACACTGACCATCGAAATCCTCGCCCCCCGCTTCCATACCGTATTTGATAATGCCGCCATGAAGCTGGTAAACATTGTCAAAACCTTGTGACAGAAGATAGGCCGACGCTTTTTCGCACTTGATGCCACCCGTGCAATAGGTAATGATTTTCTTGTTCGAGCCTTTCAGGTGTTCAATTTCCTGAATATGATCCGGCAATTCGCGCAGATTTTCCATGTCGAACGTAACAGCCCCCTTGAACTTGCCGACCGCATGTTCGTAATTGGAGCGCATATCGATCAGCACGACATCGGGGTCATTTTTTAACTTTTTAAATTCATCCGGCTCCAGGTGAATACCGGTCTGCCGAATCGGATCGACGGGGAGTTCGGAATGAACGATCTCATTCTTGACCCGAACGTGCAGTTTCTGAAAGGTATGCCCATCGGCTTCATCGATCTTAAACTCAATACCCGAAAAGCGCGGATCGGCGTGCAGAGCGGCCATATAGGCCTCGCAATCAGCGGCTAATCCCGATACTGTACCATTCAGCCCTTCCGGAGCCACAATCACACGCCCAAGCAGGTTCAACTGAAGGCACAGCAAATGATGCTCCTCGCGATATTGTACCGGATTTTGGATGGGTGAATAGATATAGTATAAAAGAACGCGATATGGTTTCATGATCAATAAGAGAAATCGGACTGCCGAAGCGGAGCGAATCAATGAATTTACAACGATTCGGCCCTGTTCGCTGACTCAGAAATTTTCTGCAAAAATAAACCCATTTTGGTTAAGTTCGTTCCATTAGAAGGCGTAAGAGGAGGAGAGTCAGGATGAACAGGGAAAGAAACCAATAAAATCGGGCCTGCCTGTACCTGCGCTATTGTTCTTGATTTCTCATTTCAGAAATGCCATTCGTGCTCTAAACTATCAGCCTTTTATGCACATTGCGATAACCGGAAATATCGGAGCTGGCAAAACAACCCTCGCCGGGCTATTGGCCAGTCATTACGGCTGGGAGGTTCTATACGAAGCAGTCGAGGGCAATCCGTATCTGGCCGATTTTTACGAAGATATGCCGCGCTGGGCTTTTAACCTTCAGATCTATTTTCTCAATAGCCGCTTTGCGCAGATGCGACGGGTGCTAACGGTTGCCGAACAGGGTCATACGTCAATTATTCAGGACCGAACTATTTACGAGGATGCTGCCATCTTCGCTCGTAATTTATACAAGCTGGGCACCATGAGCGAGCGCGACTACCAGACGTATCGGAACCTGTTTGAAAACATGATGAGTATGGTTCGTCCACCCGATCTGATGATTTACCTACGGGCCGATTTACCTAAACTCCGCAAACAGATACAGAAACGAGGCCGGGCTTTCGAAAAGGCTATCAGTGATGACTATCTGGCAAGTCTGAATCAGCTCTATGAGGAGTTTGTAGCATCGTATCAAATTGGAGATTTATTGATCGTTGATGTTAACCAGCTGGATTATATGGAGGAACCAGCCGATTTTGCCGAAATCGTCCATCGAATTGATCATTGGTTACTGCGCACGACAGTCCGTCCGTGATTCTTTGAATTAAATCCACGGACTATTCCAAACGACTCCGATATATACCAACAAAAAGAGGGGCACCCAGATGAACCAGGTGCCCCCGTTTTTGTTAGACAATCAGGTGTGAAACCGCTTCTCGTTATTCGGTGTCTTTAGACAAGAGCCGGATCAGTTGCTGGGATGCTTCAGTGACCTGGCGCTGGCTGACCACCTGGTAGCTGTTTCGCTGGGCGAAAGGAGCATCGTTACTGACTTCGGCCCAACTGTAATTACTCACCTTATCGGTGGCAATCAGCGAAGCACCAGCTGCCTGAGCATTGTTCCAGAGGTCCTCACCATTGGCGATATAGACCCGAACCAGCAGGTTTTTGGCTGCATAGGCCGGAATGCTTTGGGCCCATTTATCGTGATCGTCCGAGTAAATGTGCATGTTGATGACAACCCGCGAGCCGGTTGTTGGTACATCAGGATTGGATTCATCGTCGGGGCGATCCATATCGGCAAAGCACAGACATCCCTGCTGGTTTGTATTGGCGTAATATGATTTCCAGTCTTCATTTCCGCTCAGGCAGAAAATAAACCGGTTCCGCATATCGCCCAGGGTGGGCCAGCCCGTCAATTCAACATTTTCGCAAAGCGATCTGGATTTACTGGTATAGAGTAAAATGGGGTTAAAAATCAAACTTGTCCGGAAATAGCTGGTCAGGTATCCATCAATCTGACCGGGAAATGTGGTTTTGTCGCCGTTGGAGCTTTTAATGTCGAGTGTTACCCAAACCGGATCGTGGTCCGGATTTGTATCGTGCCAGCTTAGTAGAGAGGCCAGGTACGTAGACAGGTCTGGCCCACCACCTCCCGAATGGCTAACCGTGAACAAGCCCGTTCCTGGATCGTCGGAGTGCCGCCAGATATCGAGCTCAACACCGCGACACCCACAGTTATAGGGTTTGTCGGGATGAAAAACCAGTTGATCATACAGCGACTCATCGCGATCGTAGGAGTTATGCGATCCTTTGAAAGTTACTGATTGATAGGGGAGGTTCTGATAGTTACTCATAAAAAGTAAAAAAGAAGAAGGTAACTACGGAAAAAGAAAGTATGCCTGAATGGCATTTAGCAGCATCATGACAACTAAAAATAACGTGGCCAGAATGGTTATAAGCGATAACTTTCTCATAAGTAAGATTGACAATAACTGGGTGGTAAAAGCGGAATGCCGCATAGAAAAGGCCATTCCGACGGGCTGACAGGCTTGTCGCTTTTCGAACAACAGATGTCATAATCATGAATGTGGCCAGGTTAAACAGGTTGGCAGCACCACTACAGGTAACAGCGATGCTGCCAGGTTATCAAAGCAAAATGATTCGATCCGAGTAGGGGAAAGAAATAATTTCCCTGAAAACAGGGCTGCCTATGCCGACCTCATTTAGAAGATCGTATTCGGAACGGCTTCAAGTAGTTGCTCCTTAAGCTGAACATCCTGATCGATATTGCTATGACGAGTGATTATGATACCCACGTTGTAATACCCGGCATTATCGTCGAATCGCTCATCGAAAGCCAGAATGTTAATAGCTCCCCGACCAGGTTTACCCGAGGTTGCACTCATCCGGCCGTTGTTTGGGCTAGTGGGGTCATTCGTGTCATTCACCACGGGGCATGGGAAAAACGCATTCACGTTCTTGGTATCGTCGCTGTAATATTTGTAGAGTCTGCCCTCATTTTTTGTGTCACCCGTCAGGTGATAATCATCGGTAGCGTAGATAGCTCCGCTCGATTCGGGCATGCAAACAATCAGGCCACCTTCGTTTTTTGCATAGTCTCCGGTGCCGGGGTCCAGGCCGTAGGCAGTCCGACGGGCCGTTCCTAACTCATCAGGAATGGCATCGATAATGGCCTCAACCCCAGCCGTAAAACCAGCGACCAGTGGGGCCATTTCAGGTTCGGCCAGCACCACGGCGCCACCCGCTACGACATTGATAATGCCCACGATCCCCTTAATGGGTTCCATACTCACTTTGTCGAAAGAGGCAATGCCAGCGGTGTTATACACCTCGATTTCGTCACCTTCCAGCACATTGTCGATGACGATGCCTTTGTCATCATTGGCCGGAATAGAAGCCCAGACAAGATAGTACTGGATAGGACCTTGATCGCCAGCCTCATCGGGTAGCGTTACTGTAGGATTGAATGTTACTGCTTCGAGAACCATGGGGTTATTTGTTTAGAAATGGATTAAAAAAGGAGAAATTGTCGATGCAAAAGTGTATGATTTGCCAAATCTGTAAATAAGCAAAACCACCCGATCGCCTAAACAGGTAGTTCACTGGGCAGCAGCCAGGCTTTTCTGCCTGTTTTATGAAAACGGGTAGTTTTACGGATGTGTGGTCTTCCCCAATTGCATTGTTTTGCGCTTAACTCAAATCAGTTAACTCTACAGCTTAAATGACTACCGAATCAAAACAAGATGAATGGGTGCCTTTTTCTGTCCCTCTCGAAACCGCCCAATCCTGGATTTCCAACTGGATTGATGCCAATCCGGAGGGTAAACAGCTCAGTCCGACCGAAATGCGGGCGTTTGTGGTTCGTCGGGCCGACTTTGTGGAGCTGCTAAAACAGGATGATACCGAATTTATTCGCATGTACATAGGCCGTAAAGAAGATCTAAAGGAAGGACGACTGCGCCCCTGTCTCTTGCTGGTATCGGCAGCGCATCAGAAAGACATCGATCCGACAGGATCCGACCCCGACATGATTGTGGATTTAGTAGGTCCGATGGTTATCAATACCGGTAATGAGGCAATAGAGGAGACCTATAACGTATTTGATTTCTCGCACGGTTGTCCGCCTTATTGTGACCCCGAAAGTCCATTGTTCATCGGCCCTGCTGACGAAAACTGCGGCTAGGTTGCTTCAGAATGAAGCCAGACAAAAGGCAGTTATTCGGTAGAAACCCGAGCGAAGGGGCGTGATTAAACGACGGAGTTGATTGATTCATGGCTCCTCCCGACAGTTGGGAATCGATAAGAAAAGACAATACGCTAACCCGTCAACAACTAAGAACCGCATGCAGGATTTTTTTCTATGGATAGGTGACAACGGGACCTGGTTTCTCCTCGTTTCAGTGGCCGTGGTACTGATTCGAATAGCTTACCTGACAGGCTACCTGAGGTACGTGGCCCTATTTGTGGCACTAGCCGCATTGGGCGAGGCCGTTTCTTACATTACGTCCTATCTGAATGTTCCTAACCTCTACATTCTGCATCTTTACACGATCCTGGAATTCAACATCATTGCCCTGTTTTATTTTGCTTTTTTCGGTACTTTTTACCCCCGCCCGTTAGTGCCGGGCATTATGGTAGGTTTTACCGTTCTGGCCATCCTGAATAGCCTGTTTCTTCAGCCACTTAATGGCTACAACACCTACGCACGTGGCCTTGAGGGCCTGCTGGTTATTGCACTGGCAGTGCTTTGTTTTTATAAAATGCTGACCGAATTAACCGAAAAGCGCATTGACAGGCATCCTGTCTTCTGGATCAACACAGGCTTCCTGCTCTATTTTGCCGGAAGCCTGTTTTTTTTAATTCTGAGCAATGCGCTGCTGAGCAACTCAAATCGAACGCTTATATTGACTGTTTTCGGACTTCATGCGCTCCTGATGGTCCTGATGCATCTGTTAATTAGCGTTGGTTTATGGTTCAGTCCCAGACTTCGATAGACATTTATGTTCTTGTTTTTGGAGGAGCATTGGCACTTTCACTACTGGTTGCCGGGATCGTTGGTTTTCTGCTTTTTTATCAGAAACGGCTCGCTGACCAGGCATTAATGCTTAAAGAAATGGAATTAAACTACCAGCAGGATGTAGTGTACCGCACACTCGATGCGGTGGAGGACGAGCGTAAGCGCGTTGCCCGCGACCTTCACGATGAGGTGGGAGCCGCTCTTTCGGCAATGCGCCTGCTGGTTGGGCAATTGGCTCACAAAAGCCAGAATAACACCGAAACCGACGATCTGACAATCCGGTTCAAGGTTGTAATTGACAACACCATCGATAGCGTCCGGCGAATTTCCAACGATCTGCTGCCCCAGGGACTTGAAGAACTTGGGCTAACCTATGCACTTGAAGGCTTGTGCGAAAGTGCGATGGATATAGCCGACGTCAACGTTGAACTCACTGTTGAGCATGAGATCACGTTGCCTACCCGGACAAATCTGATTGTTTACCGATTGGTGCAGGAGTTGCTCAACAACGCCCTCAAACATGCCGATGCCAGCGATATCCGGTTACAGTTGCGCCAGCGTGATAATCGGCTGGAACTACTTTACGCTGATGATGGGAAAGGGTTTGATTATGCCCAGGCTTATCAGCAACGTAGCCTTGGTTTGAAAAATATTGAAACCCGCGCCCAGATGCTCAACGGAACGGTTTCGTTCGAGACTCAGCCGGGTCAGGGCCTACGCGTAACGGCCAGCATTCCCCTAACTACTAACTTATGACTTCCATTCGAGTGGCAATTGCCGACGATCAGGTATTGTTTCGCAAAGGTATGATTGCCATTGTCGATGCGTTTGAGGGGATAAACATCGTACTTGAAGCCGACAATGGACGTGCCTTACTCGAGGCTTTGGCCGTGGCAGATCCGTTGCCCGATGTGGTGTTGCTCGATCTCTCGATGCCCGAACTAAACGGGGTCGAAACAACGAAACTTATTCACGCCGATTATCCAGCTCTGAAAATTATTATCCTGTCGGTTTATGGCGAAGATCGGTTTGTGACCCATCTGATGGATTTGGGCGTAAATGCCTATCTCTTCAAAAACGTAGAACCGCTCGAAGTTGAACGGGCTATCCGGGCCGTGGTTGAGGCTGATTTTTATTTTAATGAGGCATTCCTGACCGCACTGAAAAACCGGATGCTCGTAAAAAAGCCCCGACGACTGCTTACGGATGATTTGCCTGCTACGCTCACCGCTCGTGAAATCGAAGTGCTGAATTTGATTTGTAAACAACTGACAGCCCCGGAAATTGCCGATCGGCTCTGCCTCAGCATCCGCACTGTAGACGGCCACCGGGCTAATCTACTCGAAAAAACCAACGCCCGGAATACCGCTGGCCTGGTGCTGTTTGCCATTAAAAATCGCCTGATCGACCCCGCTGATCTGCTTTGATTACCGATTTTGATTGAAAATCCTTCCGACGGCGGTAATCTTGCCGGAAAACCTGATTGACGGTTTAAAATACCCCAGCGAAGGACGCTTACTGTGAAGGTCGATTAAATTTTAGCCAGTAGGTACAGACTGACTCAAATATTTCTTTGAACTGAGTCATGCCATCTGGTTTAGCCAGAAATGAATTGGCCCCCGCTTTATAACAGGCAGCTATCTCGACCTCATCAACTGTGCTGCTCATCATAATTACAGGAATATAATGCCATTGCGGATGCTTTTTCAGGTAACTCAAAACCTGCTCTCCGCTTAATCCAGGCATGTGCAAATCGAGGATAATGAGTTCGGGCTTGCCGGTTGGACTGGTCAGAATATGCTGATAGAGTGCATCTCCGCTCGCAAAAAAACGAGTAGAATACTGAGGCAGAAATCGAGTGAAAATCTGCTCGGTTAAAAAACGGTAGTCAGCCCCGTCATCAACGATAAAAATTCGGGACTCAGCCGGCATAAATTAACTGTTAGAACGCACACATGAGTGATAGTTTGCTTTATCCTTACCACCAATGAGTCTGAAATGATTTACTAATCTATCTACTGGCTATTTATTTACTAGTCGGTTGTGTTTCAGCTAATGTAAAGAGGTCAGGATGAATGAACCTATTCTTCAGCCTGATGGTGGACAGTAATGGCTTCAAACGATAATACGACCCCATCATTGAGCTTTACCGCCGATGCGTGATGCCATTGGTTAACTGATCCGTCCTCATACTGCAACTGAAAGCGTTTTGATTCTCCTGTTTCGACCACCAGTTTCAGAATAGCAAACAAGCCGGATTTTCTGAAAGATTTGTTGATGGTGGAAAAGCGTTTTCCTACGAGGTTTGTTTGGTTAATAGTAAGCTCCGCAGCTTTGTTAACGACCTGATACTCAAAGTCTATAAGTTCGCCATGCTCATTTCGTATGCTTTGTAAAACGCTGATGCCATTGAGCGATGAGTCAAAAACTGATTGCAGAAGCGCTGTACTTTGAGCCAGGGCAACCGTACGTTCCTGGACACGTCGGTCCAGTTCCTGATTTAGTTCTTTTTGCAGATGCATATCGGCAGAGCTGCCAATGTAACCTCCAAAGGTTCCATCGGGTGCAAACATGGGCTGGGCATTCTCCAGCATCCAGTGATACTCGCCATCGTATCGACGCAAACGGTATTCGGAGCTAAACGGTTTTCTGCCTGCGATGTGTTCATAATACGTTGTCTCATACCCTTTTCGGTCATCAGGGTGTAGATTCGGTGCCCACCCGTGTTTCGTTATATCTTCGAGCGTACGGCCTGTATAATCAGCCCATACTTTGTTGATAAACGTGTATTTCCCATCGGGACCAGTAACCCAGATAAGACTGGGTGCGTTGTTGGCAATCTGGTGAAACCAGGCTTCCCGTTCGGCCAGCAGGCGTTGCGCCCGACGGTGTTCGGTAATATCTTCAATGGCAAGCAGAATTGCTTCCTGCTGACGTACCACCCGACGGGCATTTAAGGAGAGAACTTTACTGCCAACCCGCACGTCAGGTGATGAGTAGGTGAACTCAAAGCCCTGAATCTGAGTGCCATGGGTAGCTACATCCGTCAGCATCAGGCGAAGCTCAGGAATGTCCCACTGGCGGTTGCCCAGTTCATAAATAAGCTGTCGTTCTGTAGCATCTTCTTTAGTGCCAAAGATCCGGTAGAATGTCTGGTTCGCACTTTTTACCCGCAGGTCGGTATCCAGCACCAATGTAGCCTCCCGAATTGTACCGAAGATATCCTCGGCAAACTGGTGGGCCTCTGACAACTGATCATTTCGAACCTGCAATTCCTGATTGATCGTCAGCAGTTCTTCGTTGGTCGATTCGATTTCTTCTTTACTGGTTTCGAGTTCTTCGTTGATACTCTGCAACTCCTCATTGCTGCTGATGATTTCTTCATTGGCCGATTGCAGTTCTTCATTACTGGCTTCCTGTTCCTCGATAATGGAGCGCATATCCTCGCGAAGATTGGCCAATTCATCTTCCAGTTCTTTGATCCGGCGATTGCGTGCATCGGCTGATCGGTTAGAAGGAGCTACTGGTGGCTCAACTTCTTCAAAGATGATCAGGAATAGGCGCTCTTCGGTATTCGTGTTTAGCGGAACAGCTTCAATCGAAACGTAATGAACCTTATCTTTAAGCCGAACTTCCAGGCCACTTTTACGTATGGGCTCGCCTGATTTCTGCGCTTTATGGATCGTGTTGCGCAGCTCAAAAACCAACGACGGGCGGGCCATTTTAATCAGGTTCAGGCTGGCTTTGCCCGGTGCCGGTTCGAGAAACAGACTTGTTGAGCCGCGAAACTGAAGAATTTCCAGATCCTGATTCACCAGCACGCAGGCCGGTATGTACTGACTAAGCAGTAAATTATCCACTACTTTATCCAGATCGTTTCCTGAGTTCGGAAAACGGTCTGCTGACGAACTATTCATCTTGGGAGAAAGGAGCTGTCTGTTTGCTGATCCGGGCAGGGTGCCATCCAATTGGCGCGGGCTCATGGTAAACGTGGCTCGACTGTCTACATCATTTTTCCGAATAAAAATTTTGTAGTTTTTCTCGAACTGCGAAAACAACGGAGCCGAAGAGCCTACCGTTTCCGATTTCCCCAACACCAGGAATCCGCTTGGATTCAGTGCGTAATGAAACGTAACGATGGCTTTTCGCTGTAAAGTCGTATCCAGGTAAATGAGCAGATTGCGACAGCTGATAAGATCCAGGCGAGAAAATGGCGGATCTTTGAGCAAATTATGCGGGGCAAATACGCAGAGATCCCGTACTGACTTATTAATGCGATAGTGATCATCGACTTTTGTGAAGTAGCGTTGTAAACGCGAGGTCGATACATCAACTACTTCGCTGCGTGTATAACTGCCCAACCGTGCTTTGGCCACCGCCGACTCACTCAAATCGGTTGCAAAGATCTGAATCGTCATGCTTGTCGCCCGGTCGCCCAGCACTTCCAGCAGCAGCATGGCTATGGAGTAGGCTTCCTGCCCCGTTGAGCAGGCCGTAATCCAGATGCGCAGCGGGGCGCGGCTGGATTTATTTTTAATCAGTTGAGGGAATAATACTTTCTGGAGGTAATCCATCGTATCGGCATCCCGGAAAAAGCTCGTTACGTTGATCAGTAAATCATCGTAGAGCATAGCTGCTTCTTCCGGATGCTGGCGCAAATAGTCTGCGTAATCACGCAGGGTATCCAGCTTGTATAGCAACGTCCGGCGGATAATACGTCGCCGGATGGTTGTTAGCTTATAATGGCTAAAATCGGTACCCGTCATCCGGCGCAGTAACTGGATAATACTCCGGAGGTCGTCGCTGGATACTTCTTCATCCATCAACTCTGCTTGTGCCGTTTGCAGGAAAATAGAAGGTAGTTGACTAAGCCGTTCCAGTTCGTGGGCAATTTCGGCTGGCGAAAGAACACGGTCTACCACACCTTCAGAAATAGCCGACCGGGGCATACTTTGAAACTGGGCGGTTTCATCCTGGGCAAACGTAAAACCACCGGCCGCTTTGATGGCGCGCATACCCAGCGTTCCGTCGGATGCGGTTCCCGATAGAATGACCGCAATGGCTCCCTCTTTCTGTCGTTCGGCCAGTGATAGAAAAAACTGGTCGATTGGCATATGTATGCCTGAAATACCTGACCGGTTGCGGGGAAGAAGCGTTAATACACCATCGATCACTTCCAGATCACGGTCGGGCGGTATGACATAGACGTGATTTGGCTCAATTTTAAGCATATGTTCAGCCTCCAGAACCGGCATTGCTGTAACACGACCGAGTATGTCCGGTAAATGGCTCTCAAAAGTCGGATCGAGGTGCTGAATATAAACGTAGGCCAGTTCCGTTGTTGCCGATAGATTCGAGAGCAGTTCTGAAACGGCTTCAATACCACCAGCCGATGCGCCAATAGCAACAATCGGTATTGGCGACGACGGCGTTTGATTCGCTAAGGGTGTGGATTTTTTTTTAGCCATTTATGGAACTCCGAAAACTTATCGGTAAGGAGAGGGTTTGGAAACTATACAACAAATAAACTGACGGGATGATTGACCAAACCTCTATTCTGCCTGGCTAACTGGACTGTTTTGGCAAACATAGTCATATATGTATCGTAAAAGTAACAGCTAATCAGCGATATGGCAAAACGAAACATTATTGTTATAGGCGCTTCGGCCGGTGGCGTTTATGCGCTAAAGAAGTTGGTGGAATCGCTGCCTGCTAACTTCGACGCGGCTGTCTTTGTTGTTCAGCATATATCCCCTCATTCTCCGAGTTTCCTGCCCGACATTCTAATGGCTGCCGGCCCTCTGCCCGTTACTCACCCAACCGACGGAGAAATCATTCAGACCGGCAGGATCTATATTGCGCCACCCGACTACCACATGCTGGTTGAATATGACCAGGTAATCGTAAAAAAAGGGCCGAAAGAAAACCGGTTCCGGCCTTCGATTGACGCGTTATTTCGGTCGGCGGCTTATACGTACGGCCCCCGAGTGATCGGTATTGTGCTAACGGGTATGCTAAACGACGGCACCTCGGGCATGTGGTCCGTGAAACGGTTGGGGGGCGTTGGTGTCATTCAGGACCCGGCAGATGCTATGTATGCCAGTATGCCCGACAGTGTGCTGGAGTACGTCGATGTCGATTATGTTGTTCCTGTTTCCAAAATGGCCTTTTTGCTTGAAGACTTAATCAAAGAAAACGTTACAGTTAAGCCAGAAATACCAGTCGAAGAAACCGAACTCATGGCAACTGAGATTAACATTGCGGCTCAGGAAAACGCGTTCGAACTGGGTATTCAGGACATGGGTGAACTAACACGCTTAACCTGTCCGGAATGCAATGGAGCACTAATTAGTATTAAAGAAGGAAAGCTTATTCGGTACCGGTGCCATACCGGACATGCGTTTACGGCAAGTACGTTGCTTGCTGCAACCACTAAAGATGTAGAAGAATCATTCTGGAAAGCGATTCGCAGCCTCGAAGAAACCGTAATTCTGCTGGAACAATCCGGAAAACAGTTTGCGGAGGGAGGGAATGAAAAAGCCGCCCGTCATTATATGGAAAAAGCGCGCGAAGCCCGCGAACGGGCGCGGAGAACCCACGATTTTGTTTATCAACAGGAGCAGCTAAGCGAAGACAAGATCGTTACTGTCAATAAACCCCAAATTAATCAATCGTAGGGTTTGAAGTGAAAGCCGTGCCACGGTTATTATGAACGAAATTAGTAACCGTGGCACGGCTTTCACTTCAAACCCTACAATCGTAATCAATGCCAAACCCTACAGGCAACGGAATAAAAACGTTGTCGCCTGTAGGGTTCTTTCGTTAAAACGCCACCCGATAGCTCAGTACTGGAATCAGCCCTGTACCATAAAACGTTTTGATTGTTCCACTGGACGTATCAAATGAGCGCCCATAAACATTCTGACGATTCACCGCATTCTGAAGATCGAGGGAGAGCGTGCGCGTTGACCGAAGCTTATTTTTCTTCCAGCTTAGCCGGATATCGGGACGAAAGTAATCAGGCAATTGCTCTGTAAACGACTGACTATCTATGTACTCTGTCTGGCCCAGCCGTTTCGATTCGGCCAGGTCGATTGGCGTGTCGCGGTAACCCCCGTAGTAGCTGAGTTTAAGATTCAGGCCAAATACATTGGAGCCATTCGTCCATTCTTTACCGACCAGCAGGCTCTGGGCATGGCGACCGTTCCAGCGGGTGTTCCGCCATATACCGTCCGATCCCTGATACTCTGAATTGTATAACGACGACGAAACCAGGAAATACAGACCATGATGCAGGAACTGTTCCAGGGTTAATTCCAGCCCGTAGTTGCGACCGTGGCCGTTGTTCACCAGATTCCGGTCAGCCGACCCGCTGAAGCTATTCGTGATCGCGAACGCGTCCCGTTTATTGGTACTTACCGGAATGTCGAACAGCCATTGGTAGTATGTCTCAACTTTCAGCCGCAACGGTGGGCCATCAGCCTTGTTGTTGAGCCGACGGTCGTAGGCCAGCACGTAATGGTGCGAGCGCGAAAATCCCAGGTTTCGGTTTGTGGGCGAGGGAATATCGCTGGATTGACTGGCTGGAAGCACGAAGTAAGTAGCTGGATTCTGTAACTGACTATGCAGGCCATACCCAAAACTCAGCGACTGATTTGGTGTGAATCCCCACCGAATTGATCCACGTGGTTCCAGTGCCGATGTGCCATTAAGAGTTAAGTGAAGGTAGTGTACGCCAGCGTTCATCGTCACTTGCTCCGATAACCGGTAGTTCCATTGCCCAAAGGCTTGCAACGTGCTGGTTCGGTCGCTCACCCGAACGCGCGTAAGCATT
Organism: Spirosoma endbachense; assembly: GCF_010233585.1. NCBI lineage: Bacteria > Pseudomonadati > Bacteroidota > Cytophagia > Cytophagales > Cytophagaceae > Spirosoma > Spirosoma endbachense. The sequence continues at coordinate 9,128,626 of NZ_CP045997.1, forward strand.
TGCTGTTCTTCGGCTTCCCACGATCGCTGGGTAAGATCGTACTGGAGCTGAGTGCCGATCAGACCGGTGCGGAAGGTATGTTGCGCGTTGAGTTTATACGTCAGCGTTGACGATAAAATTCGTTTCTGGGTCTGATACGATGCGTTATCCCGTTCGGAAGCCAGATAATTGCTGGAGGGTTCAAGGCGCTCGGTGCGATACTTGTTTTCGTAGCCAGAAACGAGCAATATCGTTTTTAGCAGGGCCTTGCGACCAAAAGGCATCGTATGGGTAAGGCCAGCCGCACCCGTATTTGATCGGAAATCGTCGTTATATCGATCAAATTCATATTCCCATTTCGTTGAATCCGTCAGCGCGTTGATCTTGCTGCTGCTCAAACCGCCAAAGCCAAAAAGGGTAAATGTGCCTGCTTTCTTCGTCGGTAAATAAACGTTGAACGACAAGTCCTGAAACACACGATCGCCAGTGCCAATGTCGGCACCCAATTTTGAAATCAGGCCCAGCGTCGAATACCGATAATTTATTAAAAAAGAACCCGAATAGCCTTTCGCAATTGGTCCTTCGGCAGCCAGATCCAATCCCAGTACGCCAGCCTGTACGGTGTATTCGCGTTTGGTGTTGTTTCCCCGACGCAGCCTCAGATCGAAAACACCCGACAGGGCATTGCCGTATTCGGCGGGGAACGCACCCGTCAGAAAATCGGAGTTGGCCAGTAGCTGAGCACTCAGGATTGATATACCGCCCCCGGCCGTGCCCAAACCAGAAAAGTGATTCGGATTCGGAATCTCAACGCCTTCCATCCGCCATAACAGGCCATTGGGCGCGTTTCCCCGAATCACGATGTTGTTTCCGCCATCGTCGGCCCCAACCACACCGGCATAGGCAGTAGCCATACGGGCCGGATCATTGACGGCTGCTGCAAATTTCTGCGTTTCTTCCACCGAGAACGTCCGGGCCGATACAGCAGCCATTTCGTTGAGGGGCTTGTCTTTTTCGACGGTTGGCCGAACGTTCACTTCCGATAACTGATTGACGGCTTCTTCCAATGATACGCTGAGCACCAGCTCTTTACCTGCATCGACGGTGATGTTTTGCAGAAGGATATTTTTATAACCGACAGCGCTGATTTGCAGGGTCTGCCGTCCGACAGGGATTTTAGTTAACAGAAACTGACCAGTTGGATCGGTGCTGGTGCCCTGAAGCGGAGACGTGTTGAGCACAACAACCGTGGCTCCGGGAAGGGGTGTTTGCAGGCTTTGGTCCATCACTGTACCCCTGATGGTTTGGGTAAAGGGTTGAGCGAAGAGCGAACAGGAAGTCAGGCAAAGGCCGATGAAGAGGAGCCTGCGGGCAATTGATAAGATCTGCATGGAGCGTGTGTTAGTTTGTTCTCCCGACAGTTATTTCGTTCGATTCCCCTATGTCAATTGCCTATTTTTCAGGTAAATAGATAAAAAATAATTTTATTTTAGAGGAGCGTAGGGGTTTACCGATAACTAGGTGTCTTATCGCTGACCAAGCGCATGTGCAGCGAAAATGATAGCTTTGCCGCATCCAATCATCCATCTACCTAAGTCAGTGCAACCAACTGAACAGGACGTATTATCGGCAATCCGGCAGGGCAACGAACGTGTTTTCGAGGCTGTGTTCCGACAGCACTATGCTCCGTTATGCCGGTATGCCCGTCAATTTTTGCCCGATGCCGACGATGCCGAAGAAGAAGTGCAGGCCATGTTTCTGACACTTTGGGAAAAACGCGACGGCCTCCTGATAACCATTTCGCTGAAGTCCTATTTATTCCGGGCTGTGCATAATCGCTGCCTGAATCGAATCAAGCATTTTGCCATTCGTGACGAACACCGGCAGCATACGCTCTATACCGGAGAAACAACGGCTGAATCACCGGTGCAGGCGCTTCTCGGCGACGAACTGTCTGACCGATTGCAGGCCGCTATTGGAAAATTGCCCGAACAGTGCCGGCTGGCATTTACGCTTAGTCGGTTTGAGGAATTGAAATACCAGGAAATTGCCGATCAACTGGGTATTTCGGTTAAAACAGTCGAAAATCAGATTGGCAAGGCACTTCGTATTCTGCGTACTGAATTGAGCGATTATTTACCCGTGGCATTAATACTGATGAGTAGTGTAAAATGGCTAGTAAATCACATGACATGGTTCATTAATACGACCTTGCTGCTGATACTCGTTATTCTTCATTGTACATTATCCATCGTTCATTTGTAAGACATGGCAGACCAACGACCCATAGACGACGCCCTGCTGGCTAAATTCCTGGCGGGCGAAACCGACCCCGGCGAGTCGGCGCGGGTGCAACAGTGGCTCGCCAGTCAGAACTCGGCTCCAATGGAGCCCAGCCAGGATGACTTTGCCCACTTTGAACGCATCTGGCAGGACGCCAAACCTGCCGACACCCGACCAATTGATACCGAATCCGCCTGGCAGTCGGTTCAGCGAAAAATGCGGCACTCGGACGCCGACGCCCAATCGGTTTCGCAGCCTGACCCGATCATCCAACCAATGCCTGTTCGGCGCGAAGAGCAGAACCTGGCGCAGGAAAGGGAGTCACAACGACGCCAGCCGATCTGGAATCAATCGATCTGGCGGGTAGCTGCCATGCTTTTGCTCACAGTTGGTGTGGGTTGGATGGCTTTTCGTTTTCTGAATCAAACCAAACCCGTCGAGCAGTTTCTGACTTTCTCGACAACCAATCGCCAGGCTGAACGAATTTTACCGGATGGGACTAAAATTTTACTGAATCGACATTCGAGTCTCCGCTACCCAGCTACGTTCGATGATGACCATCGGGACGTAACGCTGACCGGCGAAGCTTTTTTTGACGTCATGCCGGATGCGCAGAGGCCCTTCCGAATCCAGGCCCGGCAGACGTCAGTGCAGGTGCTTGGCACATCGTTTAATGTCCGGGCCTATGACGCGAATGTGAGCGTTGCCGTTCGGACGGGGAAAGTACGATTTGCCAGTAAGCGAAAAGCCGTGTTGCTGACCAAAAATCAGCAGGCAACCTTTGAAGCCAAAGGGGATACGATCCGCCGGTCGCTTCAGGTGCTTCCCAATGAATTTGCCTATAAAACGGGACAGCTGGTGTTCGATAATGAACCTTTGCGTGAGGTTGTGCAGACACTAAACCGGGTTTATGATGCCGATGTACGCCTTGGAAATCAGGTACTTGGTGATTGTCGGTTAACGACCCGCTTTACGAATGCGACCCTGGATGCTGTTGTGGTCATCACTGCCGAAACGCTGAAACTGAAGGTCAGGCATGTGGGTAAACAGGTGATTTTAGACGGAACCTGTCAGTAAATAGGGGTAACCGCCCGGTTGGCTGTCTTGGTTGAAAATTACCACTAGAATGGTTTCGCTGCGAATTTATAGTTTCCTGTTTTTCTTCTTTGCCGCTACCGGGCTACGGGCGCAGTCGACGCCCCCACTCGAGCGGTTAATTACGGTCGATATCCGAAATCAGCGCATCGAGGAGGCCCTTCGGCAGATCAGCAGCGCCGGACGTTTTGAGTTTTCCTACAATCCGGCCCATGTCGATAAAAATACGCTGGTTACGGTTCGTCTAACGAATGTCCCCGTTCGGCAGGTATTGAATCAGGTATTTGCAACTACCATGACATACAAAGCGCGCGGAAATCATATCATTTTGCTGCGGGCTGAACAAACGGAGTCGACACCTAAGAATCTACTGCTGGATGGCTACATTCTGGACGAGACGACTGGCGAACGGATTGGGCAGGCCAGTATTTTTGAGAAAACAACGCTTGCTTCTACCGTCAGTAATCCGTTTGGCTATTACCGCATTAAGCTCCCAACAGACCTGCCAATGATCAGGCTGGATGTACGAAAACAGGCTTATGTGGGAGAAACGGTGACGGTTAGAGGCAAGTTTACGCATACCATCAATGTCCGCCTGAAGCCGCTTCCCCAGAATATTCCGGTGCAGGCACAGGCCCTTCCGATCCGAATTACTGAAGATACAACACGATCGACCCCGTCATTGGGACTGGCTGCCGTTTCGGTGGAGCTACCAGCTGTTCCGGCAGACACAATGCCCAGGCAGGAGACGTTATCAATTCTCGACCGGGGACGGTTAGGCGTCATGAAGCTGTTGGTGTCGGCTCAACAGACAATTCACGATATTAACATGAACCGGGATACGCTTTATCGGGATTGGCAAATTTCGTTTTTACCCTATATCGGCACCAACCACCGGTTGAGTGGACGGATCATCAATCGGTTTTCGGTGAATGTATTAGCGGGCTATTCGTTTGGTGTTCAGGCTTTTGAGGTGGGGGGGCTACTGAACCTTGTTGGCGGAGATGTGCATGGTTTTCAGGCCGCTGGCTGGGGTAACCTGGTTGGCAGGCAGGTCAATGGGGTTCAGGTAGGGGGCCTGTTTAATGTCAACGGCGGAGAGGTAAGTGGTTTGCAGGCCGCCGGAACGTTCAACATGAATCTGAAACAAGTGCAGGCTGTTCAGTTGGGTGGCCTGTTTAACATGAATTTGAAACAGGCGCAGGGGGTTCAGGTGGGTGGCTTATTTAATTTTACGCTGGGCGAACAACCCGGTGTAGCGCAAATAGGCGGTTTAATGAACATTGCTGGAAGTAAAATAAAAGGAGTTCAGCTGGCGGGTCTGGTCAACTATGCACATGGCGACCTCCGGGGCTGGCAGATCAGCGGTATTGTCAACCGGGCGCGAACCATAACGGGAGGGCATCAAATAGGTTTGATAAACATTGCTGATTCTGCCGGAAATATACCAATTGGCCTGCTCAGCCATGTGCAAAAGGGCGGTTACCGACGGATCGAGGTCTCTTCGGATGAGGTTAATCTGTTCAACATCGCCTACCGAACTGGTGTTCGGCAATTTTATAACATTCTCTCGGCGGGCACCAGTTTCGAGCGGGTCGGTAGCCCCCGATTAAGTGCTGGCTATGGATTAGGTACTGCCTTTAACCTGTCGAAAAGAACGATGCTGGGCCTCGAAGGAACGGCGCACCACCTGTTCTACTTCCAGGGAAAGGATACGGGCTGGAACCAGCAAATCCGGTTCAGTACGCTAATCGAAACCCGGTTCAGCAAAAATATGTCGCTGGCATTTGGCCCATCTGTTAACTGGTATTTCACCGATAATGAGACCAGTAAGCCGATTACGCAACCGGCCATCTCACTGTACGACAATCGCGTTTCTGATTTTGGCAGGACCTATAATTGGGGGTGGATTGGCTTTCAGGTCGGCCTGCGATTTGGAAATTCGAACGGTTAACGCCGTTTCGTGTCCTCGCCGATGGACGCCAAATCCATGCCGTAAGTCAGCCGGGAAAAATATTTTAGACTATGCATAGGGGTAACCCTTAATGAGGTTGTCATGATCAGGAAGACGGGTAGTTTGTTCGCTAAATCCTTTCCAGGGAACGGTTTAGCCCACAATATGGACTCGCTTCTACTTGAACAACAATCATTAAGATCATGAAGCGTACTACATTTTTTCAGCTAATCTGTACTGCATTATTACTCACTGGATTAAGCTCCTGCGGCTGGCGCCGTGAGGATATTGGGCCGTTTCAGGGCGATCAGCAAACATTCGAACTGGCCAACTTCGACCGACTCGACATGGGCAGTGCCTTTACCATTACGGTTCAGCCGGGCAGTGCCTTTCGGATTCTGGCAGAAGGCGACCGTCGGAATTTAGACGACCTCGATGTGTATACCCGAAACGGTACCTTGTATGCGCGGTATCGCAATTCGCGGAATCGGCAGTACGAAACGTCTTTTACCATTACCATGCCGACCTTGCGGGGCGTTTCGTTTTCGGGAGCCAGTCAATCGTCTATCGCCGGGTTTACGAATCTGAACGAACTGGATATTGAACTCTCGGGAGCGTCGAAGGGGCAGTTTGCCGTGCAGGCTAAGCAAACGAATCTGACTTTGTCGGGGGCATCGAATCTGCAACTGAGTGGATTAGGAGCGGCACTCGGAGCCGATCTGTCGGGGGCGTCGACCTTGCAGGCGTTTGCCTATCCCGTAAACGACGCCAATCTGGATTTATCCGGAGCCAGCAAAGCGAACATTAGTGTTTCCAGTTCGCTGGATATCGATGCCAGTGGTGCCAGCAACGTTCGCTATCGGGGAGCTCCTTCGGTAAAGCAGCGTCTGAGCGGCTCCAGTTCGGTGCAAACGGATTAATTCGGTCACAGATTGAATTCGTGGTGTCCGATTTGAGATCGTGACACCACGAATTTATTGATCTAAAGCGCAACATGTTGACCCGCCATAAGAACATCCAGTCTCCTGATCGACTGCACCATTGCCCGTACGGTATGGTAATTGATTTTCCAGGAATGGCTCATGTGGGTCCAGATCGGAACACCCTGCCGGGTCATCAGCGGCCACCACTCGCCAACCGGATGGTTGACCATTTTATCCAGAACAAACCGATGGACGTTTTCGTAGGCTTTCCAGTAGCGCTCGTCGCCGAAAATCCGGTACGCATCTAAAAATCCAATCAGCACCTCGGCCTGTTGCCAGAACTCTTTTTCCCGATCATAGACTTCGCCCGAGTGTGATCCTTCGACGAAAACACCGCCAAACTCCCAGTCGACACCATGATCGACGGCATGCGAAAAGGCTTTCAATAACTGATCGCGATAGGTCTCAATGGGTATTTCCAGAACGGCAATGGCATGGAGTAGTAGCCAGGCAAACTCGGCATTATGACCATAGCTGGTGTTGTCTTCGGCTTCCCGTTTGACACCATCTTCCGTGAAGCGGTCCCAGCCCCAGATCACATCAAATTTTATCTGAGGGGCCACCTCCCAGTTTGCCCAGAACTGAGGCACGCCTGTCCCATAAACCGGATGCATGATTTTATGAACCAACAGCTCAATAACTTCCAGCAATTTCCGCCGATGGATGGGCTGCTTCGTGCATTCATAGAGCGTCGTATAGGCCTCCATCAGGTGCATATGCGCATCGAGCGTTTTGCGGTCGCCACCGGCCGAACCGGGCCCTTTGAGCGTCCACTCGCGGTCGAACATCTCAAAATAGCCGCCGTATGTTGTATCGGACGCATATTTCTGTAGCAGATCGAATACATGCCGGGCGTATTTAACTCCGCGCGGATCACCGGTAGCCAGTGTATATTCGCTCAGGCAATAAATGGCGAAACTTTGCCCGTAAACGATTTTCTGATCGTTTATAACGTCCCCTTTCCGGTTGGTCATCCAGTAAAAACCGCCATATTCTTCGTCCCATAACTGGCTTAGCAGGTAATCGACACCGTGGCGGGCCAGCTCTGCCAGAGTTCCGTACCCGTAGCCAGCCCGATGGGCCGACGCATAGGTATAGATGGAGCGCGTTTGGGCAATGAGCGATTTCTCATCCTCGCCTGAATCATGACCGTACTGATCAAAGTGAGTAATGAACCCACCATTTTCGTCGTCCACGGTTCGGCTTATCCAGAAAGGAAGTAATTCTTCGGTCAGATGGAGATGAAGTTCCTGAAGATGCTGATGGAAGGTATCTTTAGTCATCGGAATAGTGGGATTGATGTAAGGCAAGGATTTCGGAGAGGCTGGCCGTTCCGGTCTGATTGCATTTCTGAACAGTAACAGCGGCTGCCAGATTCGCGAGTTTAAGGGCGTGCGCAGGTACTGCTTCAGCACCCAGGCAGGCAGCCCAGGTGGCTACAACGGTGTCGCCTGCGCCAACGGTGTCTAAGGGACCCGTCAGGTTCAGGCCGTCGATTGCCTGAATTTCTGCCTGATCGATGTAGAGAATACCCGACTGTCCACGGGTAATCAGCAAAGGACCGCCACTGCGCTCCCGAAAGGCATTCCCGTGCCGAATGCACCAGTCAACGTCCGGATGATCGGGATGATCGATGTCCAGAAAACGGGCTAGTTCGGCGGTGTTCACTTTCAGTGTGGCACCGAAAACCTGCGTTCCTACTGTGCGCATATCGGCAACAAACCGAACAGAAGGGAAACGGGCGATCAGCTCATTGATCTGGTACATACGCTCTTCCGTCAACAGGGGATTGGCAAACTGTTGATTGATGATGAGTACGTCAAGCATGGGGAGGGCTTGCTCCAGCCCGATCATCAGTGAACTGAAAAAGGCGTCATAGACTCGATTGTTGATGCCAAAATCGATCCGGTTAGCTTCTTGCCCATTCAAATTCGGCTTGGTATATAGGCACGTATCCCAGTTTTCGGAGGGCATATGCAGCAGGTCAGTATTCACACCCAGCGAATGAAACAGGTGCAGCATTTCCCGCCCGAATAAATCATTGCCAATACAGCCGATAACCTGTACGTTTGCTACACCCAGTGCGACCAGATTTTGAACAACATTGCCCGCAGCACCCAGTGAAGCTCTGGGTTGACTTCCCCAGAAAACCTCTAATCCTGTTTCCAGTGACTGTTCGCCGGTTTTGGTTTGAAGGTCGAAATACAGATCTACAGCAAAGTCGCCAATGACGCCCACGTTTATGTCTGCAAACTGTTGGAAAAGAGCGTTTATTTGGGAGCTTATCATCCGGCTAACGGCGTGTTTAGGATTCGGGGGTAGTGTTTTTTCATAAAGTATAGCAAGATAGTTATTGCGATAGTGTGCTACATCCTGAATGCGTTCAGTTTGGTTAAAAAGGATTTGACATTGCGTTTATAACTGATATACGATCCATCGATTTCCGGGAATTACTGATATTTTGCCGCCCAATAGTTAACTCAGGACGTTTTTTTCCTTGATAGAAGTAAATTGACTTAGCCCTATGCCCCATTTTTTACAGGCCGGTCCAATGCAGGTTCGCTATGAGAACGGTTTTTTACGGTATATGACAATTGGCGATTCGGAAATCCTTCGCATGATTTACGTAGCCATCCGCGACCGAAACTGGCAAACAACAACGCTGGTAATTCTGAACGAAACAATCGAACAAAGCCCGGATTCATTTCGGGTTAACTATGATTGGGAAACCAACGATCTGGGGATTCAGATGACAGGACACGTTGCTATTCAAGGCAATACAGATGGCGTTATTACCGTCGATTTCTACGGGAAAGCCGTAAATGACTTTCAAAAGAATCGGATCGGTCTTTGTGTCCTGCATCCGGCCCACGACGTTTTGGGGCAATCCGCCGAGGTTACCAGCCCGGATGGAAGCCTGCTCATGGGCCACTTCCCGACGTTCATTAGCCCAAACCAGCCTTTTCTTGCTATGAAGACGTTTCGCTGGCAATCCGCTTCAGGCTCGGTCTGGCAACTGGATTTTTCGGGCGATGTGTTCGAGATGGAAGATCAGCGAAACTGGACCGATGCGTCTTTTAAAACCTACTCAACGCCCGTTGCCTTACCGTTCCCGGTAGCGGTTTCTGTGGGCGATGAGTTTCGGCAGCAGGTAATTTTTGGCCAGACCAAACAGAGCTTTTCGGGAGAACCGTCGGAACCAGAATCCCGAAAATGGGCTGCCGCACTAGATTCAGCAAAACCCACCCGACCGCAATTTGGCGTAGGGCAGCGAACGGGCGGACCGGCACTCACTGCCACCGAAGCCAATCTATTAAAACCGCTAAATCTGTCGCATTTACGAACCGATGTGTTTTTCAGTCTACCGGATTGGTCGCGGCTTTTAAGCGACGCCATTGCTGATGCTGAACTACTGGAAGTGCCACTTGAACTGGCCGTATTTTTTGGTGAAGAGCCACTGACTGAACTCCACTTATTGCAGACCGTTTTACGGGAACAAAACGCCGAAGTGGGCTCAATACTGCTATTTGAGGCAGCTACGCTGACAACGTCAGATGAATTGCTAAAAACGGTCGTACCAGAGTTACGGACAGAATGGGCTGGCCTGGCAATTGGGGGCGGAACCGATGATCATTTTGCCGGGCTGAATCGTAATCACTTCAACACGGATTGGGTTGATTTTGTGACCTATTCGGTTTGCCCACAGGCACATGCAACCGATGAACTGACCATTACGGAGAACATTGCTGGTCTGTTGCCAACGGTACTAACGGCCCGGCAGTTCGGTGGTGGTAAGCCAATTCATATTTCTCCGGTTGCGTTTAAACCCCGCAATATTACCGTCGCTAATGTGGCCGACGAGCGCCAGACAAATGTGGCCGACCCTCGCCAGGCTACCGAATTCGGTGCCGAATGGACCCGTCAGAGTTTGACCGCATTAGCTGACGCCGGTGTTGCATCAATCACCTGTTACCAGTCGCATGGGCCAGGCGGTTTGGTAAACGGCGACACGGTTTATCCGGTTTATGATGCAGTCGGCAGTCTTCAGTAGGCAGTGGACAGTCTTCAATAGGCAGTGAGTTATCGCTTACTGCTTACTGCCTATTGAAGACTGCCCACTGCCTACTGAAAGCGGTACATCTTCCGACAGTTCAGCCTGTATTTCCGACGGTTGAGTCACTGTTTGCTTTTGCATCAGAGCCATCAGGAATATATTTACTAACGAATGGAAAAGCTGAATGACCGTTGGCTGCGACTGGTGGGCATACCCCTCGTTTCGATCGTATCTAATTTTATTTTCTTTCAACCCGACAACGACGCTCATCACATCAGTCGCTGGATGGCGCTGGGCGTGAGTCTGGTGGAGTGCGTACTGATTTGGGAGATGGCCCGAATGGGCATTATTCGGGCGCGTCGGCATTATCCGAAACTTAGTCAGACAACACCTCGTATTATTGAACAAGTGGTCTGGTTCACCGTGACGACGATTATACAGCGGGTGGGTATCGTTTATCTGTATGACGTTACCGAGTTTTGGGGTTACCCCATGAGCGCGCGAGCCTACTGGCTCAATACGCTGATTCCATTTCTGTTTACCGTACCGATGGCCACGATTTACGAAGCGATGTATCTCTATCGCCAGTGGTGGGTAACCTACTACGAAGCCGAACAACTGAAGAAACAGGCGCTTCAAAGCCAGCTTGACTCGCTGAAAGCACAGATTAACCCTCATTTTCTCTTCAATAGCCTCAGTACACTCTCATCGCTGGTGAGTGAAAATCCTAAACAGGCCGAGCGATTTATTGAAGAACTGGCACTAGTGTACCGCTATGTACTCCAGACCAACGAACAGCCACTAACCACGCTGGACAGTGAATTGCAATTTATCCGGGCCTATTTTCATTTACTGCAAATGCGTTTTGGCCGAAGCGTTGAGTTAGAAGTATCGGTCGATGAGCAGTATTATTCGTTGCTCATTCCGCCCCTGACCCTGCAACTGCTGGTCGAGAATGCCGTCAAACACAATGCTGCTTTGCCCAACAGACCGTTGGTGATCCGGATTTATACCGATCAGGCACGGCGGCTGTTTGTCAGCAATACCGTCAGGAAGAAACAAAATCTGGTGCCTTCAAACCGGACAGGATTGGCCAATATTACGGCCAAATACCGGCTTCTGGGCCAACCAGCCGTGGTTGTCGAGCAAACCGACGAACACTTTCAGGTAATGATTCCGCTTATTCACGAAACCCGCTATGACCATTCTCATCATTGAAGACGAAGAACTCACTGCCCGAAAACTTCAGCGGTTGCTGCTGGATGTAGAGCCAACGGCCGTTATCGTTGGTATGACAGTTAGCGTTGATGAGTCAGTTGAATGGCTTCGATCGAACGCTCGGCCCGATCTTATTTTTATGGACATTGAACTGGCCGATGGACAGAGTTTTGATATTTTTAACCATGTTGCCGTTACGAGCCCCGTTGTGTTTACAACGGCTTACGACGAATATGCCATTAAGGCTTTCAAAGTCAGTAGTATAGACTATCTGCTAAAGCCAATAAAAGAAGATGACCTGCGCCGGGCATTGGCCAAACTTCAGGCACTTAAGGAGGTATTGGTGAGCCAAACGGGGGCAACTGGTCCGGCGGGACTGGAAGCATCTCTGGCAGACCTTCTCCAGCAGTTGCGGAAAACACCGTTGATTGCGCCAGCTGCACCGCCCCTGATTTCTGGCATGAATGAAGCTAATCAGACTTACAGGGATCGATTTATGATCAAGCAGGGACAGCGGTTATTTTCAATCGAGGTCGACGAGGTTGCCTATTTTATAACCCGGAATAAGATGTCGTTCCTGAAAACGAAGGAAGGCTCAGAATGGCTGATTGACTATACACTGGATGAGCTATCGCAAATGCTTGATCCCCGACGATTTTTTAGACTTAACCGGCAGGTAATTGCCGAACTGCGGTCGGTGGATAAGGTGCATTTGTACTTTAATGGGAAGCTTAAGGTTGATATGTGTCCTGTTTTTGACGAAGAAGTGGTTGTTAGTCGTGAAAAAGCGGGTGAATTCAAGCTTTGGTTGGGTGAATAAAATCGACGCTCCAGCCGTGAATACGGGCCATTCGGTAGTCGCAGTGTTTTAGCAAAATTTTACGCTTGCCAGTTTTGTGTCGTTCCCACAAACCAAACGACAACTAATGAAACATAGCCTCTTACTTTCATGCTTCCTGCTGATTTTCCGTTTGCCGATTATCGCTCAGACCTTGACGCCAGAACAACTCCAGACCGATTTCGCCCGGTTCCGGACGGCATTGAATGAAGCTCATCCGGAGATGTATCGCTACACCCCCAAACCGACGTTCGACTCACTCTTTGCGGTAACAGCCGCGAAATTGAACCAGCCAATGACCCGGCAGGAATTTTACGTGACCATGACACCCTTGCTGGTTGCTTTGCGTGATGGGCACATAAAATGGATTGTTTCGGGCCGGGATGAACATTATCCATTCGCAACCGAAAAGTTGTTTCCACTGAAGTTGTATTTTCTGGGCAACAAAGCATGGGTAACCGGAAACTACGGTACAGGTAATGTTCCTGCCGGAGCTGAAATTATCTCGATCGATGGGCAACCGATAGCTGCCATTATTCAGAGGTTGCTTTCAGTTATGACGTTTGCCGATGGTAATCGCGTAGGTGGCAAATATGAAGATCTGAATCAGTACTTCTCGGGCTACTATGCCACCTTTATGGCATCGCCTGATACGTTCGAGGTGATTTTTAAAACCCGTGATGGAGAAGCAAAGGCTGCTTTACCGGCTGTTACCGAAGCCGGGATCAAAGCTTATGTCGAGAAGAATAAACCAGCTGCGCAAAAACCATTTCGGTTAACTTACAAAGATTCGAATACGGCCGTACTGACTATTGAGCGTTTCTGGGCTGATAAAACCGATCCGGACTTCGGTTCTTTTTTGAAAGATTCCTTTCGGGAAATCAAGCAGAAAGGTATTCAGAATCTGGTCCTTGACCTACGCCATAACGAAGGTGGGGAGGAGTCGTGGGGCGTTTTACTGGCCACGTATTTTGCCGAAAAACCCTTTCGCTATTATGATCAAATCCGTGTTCGGCAGAAGAAGAAATATTCGTTTCCTGTCTGGACGTCAAAGCTATATATGAAATTTCGGTGGCTGGCAGTAAAGAAACAGGGCGACGGTTACGTATTTACAAAGCAGCGGGGTTTGAAAATGCAGAAACCCAATCATGATGCCTATCATGGCAGCCTCTACGTGCTGATCAATGGGACCAGTTTTTCGGTAACCTCTGAGTTCGCTGCTCGCCTACACGCCGATCGAAAATCCCGTTCAGGTGGGGTAACATTTATAGGACAGGAAACTGGCGGTGGCTATAAGCTCGATACCAGCGGTCTCTTTGCAATTACGCAATTACCCAATTCTAAAATTGACCTGGGCATTGGCATGTTTGGTTTTCATATGGCTAACGTGTCTGATTACCCGCACCATGACCGGGGCATCATTCCTGACCACCAGATTGATCCTACCATCGACGACATCCTGAATCGATACGATCGAATCATGGAATATGCCCTAAAGCTCGCTCAATCGCAGAAATCGGCCTTAACGAGAACTGAATAGACTTCATCAAAAAAAGCCTTTTATGAAAAATCTGTTAACGACAGTTTGGCTGTCGCTTGGGTGCTTCGTTGCCTTTGCTCAGGTACCAGAGGAGCCATTTATACGTCAAACTCCTCGTCCCGTCTCAGAATTTCAAATCGGTTACAACCGCGAAACCTACAAGATGCGGGATTTACAGGCATCACCAATGCTGTATGTGGCAAACCTGAACGGTGTTCGGGTAGCTTACTCCCGGCTAATGACAAAAAACCAGTGGCGTATTGTGGCTCAGGCAGGTCTGGGCGATTTAATTGCTCCCGGTTTAGGCATACGATCAATCAAGTTTTCGTCCGGGCAGGAACAACCCCTGTGGCTGGTTCCAACGCTATATTCCGGGCAAGTCGAGCTTGAATACCGCCGGCTCATTCAACGAACAACTGACCGGACGAGCTGGCTTGGACTAGGTATTCACGATATGTTTGGGTATGCAGATGGGCTCGTTTTATCGACCTGGGCGCTGAATACGGCCGCTTTGGCAGTGTTGTACAGGACGCAGTTAACACTTGGCCGGAAGCATTCACTAAGTGCGCAGGTTTCACTTCCCCTGATCGCATTCATTGGCCGAATGCCCTATAGCAATGTTATTTCAGAACCAAACCGGTCGAATGCTTCGTCTTTTCTGAGTGGATCGCAGTGGGCAACTGTCAATCGGTTCCTGAATCCTCAGGTCGGCATTGGTTATCGGTTTGAGCTAAGCCAGCGGGTCGCGTTCCAGGCCGACTATCAGTACAACTGGCTGCGCTATACCGAACCACAACTGATCCGATCGGCAACCCACCGGGCTAATCTTTCCGTTATCTACAAATTTCAATGGCAAACCCGATGAAATCCTCGACGATATACTCCCTGAAAACGATACTTTTAAGTTTGCTGGCAATGCTGGTGGTTGCGTGTAACGACCTGACGGTAGGGCCCGAACCGGTCAATACGCCCGAATCGAATTTCGATCAACTCTGGCAGGAGTTCGACCGGATGTATGGTCAGTTTGCGGTGAAACAGATAGACTGGAACGCTGTTTATGAAAAATATCGGCCTCAAATTAAGCCACAAATGACGGATAATCAGTTGTTTGATGTGATTACTCAGATGCTGGGGGAGCTAAACGACGGCCATGTCTGGATGGTAAAACCCGGCCCGGATTATCGACGTTACGATAGTGGCCCTAACTATCCAACCGATGAATTTGACCTGAAGGTCGTAAAGAAATACGTAATGGATAGTCATGAAATCGGCACCGCAGATGGGCTTAATGTTTTCTATGGAAAACTAGACGGGAACATTGGTTACCTCTATTTCGTGGATTTGGGCCAGAACCCAAAATTCTACGAGCGGGCAGTTGACGAAGCGCTGGCTGCCCTGGCCGATACCAAAGGAATTGTCGTCGATGTTCGGAATCTGACCGGGGGCGATGATCGCTCAGGGCAGGTAGTAGCCGCCCGGTTTGCTTCGGACCGGAAGTTATTTATGACAACCCGTTTTCGAAATGGGCCAGAGCATTCGGATTTTACAATGCCTGTTGACTGGTTTGTGGAACCGGCCGGGACGTTTCGATATGTAAAACCGGTTATCCTGCTGACCAATCGAATTACGCAAAGTGCGGGCGAAACGTTCACCCTGGCCATGCGCCAGAATGCCAATGTAACCCACATGGGCGACACCACATTTGGCGTTTTTTCTGACAATCCAAAGCGTGAATTACCTAATGGCTGGATTTATGCCCTTAGTTCGGGTGATTTCAGAGCGGCTGACGGCAAGAGTTACGAGGGCATAGGAATCGAACCGAAGCAACGGATCGTCAATACCAAAGATGATCTGGCCGCTGGTCGGGATGTGGTGCTGGCGAAGGCAATAGCCTTGCTGAGTAAGTAAGTGGGTTTACTGTTTAAAGCAGGAATAGTATCAGATATAAAACTGGATAGTTTATATCTCGCTTTATATCAGCCGATTAGTTATAAGGGTATACGCAATGAAGAAGCCGAAAATTCAGTGCTACGGTAATTCATTGGTGGGTAAAACGGAGAATGTGGTATCAGGTCTAAACATTGATACTGTCGCTTATTCTTCCAATAAAGTGTTTCAGATCATTTTGGCTAACAGGCTTTGTTTGATAATCGAACACACCTACTGATCGGTATAACTGGTTTTGAGTTTCCCAATACTCTTCGGTTAAAATGATGATTGGAATTTCGGCTAAACGGCTATCAAGCTTAAAGCGTTTGATCCAGTCAATTTCTGAACCAGTGGGCGAAATACCATTTAACACGATGGAACTTGGTAGATTCCTATCGGTCTGTAATTGTTGTTCAAATTGAGTAAACGACTTAAACCAATATAATTCAAGGTTAGGGGCCCATGTATTTATTCCCTGTTGAAGTATCATAAAGTCGTCCTGATCCTCATCTAGTAGGGCAACCCAGTTGTTATCCGATTTCATACTCAAACTTTATACATTTTAATACGTCTATAAAGCATTGTCCTTACTAAAATGTTTGCTGAATGTGGTGTTTCCACGGAGATATTCTTAACTATTTACTTGAGAAAGCTCGGCAATTTGGCAAGTAATAGGAATGACTCTTAGTCAGTTACAGATACTTGGAAATAGTTTGAGGGGATGGTTTTGTACAAGCATTAAACAGTTTCATGGCTAATGAGCCTAATCTGGCCGAACTAATACGCGTTGGTAAGACAAGTGCTTGGCCAATTTAAACCTATAAGCCGGCCCGGCGCATTGGCGGGCCGGCTTATAGGTTTGTCATGACTATTATGTATAAAATATAAATTGGCCGAGCACTACACTAGCTTAGGTCAATAACGGCTGCTTTTTGTAATAAATCCTGCACTTCGAAATCGGTTGTCTGCGAAAAATCATCGTACCACGAACCTACACTATAGAATGGTTCTGGTGTTTTGGCGCAGATAACGAGGTCGGCTTCGTGCTGTAATTCGTCACAGGATTGTTCGGTTGCCACCGGTACGGCTATTATTAGTTGAGCTGGGTTTTGCTGCTTGATTGCCAGTAGGGCAGCCTTCATACTGGCACCCGTTGCCAGGCCATCATCGATCAGGAAAATTGTTTTTCCGCTTATGGTTTGGGCGGGTTTATCGGCACGATACGCGCGTTCACGACGCTCTAATTCCTGACTTTCTACCTTAACAACCTGAGCGATCGTTTCCGGCGAAATAGCCTTTGATCGAATCAGCGATTCATTCATGACTACTATGCCTCCCGAAGAAATAGCACCCATAGCTAGCTCTGGCTGCTTGGGGAATCCCAGTTTGCGAACAATAAAAACATCAAGCGGGCAATGGAGTCGAATGGCGACCTCATAGGCAACCGGAACGCCACCGCGTGGCAATGCCAGAATGAGGCTGTTGTCCTCTCGGTCATAGCGGGCAAGCATTTGGGCTAACACCTTGCCGGCATCGCTTCGGTCTTTAAAACGCATTGACAGCAAAATAAATAGCCTGGTCAGTCACATGAGGAAAGGCGTATGAGCAACCTTGGCACGACTCCAGCAAAAGTCCTATGGGGAAATTAACCCGACTAATGCTGGATTTGTTAACGGATAAACCATGAATTAATTACTGGAGTACGCCAGTCGGAGCAGACGGCCTTTCTGGCGATTTACCAGATCGGAGTTGACAATCAATTTAGGTATGAAAACGATTCGCCCAACTCCTGGTACTACTGTTTGAGCAACCGGACGACCGAAGCGGGCATAGAAAACGCTTAAGCAGTCTTTGGGTAATAAATCGATGCAGAGATTGATTCCGGCAAAGTTATTTAACTGGTAGAATTTAGTAAAAAACCGCCATTCCTGTTCTGTAAAACAGGTGGTTAGTCGCTCGGCAACCATTATATTGACAGTATCCGGATGGTTTAATAATTGGGGCCATCCTGCTTTCAAAAAAGGTTGTATCTGCGAGTCATGAAGCCGTCCAAAATATTGGCCTACCGTTCGTTTCGTGTGGAATCGTTTTAAGGCATACATATTCGCAGTACGATTATAGAGTGGACATAATCCTTCAACACCACCCGTTGTGTTGCCACCAATAACGCAAAAAGGCCAGTCTAACACCGCTTCGCCTGGTTGTTTTTTCACCCGGTCCATATACGGGAAAAAAGTGCTGGCAAAATGATAAGGTTTCTGGGCATACCGGAAGCTATATACACTATATAACTCGATGCTACCAATTACCAGGAGAATGATTGTGACAATCTGTTGTAAATAGTCTTTTTTGAATGAAATATGTAGAGCGAAAAAAGTTAAAATGACGGGATAAATGACCGTAACCCGAGCAGGAATTCGGTTAAAGCGACACCAGGGAAACACTTGAAGGATTGGTACACGGATCGGGTGATAGAAAGCGTGCAGCAGACAAAAAACTAATAAGGGCACATAGACCCAAATCATTTTACGTCGGGATTGCCCAAAGCCAATTCCGCCAGCCAGTAGGAGAAACCACCCTGGGCTACCAGCCCCATTCCCTTCGGGCATGTCGTGTAGCCATTCTGTTAATGGGTTCAGCAAGGCGTTATACGACGAGAAATATGGCAAAAATAAACGGGCAGGATGTGTCCAGCCATGTCCACCGGCAAAACGATCAACGAAATGAAACAGGCTCGCCTGATGGTAAACTTCCCATAAAAGTGGAACATATAATAAGCTAAAGAAGAGAGCCAGAAGCACTAGGCTATTGTGCAGAAGAGGATTGCTTACCCATTGATTTTTCCAAGAGGTTAATACCGTAGCGATTTGCAGTTTGAGCGATTCCTTGTTTCGATAACTGGTTATGGATAAAAGGATAAGTCCATAAATAGAAGAAATGGTAAATGAAGTAAGGGCGAAACCTAAAACATAGGCTACATCCTGGCCCAGGCATAGAACGAGAAGGAGCCCTTTTAGAAGGATGAAGCGAATTGGAATGGGTCGTTTAAATACGATACGCTGAACCAGTAGGAAATCGGTTACTATGCTTAAAACGGTCCAGTGAATGATGGCATAGGCGAAATGGCCGGGATATTTGTTAACGGCATAAAAGTTGAAAAAAGAAACGAAAAGGCTAGCTAACAGCGCTTTTTTCTCGCCATATTGACTTCTGAGTAACAAATAAGTCCCGGTTGTTAATATGAAAATACTAAGCAAATAATAGAAATTGAGC
Organism: Spirosoma endbachense; assembly: GCF_010233585.1. Lineage (NCBI taxonomy): Bacteria > Pseudomonadati > Bacteroidota > Cytophagia > Cytophagales > Cytophagaceae > Spirosoma > Spirosoma endbachense. The sequence continues at coordinate 9,147,772 of NZ_CP045997.1, forward strand.
CAGGCACCAAGTCCTGCTACCAGGTATAAGACTGCATACCACAGATTACTTTCAAAAGCCCATCCCTGAAAAACGTGATTAGTACCATACGGATAAAAGGTTTGGTTACTGGTTAAGTTAATGTGTGGAAGTGGATTAAATGTCAGGTTGTTAGCTATATAGTAGCCCATATACTCCCATTGATCGACATCACCCCCTTCGGCCAGCGACAAGGGTTCTTTAAAATTCTGAATGACCAGTTGACCAAACAGCAGGGTGAGTGCAACTAGAATGGCAATAGGAATGAGGCTACTATATATGGAGTGAGTACGAAAAGGCGAGGGAGCTATAAGTTCCATAAGCGATAGCAAGCTTAAAAACTGAGTAAGTCCTGACTGAAGGATTTTTGAACTGTATGCCCTTAATTAGTAAAATTCCAAGAATGTGAAATTTAGACTAATGTATTTTATAAATAGTTGTAAATCAAGGCTATGTATTTTTTGGTGGGCTTTTTCCTCTTTTTTATTAGTAACTAGTTAGGCTATTAATCTAGAGAAAGAAGCTCGTTTCTGGTAAAAAATAGCTGATAATTGTACTTTTTTACTTTATTTTATCGTAAATCGAATTGATTGTACTTGGCTAGCCTATTTATTGTACGGTTAATTCAAGTATGTAAAATAATTTCGAGATTTTAGGTTGTGTAATTCATTTGACTAAAACAGTAGTTAACAATGGATATATGTCTATGGATTCAATAGCATATTTGCGCAGCATTTAACCAATCGATTTAGCTGAAAAGGAAAATGACTGCTAAATGATCTGGTATCGATTTTGTGCTTAAACGCAGTAATCCGAAGCAGGTAAATCAGTTGTAAGTAATTGAAAATATACACACTATTCAGTTTGGGTGCTACTGTAAGTCATAACACTAAAGTACTTTTTATTGATTCTTTGTCTTGCCACGTAGGGTTGTAATCGCTAGCCACACGGCGTTCTTCAGGCTAAATCCCATGGCATAAAGCCGTTTTGCTTCTTTAGTTATATCATCAATAGTAGGTGATGGTTCCTGCTGCTGCTGCTTATTTGTTTTCATGGCAATGCTATGACTTATTTCATTTACGTGGATAGCATTGCCACTAACAACAATCAAGCCAGTAGCATAAGTAGACTATTGTTGATGATCAGAAGTAATCTTGGAGAATCTGTAAGCCGCTTTTCTGCGTATGTCTGTCTTGATGAAAGGCGATTTCCGCTTCTCCACAGATGGGATCTACCATTAACACTATCAAGGTCCGGCCTATTATTTACAGATAGGCCGGAATTTTTTTGTCGTTCTACCAGGGGAAAGAGTCGCTATAAACACCACGAATAGAAAATTAGAGCTGAGTTTTCGACGTCCAGTCAGATTGTTGATCTCTTGGTCATGAAAATCAATTACCGGATTATAACGACTTAGTTACCGTTGATTCAAACGCCTGATTCAAAGACTGACTTACTCTGCAGTTGACGCGGAAGATGGAATCTGATGACATTTATGTCCAGGCTTTTCGCTCGGAGCCGTGCCATAGTTTCTAATCTGTGCTTACTAACCGTGGCACGGCTCCGAGCGAAAAGCCTAAATTCAGTTAATGCGACTAAAAATCTGTTGACAGGTATGCCTGCCCAACGAACCTAACCTGGAAGGAAACTGATATGGACTTTCTGCCAGAATACCAGGATTAGCCTCAATACCAGTTTTCAGACTGGCCGAAATGCTGCTTATCACTCCCCAAATGAGCATAATATTTGTTTACTGGCTGCAAGGGTTGCGTAGGAGATTTTACTACAGCCAACACCCAACCCTAAGATTATTGTAACCTGAAGCAGGCCATATCTGTCTGGATTAGCGCACACGGTGGCTTAACAATAATTATACCAATACTGACCCGGACTTCACAGTAACACCAATTTTTTCGGAAGGGTAAGCGCTAAGCCAGGAAATTGTGTATGGACAGAATCAGCTCTCCATTGCGGCCGATTGGTTAACTAAAACACTGGTTGCTGACGAAACACAGAGCGTGAAAAATTAAAAAGCCGTATTACTGGCGATGAGGTTATTGTACAATCTGACTATGTGCTTCCGCCAATCGATTCGCCCGGAACGCAAAAAAACAATGACTAAATGGTAGTTAGGGAGATGGTACTTATTCATTGCTGCGTCAACAAAAAACACTGACTCTAGAAGAATCAGTGTTTACATATTCGTTGTATGACTATGTATTCAATCACCTCAATTTAATGATTGAGATGCCAGGCCATCGGAGCTAAACAAGAACCTAACTACTGACTATTATTTACCAATTGTGTAAGACCTTGCCGGAGTCTGAGTACGTCGCTGACAGACCAATCCATTTCTAAACGGTTGGATAACTGGTTGATTTTTAGTCCGCACATGCGAGAGAACTGTCTTCGTTGCGAATTTGATACGCCATTCAAAAGCGTAATTAACAGGGGTAAATTGCTGTAAAACTGTGTAAAGGCAGTTGTTGGTAACTGATAATGATTGGCCAATAGGCGAATTTCGTTTATTCGCCAGAGAAGTGGATTTCTATAACGGAGCTTAATGCTATTGTAACTTAAACCCACAAGCGAACAGATCAAAGTAGCCTTCTTCTTGTCTTCTTCCAGCGAACGAAGTACAGCCTGTTGAAGATTAGTGAATGAGTCCAGCGCATTTAAAAAAGGAATCAATGAATCCATAGATTTTGGCGTAAAAAACGAGCTGTTTGTATTGAATGAGTGCGGTCTGGTTTAAGTATAATCACCCATTATTGACTCAATAAGTGGTGATTATACTAAACGATTGTAATCCCGGCTTACTATGCAACTAGCAAGTAGTAAAAGCTTGCAAGTGGATTTCACGTGTTAGCGGATCGGATCGCCGATTCGCTGAGGCCGTTTCGTTTGCTGTAAAATGAACGGCACACAGATTTCCGCTGGACAGCCGCACACCGTTGGCATCAATAATACGGTCATGTCGGTGTAACATCCTGACTGGTTATAAACCCGCACCGTGTACGTGGTGGCAACCCCCGGACTGGCCAGGGTGCTCACAAGCACCCCATTGGCGGGAATCACCTGGGCTG